>NZ_LIQZ01000106.1 GCF_001418655.1 Streptomyces phaeochromogenes | reverse complement strand
GCCGGGGCCGGGGCCGGGGTCGGGGACGGCGCCTGTCCGTACGATCCGAGCGACGACACGATGATCGCGGCGATGAACACCACCGACTACGAGATGTCCAAAGCCTGTGGGGCCTACGTGCTGGTCCGTGCGGCGAACGGTGCCTCCGTTACGGTCCGAATCACCAACGAATGCCCCCTGCCGTGTGCACCTGGGCAACTCGACCTCAGCGAACAGGCCTTCGCCGAACTGGCCCTCACCTCGACCGGCCGACTCGCTGTCATCTGGAGCCTGTTGAGCCCCTGCACGCCGGACACGATCTCGGTTCGCTTCCCCGAACGGCAGCGGGTGCGGCGGCGCGATCAGGCACACCGACATCTACGGAGAACGACTGACCATCAACGGGATCGCCCTGCGGCCGGACGTCGTGGTGTACGAGCAGCTGTGCGCCGAACTCGGCGAAGGACCCGTGGACGCCGCTCTGGCCTGGCCCTGGCGGCGAGGGCCCGGAAGTCTGAGCCTGGTAGCCGTGCCCGGGCCGAGACGGCCGCGTCGCGTTCAGTCGAGCGGGACGCCCGTCTCCTCGGCCAACGCCCGCAGCAGGCGGTCCTGGAAGGCCTCGTCGTGGACGGCGGGGTGCGGCTGTTGCATCCGGCGGTGGTACCAGTACCCGCCCGTGGTCCGGGCCTCGGGTTCGTCGCTGACGGCGAGCCACTCCTGGGTCCGATGGCCGAGTTCGAGATCGTCCGGCGCGTCCGCACCGCCCATCCTGGTCGGCACCCAGCCGGGATCCACGGAGTTGCTCAGCACCTCGGGCCGCAGGCGGGCCACCGCGGCCGCGAGCGTCGTGACGAACAGCTTGCTGTCGGCGTACGAACCCGCGCTTGCGCCCTGCCAATTCACCCCGGCGAGCGAGGGGCGCCCGCTGAGGTGCGAGCTGCTGCTCAGATACACCATGCGGCGCGGCCCGGGCAGCAGGGCCGTCAGCAGGTACGGCGCGACGACGTTGACGGGCATGACGGCCCGGCCGCTCCATACCCCGGCGTTGTGGATGACCGCGTCGAGCGGCTTGGCGTCGTTCAGTCTGGCGGCGAGGTGCCGAACGGCATCGGGGTTGGCGAAGTCGCCCACCACCAGATGTGCCCCACGGTTGACCAGGGCATTGAGGGCCGCGGCCCGCTCCCGGTTTCGGGCGTGCACCACCACATCGTGCCCTGCGGACAGCAGCGCATCCGCCGCGGCGAGGCCAAGGCCGTCCGCTGAACCGGTCACCAGGAGCCGACTCACGATTGCTCCTCCTTCTGCTAGTTCCTGCACGATCCCGCGTAGCGAGCCGCACCGGCGCGGTCAGTACGGCACGTGATCTTCGTCGAGTGCCGGAGTCCCTGGAGTCCCACCTTCAGGGCAAGTCCCTGCCGTCGGCGGGTTCTGTTTCCTGCAGTCGGGTCGCTGCCCAGCTGGCGAGGAGTTTGAGCCGGTCCTCGTCAGGGGTGCCTGGCTCGGCGGTGTAGATAGTCAGGGAATGTACCTCTCGAAGAGAGATGGGCAGGTCCAACGGCTGGTAGACGAGTTTCAGAGGCCCGGCATCAGGGTGGTGAAACTGTTTGACCCCACCGTGGTGGATGCGTACGTCGTGGGCGGCCCAACGGTTGCGGAACTCGGCGCTCACCGTGCACAGCTCACCGACCAGCTCGCGCAGCGCCTTGTCGTGCGGGTAGCGCCCGGCCTCGGCGCGCAGGAGGGCGACGGTGGCGCCGAGGGCGCCGTCCCAGTCGACGACGAAGTCGGGTGCGCCGGCGTCGAGGAACCAGTACCGGGCGAAGTTCGGACGTCCGCGTTCGTCCGTGGTCTCGCTGTCGAACAGCGGCGCGAAAAGGGCGCGGGCCAGCGCATTGGTGGCGACGATGTCCAGGCGGCCGTTGGTGACGAACGCCGCGGACAGTGTCATGGAGTCGAGCAGCCACTGGACGCGGGGCGGGATGTCGACGGCCTTGCGGCGGCGAGGCGTGCGGCTGGGCGGCTGTGCGGCCCTGGCCAGATCGAACAGGTAGGTGCGTTCGTCCTCCTCCAGTTGCAGCGCGCGGGCGACTGCGTCGAGGACGTCTTCGGACACGCCGCTGATGTGGCCCTGTTCCAGACGTGTGTACCACTCGGTGCTCACGCCGGCGAGGACGGCGACCTCCTCGCGCCGCAGTCCCGGAACCCGGCGCCGGCCGCTGGTGGGCAGCCCGACCTGCTCCGGGGTGATCTTGGCACGCCGGGTGGCCAAGAAGTCACGGATGTCGGCGCGGTTGTCCGGGAGGCGTTCCATGCCTTCCACGCTACGGCCCTCACCCCTGGGAAGGGGGGTTGAGCTTGTACCCCCGATAAACGCAGCCTCCCGCGCCTGCGGCAGAAGCGGTTTCGTGGGATCGCACCCCGATCTCGATCTGCTGCGGAGATGAAGCATGACCACGCGAGGAGGCACTCTTCACGCCCCCGCCGACCTACGGGGCGGTGGCCACGGGCACCCGCCCACCCGGCTTCCGGTCGTCGTACACGTCCTGGCCCTGGGCACATTTTTGATGGGCACGACCGAGTTCGTGGTGGCGGGCCTGCTGCCGGAGATCGCGAGTGACGCGCAGGTCACTGTGGCCCGGGCCGGCCTGCTGATCACTGTCTTCGCGGTCGGGATGATCGTCGGCGCGCCGCTGATGGCGATGCTGACGTTGCGGCTGCCCCGGCGGCTGACGCTGGTCCTGGCGCTGGGGATTTTCGCGGCCGGGCACGTCGTCGTCGCTCTCAGCTCCAGCTTCGCGCTGCTCCTGGCCGCCCGGTTCCTGACCGCTTTGGCGACCGGCGCGTTCTGGGCGGTGGCCAACGTGGTGGCCGCGCGCGCCGCAGGTCCCACCGCGAGCTCCCGCGCCCTGGGCGTTGTGGGCGCCGGCGCCATGCTCGCCAACGTCGTCGGCGTGCCGCTCGGCGCTTTCGCCGGGCAGCTCATGGGCTGGCGGGGCCCGTTCTGGGCGCTCGCCGCCCTGGGGGCGGCAGCCATGGTGCTCATCGCCCGCCATGTCCCGCACGACGGATCCGGCCCCACGGTGGTGTCGGTCCGCTCCGAACTGTCCGCTGTGCGGAGCGGCCGGCTGTGGCTGGTTCTGGCGGCATGCGCGACCACTACTGGCGGCGTGCTGTCGACGTACACGTACATTTCGCCGCTGCTGACCGACCGGGCCGGCCTGGCCTCCGGGCTGGTGCCGCTGGTCCTGGTCGGCTTTGGCGTCGGCGCCCTGACGGGCTTCCTCATAGGGGGCCGGCTGGGAGACCACCGCCCGTACGTGACGACCATCGCTGCCGCTGCGACGACGACCATCCTGCTGCTGGCGATCTGCCTGCTGTCCGGATACGCGGCACTCACGATTGTGCTGGTCGCCCTGTTGGGGCTGTTCGGTCTCGGCGTCAACCCGGTGCTGATCTCGCTGGGAGTCCGCTTCGCGGGCCGGGCTCCCACTCTGGGCTCCGCCCTCACCGTCTCGGCGTTCAATCTCGGCACGGCCATCGGCTCCTGGAGCGCCGGCCTTGCCCTCGAATCCTCGTTGGGAGCCACGGGCCCCGCTGCGATCGGCACCGTCATCGCCGCTCTCACGCTGATTCCCACGATCGCCATCGCGCTCACCCAGCGCCGCCGCCCGGCGGCGCACACCCCAGCCGCATCGGCGGCGGGGAGGCCGAGCCCGGGGCCGGACAGGTAGGCCCTTCGAGCGGGCTCGCCGGCGTGCGAGCCCTCCCAGCCGAGCAAGCCGTGGCACTGCCCGGCCTTCCTGAAAACGAACCGGCGCCTCAGGCGCCGGCACACAAGAGCAAGGAGACCCACCATGCGTGGAGTAGTCATGTACACCGCCGGCGACGTCCGAGTGGAGGAGCGCGAGGATCCGAAGATCATCGAGCCGACCGACGCGATCGTGAAGCTGACGGCGACCTGTATCTGCGGTTCGGACCTGTGGCCGTATCGCGGCATCGAGCCCGCCGATCACACGCTCATGGGCCACGAGTACGTGGGCCTGGTCGAAGAGGTCGGCGCTGCGGTGAAGACGGTCAAGCCCGGGGACTTCGTGGTCGGATCGTTCGTCATCTCCGACAACACGTGCGAGATCTGCCAGGCCGGGTTCCAGTCCAAGTGCGTTCACGCCGAGTTCGTCCACGCGGGGATCGGCACCCAGGCCGAGAAGGCCCGTATCCCGCTGGCCGACGGCACCCTCGTCGCCACGCCGGGACAGCCCGATCCGGAGCTGATCCCCGCGCTGCTGGCCGCCTCCGACGTCCTGGGCACCGGCTGGTTCGCCGCCGTGGCCGCGCAGGCGGGACCCGGCAAGACGGTCGCGGTCGTCGGCGACGGCGCGGTCGGTCTCATGGCCGTCCTCGCCGCCAAGCAGCTCGGCGCGGAACGCATCATCGCCATGTCCCGCCACCCCGAGCGGGAGAAGCTGGCCCGCTACTACGGTGCCACCGACATCGTGGAGGAACGCGGTGAAGAGGGCATCGCGAAGATCAAGGAACTCACGAACGGGCTCGGCGCACACTCGGTCATCGAGGCGGTCGGCACGCAGGAGTCGTTCATGCAAGCTGTCGGCGCCACCCGCGGTGGCGGGCATCTGGGCTACGTGGGCGTGAACTACGACGTGAGCATTCCCGGCATCGAGCTGTTCTTCGCCGGCATCCACACCCTCGGCGGCCCGGCCCCGGTACGCCGGTTCCTGCCCGACCTGATCCAGCTCATCTGGGACCGCGAGATCGACCCGGGCAAGGTCTTCGACCTCACCCTGCCCCTCGACCAGGCGGCAGAGGGCTACAAGGCCATGGACGAACGCCGCGCCACCAAGGTCCTTCTCACCCTCTGACATGCCTGCCCATGAGCTCTGGGGCTGCTCCGCGCCACGGTGAAGGAGCGACCCCCGGCAGGCATCTGCCTGACCCACCCCTGCGCGGTCGGCGGAAGGCATTGCCGCTGGTCCAACGATATTCAGAGACTGAAGACGTGCTCCGCCCGGTCGCGGCCGGTGGCGTGCACATCGGCAGTGGCCCCCCGGTCCAGTGACGCACTCGTCATCAGGGGGAAGCACTGTCCTGCTTGTCTCAACACTCACGCCGCAGGTGAGGCGACGTAACCACGGCTCGGCCCTTGGGGGGCGAGAACGATCGGGGGAGGAAAGTCTCCCTGCCACGGGCGTCACTGGCGCTGCCGGACTGCCCGCATGACCGGCCGCGGCGGTGATCCGCACGGTCGTACAGGTCCTGCGGCGACGACGGTCCCGCCTCCTGCCGTGCCGCTGCGCGCGGCGTGATCCGTCCTCGATGCGAAGGCTTACCCATGTCCACTGAAGTCCCCGAGTCCGCCGTTCCACCCCCTGCCGGAGCCGATGAGTCCTCGCCGGCCCCCAGCCGGCGCACCTTCATCGCCACCACCACCGCGGTCGGTGGTGCCGTCGTTGCGGGTGGTGTGATCGGCGGGACATCTCTTCTCGGCCAAGAGGAGGCGTCCGCCGCCGGTACGGTGCCCTCCAGCCGTGTGTCCCTGACGGTGAACGGCGCCCGGCGGACGGTGACGGTCGACAACCGCACCTCGCTGCTGGATCTGTTGCGCGAGCACTTCGAGCTGACTGGATCCAAGAAAGGCTGTAACGCCGGGGCCTGCGGGGCGTGCACGGTGCTTGTCGACGGGCAGCGGGTGAACTCCTGTCTGACCTTGGCAGTGCGGTTGGAGGGCGTCGAGGTCACCACGATCGAGGGCCTGGCCGACGGCGACCAACTCCACCCGCTGCAGCAGGCATTCGTCGACCACGACGCCTTCCAGTGCGGCTACTGCACCCCAGGCCAGATCATGTCCGGGGTGGGCTGCATCAAGGAGGGGCACACCGGTTCGCCGCAGGAGATCCGGGAGTGGATGAGCGGCAACATCTGCCGCTGCGGCTGCTACGTGAAAATCGTGCGGGCGGTCGAGCAGACCGCCCGCGGGAAATGAGGCCCGGCCACCATGTACCCCTTCTCCTTCACGAAAGCCGCCAACACCCGTGAGGCCCTCAACGCGGGCCGCAGCGGCGGTCGTTACATCGCCGGCGGCACCACCCTCGTCGACCTGATGCGGGAGACCGTCGAGCGTCCCGAGACCCTCGTCGACATCAGCGACCTGCCGCTGCGCGAAGTCAGTGTCACCGAGCGGGGCGGGCTGCGCGTCGGCGCCCTGGTGAGTATGGCCGACGCCGCCGCCCACCCCAAGGTGCGCGCTCTGTATCCCGTCATCTCTCAGGCGCTGGAGCTGAGCGCATCCGCGCAGCTGCGGAACATGGCCACCATCGGCGGCAACATCATGCAGCGCACCCGCTGCACGTATTTCCGCGACGTGAGTGCCGACTGCAACAAGCGCGAGCCCGGCTCGGGTTGCGCCGCGCTGAAGGGCTTCAACCGTACGCACGCCATCCTCGGTTCCTCCGACGATTGCGTGGCCACCCACCCCTCCGACGCCGCCGTGGCCTTCGCGGCGCTGGAGGCGAGCGTCCACCTGCTGGGCCCGGACGGGGAACGCAGCGTCACCTTCGCGGACCTCCTCCTCAAGCCCGGCGACACTCCGAACCGCGAACATGCCCTCCGGCAGGGCGAGTTGATTACCGCAGTGGAAATCCCGTCGCTGCCGCGCCCACTGAAGTCCGGCTACTTGAAAGTGCGCGACCGGCAGTCCTACGAGTTCGCCCTGACGTCGGCGGCGGTGGCGCTGCACGTGCGTGGCGGAGTGATCCGGGAGGCGAAGGTCGCCGCCGGGGGAGTGGGCACGGTGCCGTGGAAGCTGTCCGCCGTCGAGCAGGCCCTCACCGGCGAGCGTCCCTCGGACCACCTGTGGGCCGAGGCCGCCCGGCACGCGGCCGACGGCGCCCGTCCCCTTCAGCACAACCGGTTCAAGGTCGAGCTCCTGACCCGGACCGTGGAACGCCAGCTGCGCACCGTAGGAGGCACGAAGTGAGTCCCCAGCCACAGGCCGCCGTCGGTGCGCCACTGTCGAGGGTGGACGGCCCGCTCAAGGTTACCGGCAAGGCGCTGTACGCCGCCGAGTTCGATGTCGACGGAGCGGTACACGCGGTCATCGTCGACGCGAGCATCGGACGTGGCCGCATCACCTCCATCAACACCCGTGACGCAGAAAGGCACCCCGGGGTGCTGAGGGTGATCAGCCACCGCAACGCGCCGAAACTGCCGTACCGCGACAACTCCGGCTCCAACAACCCCCCGGGGCGCCGGCTGCGGGTCTTCCAGGACGACCGCGTGCTCTTCCACGGACAGCCGGTCGCCGTCGTCGTCGCCACCACGCTGGAAGCCGCCCAGCACGGCGCGAGCCTGGTCGAGGTTGGCTACGACGCCGAACAGCCCTCCACCGACCTGCACAAGGGGAAGCCGGGGAAGCCGACGACCTACGCACGCGGCGACGCGGATGCCGGACTGAGCGACGCGGACGTACGCCTGGACCTGACGTATCAGTTGGCGCGCAACCACCACAACCCGATGGAGCCGCACGCCACCATCGCCCGCTGGGACGGCAACAAGGTCACCGTCTGGGACAAGACCCAGTGGGTGGTGGGTACCCACGACGAGATCGCCGCGGTGTTCGACCTGCCCGCGGATGGGGTGCGGGTCATCAACCCGTTCGTCGGGGGCGGTTTCGGCAGCGGGCTGCGCTGCTGGCCGCACACGATCGTCGCAGCCATGGCCGCGCGGGAGACGAAGCGCCCGGTCAAGCTCGTGCTCAGCCGCCGCCAGATGTACTTCGGTACCGGTTTCCGGCCCTCCTACGAGTACCGGCTGCGCCTCGGCAGTGACCGGCGGGGTCGGCTGTCCGCCGCGGTCCACGACATCGACGCGGAGACCTCCTCGTACGAGACGTTCACCGAGGGGGTCATGGTGCCCGGGCAGATGCTTTACAGCATGCCCCACGTCAGCCAGGCCTACCGGCAGGTGCCGCTGGATGTGAACTCGCCGATCTGGATGCGCGGGCCCGGCTTCGCGTCGGCGTCGTTCGTGATCGAGTCGGCGATGGACGAACTGGCGCACAAGATCGGTATCGACCCGATCGAGCTGCGCCGGCGCAACGAGCCGTCCGAGGACGAGGGGAAGAACCTGCCGTTCTCGACCCGGCGGCTGCGGGAGTGCTACACGGTCGGTGCCCGGGAGTTCGGCTGGAACCGCCGCAACCCCAGGCCCCGTTCGAAGCGTGACGGGAACTGGCTGGTCGGCATGGGGATGGCGGCCGGCGTCTACGATCCCGGGCGTTTCCCGGCGGAGGCCCGGGCACGCCTGGATGCCGATGGAACCGCTGTGGTCGAGTCGGCCACCAGTGACATGGGGCCGGGCACCTACACCTCCCAGACGCAGGTCGCCGCAGACGCGCTCGGGCTGACCATGCGCACGGTGACTTTCCGGCTCGGCGACTCCCTGTATCCGCAGACCGGCCCGCACGGCGGCTCGGCGACCATGGCCAGCGTCGGCACCGCCGTCGTCGACGCCTGCAACCAGGTACGCAAACAGGCGATCAAACTGGCCGTCGAGGACCGCGAGTCGCCGCTGTACGGGGCGGATGCCGGCGATGTGGTCGTACGTGGCGGCCGGCTGCACGTGCAGGGCACTCCGTCGCGCGGTGAGACCTACCGTAGCCTGCTGGCCCGTCACAACCGCTCCCACCTCGAAGCACGCGGCAGCTACACCGGGCCGCCGACTCCCGAACGGGAGTCCTACGCCGCCTATAACGCGACGTTCGCCGAGGTCGCGGTGGACGCGACGCTGGGGCTGGTGCGGGTGCGGCGGATGCTCGGGGTGTACGACGCGGGCCGCATCATCAGCCCCAAGCTGGCCGACAGCCAGGCGATCGGCGGCATCGTGGGCGGCATCGGCACGGCCCTGCTGGAGCACACGGTCACCGACCACCGTGACGGCCGGATCGTCAACGCCAACCTCGCCGACTACCTCGTGCCCGTCAACGCCGACGTCCCCCAGGTCCGGGCGATCTACCTTGACGGCGAGGACAACTCGGGCAACGCGCTGGGGGTGAAGGGGCTCGGCGAGGTCGTCCAGGTGGGTGTGGCGGCCGCCATCGGCAACGCGGTCTTCAACGCCACCGGCCGCCGGGTCCGTGAACTGCCCATCACCGCCGAAGCGTTGCTCTGAGCCGAGTGTCCGGGGCCGCGGCGGAGCGGCCCAGCGGCCCCGGGCACTCCTTCCACGTCCGGCAGTCGGTCCCCCCGTCCGGCTGCCGGACCTGTCCCGGGCCGCCGCCGCGTGATGATGCCCCCCATGGCGCGGCGGCGGCCCCTCATCCCTTGCACGAAGGACCCGTTCATGCTGAACATCGCGGACACACTGCACCGTTGGTGCCGCGAGGCACGCCCCTTCGCCCTGGCCACCGTCGTCGACGTGACCGGCAGCGCACCGCTGCCCATCGGTACGTCACTCGCGGTGGACGCGGACGGCAACGCGGTCGGCAGCATCTCCGGCGGCTGCGTCGAGGGCGCGGTCTACGAACTGTGCCGGCAGGTGCTCAGCGACCGGGGCGATCCGCAACGCGCCTGGTTCGGGTACTCCGACGACGACGCCTTCGCCGTCGGACTGACCTGCGGCGGCGAACTCGACGTCCTCGTCCAACACATCGATCCCGCCCTCCAGCCGCACCTCGCCGCCGCTCTCGCCGACGTCGTCCAGGGCCGCCCCACCGCCGTGGCCCAGGTGGTGGCCGGTCCCCGTAACCTCATCGGCTCCACCCTGAGCGTCCTCGCCGACGGCAGCGTCACTTACGGCACCCTGGACGGCGGGCCGACGGACAAGCTGGTGGCCCAGGAGGCGCAGGCCCTGCTGCGGGCCGGACGTACCACCCGTGTCACGGTCGGCGGGAACGGGGACGGCTGCCCCGAACCGCTGACCGTCCTCGTCCACGTCCACGCGTCCCGCCCCCGCATGCTGATCTTCGGTGCAGTCGACTTCGCCGCCGCACTCAGCCAGGCCGGCCGCTTCCTCGGCTACCGGGTCACCGTGTGCGACGCCCGCCCCGTCTTCGCCACGCCCGCACGTTTCCCGTACGCCGACGAGGTCGTGATCGACTGGCCCCACCGTTACCTGGCACAGATGGCTGTGGACTCTCGCAGCGCCGTCTGCGTCCTCACCCACGACGCCAAATTCGACATCCCGCTGCTGCAACTCGCCCTCGGTCTGCCGGTGGGCTATGTCGGCGCGATGGGCTCCCGACGCACCCACGACGAACGTCTCCGCCTGCTGAGCGAGGCCAACGTTTCCGAGGAACAACTCGCCGACCTGCACTCCCCGATCGGCCTCGACCTCGGCGCCCGCACCCCCGAGGAGACGGCCGTCTCCATCGTCGCGGAGATCATTGCCCACATCCACCGGGGCACGGGCCTGCCCCTGTCCCAGGCCACCGGACCGATCCACCGGCCGCTTCCCGCGCCGTAGTCCGGCCACGGCCCGTTGAGGGAAGAGGCGGCAGGTCCGGGCCGACGGCCGACAAGTCGCCACGGAAGCGTTCGACCTGTGGAAATGGCCATTCCCCAGACGCAGCGATAGGTCCCCAGAACGCAGGCTGTGCCGCTGACCTCCAGCGCCGCCAACACCCAGGGTGGCCGGCGCACCGCCTGCCAGGTCTCTGCCGGGACAAGTGAATTCTTCATCCATAAAGCGGCAGCTGTGAGAAAGAAGAGTCACTGTTCCGCCACGCATCAGGGAGAAATTCCTCCCCCTTGCAGAATGTCCGCGCGGTGCGATGCTCTACGGCGACCCCACCCCGCGGCGGTCGCATGTCGCCTGAAAAGAGAATGCAACCGAACGCCACCCACACCCGACGGCCGACCCCACAAGCCGCCATCCGTCGTCCTAGTGCTGTCCGCCGGGACATTCCTCATGGGCACCACCGAATTCGTCATCGCGGGTTTGCTGCCCGAGATCGCCGACGATCTGAATGTCAGCGTCTCTCAGGCAGGTCTGCTGTCGCAGCGTTCGCGGCAGGCATGATCGTCGGGGCGCCGGCGATGGCGATCGCGACGCTGCACCTGCCGCGATGCTCCTCGCGCTCGTCGGCTTCGCCCTGGGCCACCTGGTCGCCGCGCTCAGCTCGTCTTTCGCGCTCGTGCTCGCGGCCCGCGTGGTGACCGCGCCGGCCACCGGGACCTTCTGGTGCGTCGGCGCGAGCGTGGCCACGACCGCGGCGGGCCCGGCAGCCACGTCACGGGCCCTGGGCATGCTCCTGGGAGGTCTGACCGTGGTCACGGTGGCCGGCGTACCGCTGGGCGCGTGGCTGGGGCAGCTGTCGGGCTGGCGCGGGCCGTTCTGGGTGCTGGCCGCGCTGTCGGCCGGCGCGGCGGCGGTCATCGGCCGGTACATCCCTGCCGACGAGCGACGCGAAGCGCCTTCTGTCCGGGCCGGGTTTGCTGTGCTGCGGGATGTCCGAATCTGACTGATACTCACTGCCATGACGCTGCTGATGGGCGGTGTCGCCGACCTGTGGAACCGCTTCGACGTCAAACCAAACGCCCCGGACCCCAAGACCTTCCACCACCCCGACGTCGGCGACCTCCACCTCGGCCACGAGTCGATGTCGCTGGAGCACAGCCAGAAGCAGCGGTTCGTGGTGTTCTTCGCCCAGCCGGGTTCCTCCGACCACGACAAGCTGATCCTTCTCGACGCGGAACACGATGAGCTGGGGCTCGACGTCGAGGAGGGACGGTTGTCCCGGCGTAGGTCGGCCGACTGAGCAGCAAGGGCCAGCCCCTCAAGGCGTGGCCCCGCCGCAGGCATGCTCAGTGGGTCAGGGCATCGCGCACGAGTGCGGTGTCGACGAACTGTTCGAAGCGCACGATGAGTCCGCCGCGTACGACGAAGTGGTGCGCGACGCGGACGTCGATCGACTTGGCGGTGGACTTGTTGACGGCGGTGTAGCGGGCCAGGACGACGACATTCTCGCCGTCGACGACGTAGGTGTCATCGTGGGCAGTCCAGTCGTCCCAGTCCTGGCCGAGCTTCTCCATCACGTTGGACGTGACCCCGTCGGGGGTGCGGTAGGTGCCGGCGAGGGGGAAGCCGGCCATCTCCGTCCACTCCACGTCGGGGGCAAGAGTGGCGCGGAGGGCTTCGAGGTCACCGGCGGCGGAGGCCAGGTACTGGCGGCGTACGACATCCGCGGGCGCCGTGGATTCGGCGAACTCGGCCATGGTCAGCCCCACTTCATCTCACCCTTGGCGACCTTCGCACCGATCTGGGCGGCGATCAGCATCCCGTTGTCGGGGTAGCGGTTGACCAGTGCCTCGGTCAGCGCGGCGCCGTCGGCCGCCTTGCCGAGTTCCTCCTCGAAGGCGAGCAGGTAGTCGCGGGTGGCGGTGATGGCGGAGGCGTCGGCGGCGGTGTCGGGCAGGCGGTGGCCGGGGACGACCAACTCCGGCTTCAGGGCGGCCATTTCATCCAGGAGGTCGACCCAGGACGCGCGGTCGTCCGGGGTGGGGGTGTCGGCGACCCAGACGTGCTCCTGCTGGAAGAGCAGGACGCCGCCGAGGAGCGCGCGGTGCTCGGCCTGCCAGAGGTAGTGGCGGTCGGGCAGGCCGGCCGGGCCGCCCTTGAGCTGGAAGCGGTGGCCTTCGAGGGTGAGGTCGCCGGTCAGCGGGGTCAGGTCGACCAGGCGAGTGGGCAGGTTCGGGCCGAGGGCCTCCCACGCCTTGAGCTTGCCCTCGTAGGAGTGCCGGATGTGCTCGATGACGATCGGGGTGGCGACGAACGTCGCGTCGGGGAAGGCGTCGGCGATTACTTCCGCGCCGAAGTAGAAGTCCGGGTCGGCGTGGCTGACGAACACGGTGGCCAGCCTCTTGCCGGAGTCGAGGATCTCGGCGGCGAGGCGGTGGCCGTCGGCGCGCGTGAAGGCGGCGTCGACCAGCAGCGCCTCCTGCTCGCCGGTGATGAGCGTGGCGGTCTTGTTCTTGCTGCCGGCGGGGAAGTCGAGGTCCAGAATCTTGAAGGCGAGCGTGGTCATGCGGGGCTCCTTGAGTGGGACGGGGTGGGAGATCAGGCGGCCACGGCCGCGAGGCGTACGTCGACCTCGTCGGCGGTGGCGTGCCCGTGGGCCAGGGGAGTGACGGAGTCGCCGTCGACGGCCAGCAGGGTGGGGAAGCCGGTGACGCCCAGCGCGGCGGCGCGGCGGAAGTCGGCATTGGCGGCGGCCTGCGTCCCGGGTGCTGTGAACTCGGCGAGTACGGCTTCGGCGTCCAGCCCGGTCGCCTCGGCCACCGTCCGGTAGGTGGCGGGGTCGGAGAGACTCAGGCCGTCGACGTAGAAGGCGTGCTGGAGGACCGTAGCCAGCTCCGCCGCGCGATCGGGGGCGGTCTGGCGCAGAGCGGCAACGCCGCGGGCGGCGGCCTCGGAGTCCATGACGAACGAGCCGTCGGCGATCAGCTGCTCGTAGCCCTCGCCGAACTCGGCGCCGGTCAGCTCGGCGATCTTGGCGTTTGAGCCCTGGACGTAGCCGAACTCGCGGATCGCCACCCGGCGCGGACCGACGAACAGACCACCCGAGACCACCTCGACCGGCAGTTCGGGGTGGCGGGTGGTGACCTCGCGCAGTGTTCCGGAGAATCCGTGCGACCAGCCGCAGTATGCGTCGAAGACGTAGACGAGCTTCATGGATGACCTCGCAGGCGTTTCTTGCCCACCTGGCGTGAGCATTCGTCTGATGAAACAGTAACTGACTCGTCAGGTATTTCCTGATGAGTGTGAGGTGGGACACGCGGGTGGAGCTGTGGTCATCACATCAGGGCAGTCGGGGCAGCACGTCCCGGGCGGTGTGGCTGAGGATGCGGAGGTCCTCCGCGAACCGCTCGCGGTCCTCGGCGGGGAGCGGTGCCACGAAGTACCGCTTGATGTTCGCCACGTGCACCTGAGACGCGTGCACCGCCGTCTCCTCACCCAGCGGAGTGAGTCGCACCAGCTTCGCGCGCCGGTCCTCGGGGGAGTCGGTGCGCGCCACGAGTCCTGCCGCCACCATGCGGTCCACCAGCCGGGTGGCGCCGCCCGTGGTCAGGACCTGTTCCTGGGCGATGGCCCGCATCGACATGCCCGGTGCGCCCGCCCGTCCGAGGATCAGCAACACCTCGAACATGAGATGGCTGATCCCGCACTCCTCCTCCAGGGCCCGCCCGAGGATGTACTCCAGTCGGTTGGCCGCCCCCTGCAGCCGCCCGAACGCGAGGATCAGTTCGTGGTCGGCGGCCTCCTTCGCCGTTCTGATGCCCGCCTGCTCGCTCACGGCCTCGCCGCCCCTTCTGCCGTCCCGGGTATCACGGTACCGATCATGCCCCGGGCGGCAGGGCGGCAGGGCGGCAGGGCGGCAGGGTGTCAGGTCCGGCGGGCGCGGGCGCGGGCGCGGGCGCGGTGCGCAGGGCGCTGCCCCGCTGAACTCGTCGCAGACCAGGCGCTGGAGTGCTGGACGAGATGTTCCGAACGGGCTTAACGACGCGCTGGTCTGCGATCAGGCTTCTGACCTGCGTAAACATCTCATCAGGCGTTCGGATTCCGACCTCTGGGCCAACGGACTGAATCCGCTGCTCGTGAGTTCAACCTCGTTGTCAGTATGGGCAGTTCAAACGGCTCTGACCTGCACGGATGTAGTGGTTTGCAGGCGCTGAACCTGGTGTGTGCGGACCGTGGGGCTGGCTGGACACCGTATTCGGGACGCTCGCAGGGCGCAGGGGAACGGAATGGCTGCCTCGTAGTCGACTTGTCGGCGCCGCCCAGTGGTGGGCCGGGGGCGGCGAGGCGTGGTGGCAGTCGGCTGGAGCAACATGCCAGGGTGCCAAGATCCCGGTAGCTTTCGGTGGCCGCCATGGCGGGCCCGAGCGCGCGGTTCGGACATGCGAAGCCCTCAGCCCAGTGCTGCAATGGATTCACAGGCAGACTGCAACCGTATGCCGCGGCGAGCGGATGGCGAGGCTGGGACTGCGATCCACTGGCCGGGCAATCGGACCACGAGCGATGGACTCGCCCTGCTGGTCGATCTCGTCGACAACCGCCACCGCGGTGGCCGATCGAGTGCCGTGGCGGCAGACGAGCCGCTGAGCGCGGCAGGACGAACAGCGGACCCACCAGCAGCAAGCCACCATGGCGCTCGCGCCGACACTCTCACCGGCCTCCGCCACCGTGGCGACATGAGCAGCAGGATCGAGCAGCTCAAACAGCTGGGCGAGCTGAGCCCAAGCGCGGCGTCGGAGGCCAGAATTTTCAGCTTCGGGCCTGTGTGACGACCGGAAAGGGAGCCTATGAGGGACCCGGATTCGCAGCCCGACGCGCCCGCCGGGAAGAGACAACCCGAGGAGGCGGACCGGCTGCGTGAGCTGCTGCGCAGTCCCGGCTACCTCAAGGCGCTCGCGTTCTGTGCCCTCATCGGTGTTCCGGTGTCGCTGGTGGCCTTCTTCTTCCTCGTCGCGCTCCATCAGCTGAACCACCTCATGTGGGCGGACCTGCCGGAGGCTCTGGGCTGGGAGGCGCCGCCGTGGTGGTGGCCTCTGCCACTGCTGCTCGCCGCAGGCGTCGCCGTCGGTCTTGTGGTCACCCACCTGCCCGGGGGCGGCGGCCACATCCCTGCGGGGGGACTGCACGCGGGCGGGGGCACGGCGCGAGCTCTGCCCGGTGTGATGCTCGCCGCTCTGGCCAGTCTTCCGCTTGGCGCGACCCTCGGCCCCGAGGCCCCGTTGATCGCTCTCGGCGGTGGCTTGGCGCTGCTTCTCAGCGAACTGGCCCGAGTCCCCGTTACCGCGCAGAGCACCGTTCTGCTGGGCACGGCCGGGGCCGCGGCGGCCATTTCGGTGATCTTCGGAAGCCCGCTGATCGCGGCCGTGATGCTGATGGAAGTGGCGGGGGTGGGCGGCTCACGGCTCTTCGTCGTCATGCTGCCCGCGCTGTTGTCGAGCGGGGTCGGTGCCCTCGTGTTCACTGGCTTCGGCCGATGGACCGGTCTGAAGGGCGACAGCCTGTCCATGAAACTGGGCGTGCCCCTCCCGCGTCTCGACACGGGGGACGTGGTGTGGTCGGTACTCATGGCAGCGGCGATCGCTGTTGCTGTGCACCTGATCCTGGCAGGCGGGCGCTTCACCGCGCTGTTCGTCTCGAGACGCCCCCTGGCACATACAACCGCGTGTGCGCTGGCCGCCGGTGTGTGCGCCGCCGTGTATGCGCTCACCACCGGCCGGTCACCTGCGGACGTGGCCTCGTCGGGCCAGGCAACTCTGAGCCGCCTGGCCGCCGATCCCCATGCCTGGGGAGTCGGCGCTCTGATCGCCGTTCTGCTCTGCACCGGCGTCGCGTACACCCTGTGCCTGGGCAGCCTGCGCGGAGGACCGGTCTTTCCCACGCTGTTCCTGGGGGGTGCGGTGGGCGTACTGATTGCGCCTCTGCCGGGCCTGGGAGTCGTGCCGGGACTGGCCGTGGGCATGGCGGCGGCATTGACCAGCGCCCTTCGCCTGCCGGTCAGCAGTGTGGTGCTCGTCGTCCTCCTGCTCGACAGCGCCGCCATGGTGCCCGTGATCATTCTGGCGTCCGTCGTGGCCTTCGTGACCACCCAGCTGCTTCCGCCCGGCCGTGCCGTTCCGGCAGTGGGTAAGCCCGCGGAACCGTCGACCGCGCGGTCCCCGGCCGTCGGCAAGGCCGACTCCGACGCCGGTTGAGATCGCGGCGGCGTCCGCGCGGATGACGAGGTCCTCTACCGGTGGGGCCGGGATCGTCCGCCGCTGACGGTCGGGCCCCTTTGTGACGGCTCGCCCATGGCCGGCAGGGATTCGCCGATCGCGATGATGATGAACAGCTCGTGGCGCTCGGCGAAGTAGCGGGCGCTGTGGATGCGCCGGCTGCCCCGGCGGGAGGTGGCGTACACACCGCCCCGGTCCACCGCGGTCGCCGCTGCGAACAGCGCGGTCTGCCACCGGCCGCCGCGCCGGCGATCAGAAACCTGCAGCCCGCCAGGACCGGTGGCCAGGAGACGGCGACCTGCCGCAGCAGCCCGCGGTCGCCACGCGCCGGCACGCTGTAGAGGTCCAAGTGCACGATACGTACGAACAGCTAGGCGCAGGCCAGGACCAGCGGACCGGTCAGACCGCCGGGCAGGTCGTCCCACGCTTCCGGGACGGTGAGCGCGACCACGAACACCCCGTCACCCGGCCGTTCGCCAGCGCTTCGCGCGCGCCCAAGAGCCGCGCTGCTGCGGTCCGTACCGCTCGCTTTCCAACTACGGGTTCTCGGAGCGTGGGTCGAGCGGCGTTGTCGTGGAACCCGCCTCGGAGCTGGAAACGGTCTGGACGATGAGCGGGGACAGCGGCCGTATCGGCGCGACAGGCCGCGTCGGCGGCGGTCTTTTTACGGTGAGGGCCGGCCTTCAGGTTGCTCGCAGGGGGAGCCGACGGCAACAGGACCGGGATCGATCAGCTGAAAGGTCGGTGCAGGTCAGGCCCGGGGGACGTGGGGTCGTCCTTCGCAGCAGCCAACCCGTTTCGTGCCGGCGTTCCCTTCGCGGGCTGCTCCTGCCCGAGCATGTCGAGGAGGACCATCGCGTCGTGATCGGCGGTGTCTGGCTCGGTGTAGTACGTCACCATGCGGTGGCCGGGGGTGCCTTCCAGTTCCATGGACTGGTAGCCGAGGGTGAGGTCGCCGACGTCGGGGTGGTGGAAGGTTTTGCGGCCGTGGGAGTGGCCCTTGATGTCATAGCGCTCCCACAGGCGGGCGAACTCTGGGCTCTTGAGGAGGAGTTCACCGGCGAGGTGGGTGAGGTCGGGGGCGTCGGGGTCGGTGCCGGCCAGGGCGCGCAGCCGGGCGACGCAGCCGCGTATCTGGGTGTTCCAGTCGTGGAACAGGTCACGCGAGGTGGGGTGGAGGAAGAGGTAGCGGGCGATGTTCCGCTCCCTGGCCGGCCAGTCCTCGATGCCGGGGAGGAGCCGCAGGCCGCCGGGGTTGGCCGCGAGCAGGTCGTTGGTACGACTGACGACGTGCGCGGGGTGGGGGCGCAGACTCTCCAGGAGCAGTTTCACGCCGGGCCGGACGGTGCGGCTGGGCGCGGCGGGCGGTTCGGGCGCACTGCGCGCGGCGCGGGCGGCCAGGCTGCGCAGATGCTCAAGCTCGTCGTCCTCCAGCAGGAGGGCGCGGGCGAGGGAATCGACCACGGACGGGCTGGGCCGGGTCTCCTTGCCGCGTTCCAAACGAACGTAGTAGTCGATGCTGATCCCGGCCAGAGTGGCCAGTTCCTCGCGGCGCAGCCCGGGCGTACGGCGCAGGCCGGAACCGGCTGTCAGGCCGACGTCCTCCGGGGTCACCCGGGCCCGGCGGGCGCGCAGGAAGCTCCCCAGCTCGCTGCCCCCGCCGTTCTGCTGCTCGCTGTTCATGTCTTCCAGTCTGTGTGTCCCGGGACCTCCGCGGCATATGCGTGGGGGGTCCTGTCATACCCCTGAATGCCGCTCCCCGGCACAACCCGACCTGCCACGCGGCCCGCGACGCGGGAAGAGTCGACGACATCAAAGATGTCCGTCACAAGCACCGGCGCGCACCGGCGATGCAGAGCAAGGCAGGAAGCAAGGAGCGGCACGTTGGAAATCCTCAAGCAGCAGCCCACCGTCAAGGCACCCGCCGACTGGTTCAGCGGGGACGTCTGGTTCGACGTCATCCACGCGGGCCAGGAGCCGTCGCGGATGCGAGCGAACATGGTGCGCTTCTCGCCCTGCGCGCGCACCGACTGGCACTCGCACGCGATGGGCCAGACCCTCCACATCGTCTCCGGCATCGCGCTGATCGGCACCCGCGGCGGCACGGTCATCGAGGCCCACCCAGGCGACACGATTCACACCCCGCCGGGCGAGGAGCACTGGCACGGCGCCGCCCGGGACCGCTTCATGGAGCACCTGGCGATGTGGGAAGGCACCGGCGACGGCAGCCCCGAGACCGAGTGGCTCGAACGGGTCTCGGACGAGGAGTACAACGCCCCGCGCAGCAGCACCCGCTGAGCCACGGACCCGCTTGCGACCGACACAACGCCCAATTCAAGCAACACAACTGGGAGCAGTCTCATGCGAGCAACACTGATGTACGGCGCCGGAGACGTGCGCGTGGAAAACGTCCCCGACCCGAAGATCCAGAACCCCACCGACGCCGTGGTACGTGTCGTGCGCTCCTGTGTCTGTGGCAGCGACCTGTGGCCGTACGGGTCGATGCCCGCCTCAGAGGAGGGCCGGCGCATGGGCCACGAGTTCCTCGGCGTGGTCGAGGACGTCGGCTCGGAGGTGGCCGGACTGAAGTCCGGTGACCTGGTGGTCGCGCCCTTCGTCTGGGCGGACAACACCTGCGACTTCTGTACCGAAGGGCTGCAGACCTCCTGCCGCCACGGCGGCCAGTGGGGCCCGAACGGTGTGGACGGCGGCCAGGGCGAGGCCGTCCGCGTGCCGCAGGCACAGGGCACACTGGTGAAGCTGCCGGTGGCCGAGGACTCGGCTCTGCTGCCGTCCCTGCTGACCCTGTCCGACGTGTACTGCACCGGCCACCACGGCGTGGTGACGTCCAGGGTCGCGCCCGGCAGGTCGGTGACGGTGATCGGCGACGGTGCGGTCGGGCTGTGCGCGGTGCTGGCCGCCAAGCGGCTCGGCGCCGAGCGGATCATCCTCATGGGCCGGCACACGGCCCGTACCGACCTCGGCCGCGACTTCGGCGCCACCGACGTCGTACCCGAGCGCGGCGAGGAAGGCATCGAGCGGGTGCGGGAGTTGACCGGTGGCGACGGCACGCACGCTGTGGTGGAGGCCGTCGGCGCCACGCAGGCGATGGACACGGCGCTGAGCATCGTCCGCCACGGGGGTGTGATCAGCCGGCTCGGTGTCGCGCAGTACACCGAGATCCCGCTCGGCTTCGAGTCGATGATGGGAAACATCACGGTCACCGGCGGCGCGGCTCCTGCTCGTGCCTACATCGAGGAACTCCTCCCCGACATCCTCGACGGCACGGTCGACCCCGGACGGGTCTTCGATCACACGGTCGGCTTCGACGGCGTACCGCACGGCTACCGGGCCATGGCCGAACGGACCGCTCTGAAGGTTCTGATCCAGCCCTGACCCGGTCGAGAGCCCTTGCCGGCCGTCAGTTCCGCTTCTCTTCGGCGGGTTTCCCGTTCGCCCCGGTGGCGACCAGGTCCAGCAGGACCATCTTGTCGTGGTCGGGGGTGCCGGGGTCGGCATAGTGGGCGACCAGCCGGTGGCCGGGGAAGCCTTCCAACTGCATGGACTGGTAGGCGAGTGTGAGGGTGCCGACATCCGGCAGGTGGAAGGTTTTACTGCCGTGAGTGTGCGCCCGTACGTCGTAGCGGTCCCAGAGCTGTACGAACTCCGGGCTCTCGGCAAGTAGTTCGTCGACGAGCCCGACGAGGTCGGGGGCATCCGGGTCGGTGCCGGCCAGGGCGCGCAGCCGCCCCACGCACGCGCGGATCTGCTCGTCCCAGTGGTCGAACACCGTGCGGGCGCCGGGGTTGAGGAACACCCAGCGCGCGACGTTGCGCTTCTCGACCGGCCACTGCTCCATGCCCACGAACAGCCGCAGCCCGCCCGGGTTCCACGCGAGCAGATCCATCGTGCGACTGACCACGACCGCCGGATGGGGCCGCAGGCTCTCCAACAGCAACTTGATCCCGGGGCCCACCGACGAGGTGGGCGCCGTCGGGGGCTCAGAGGCAGCGGGACGGGCGGCGCACACGGCGAGGTCACGCAAGTGCTCGTGCGCGTGCTCGTCCAGCAGGAGGACACGGGCGAGGGAATCGATCACGGACGGGCTGGGGTGGGACTCCTTGCCGCGTTCCAGGCGCGTGTAGTAGTCGATGCTCACCCCCGCGAGGGTGGCCAGTTCCTCACGGCGCAGCCCGGGCGTGCGCCGCAGGCCGGGGCCGGCCTTGAGACCGGCCTGCTCGGGTGTCACCCGAGCGCGGTGGGCCCGCAGGAAGCGCCCCAGTTCGGTGCCGCCACTGCCGTTGCGCTGCTCACGTGCCATGCGGCCAGTGTGTCAGGGCAGGCAGGACGGATCCATGCGCTGGGCGTGAGGGGCCCTGTCACACCCCCGAACAGCGCTCCCTGGCACAGCTCGGCCTGCCACGCGACGCGTCCGGCGCGCAGGCTGGACGGCGGTTGAAGAACCCGTTCCGCATAGAGAAACCCATTTCGCTTCGTCTTCAGGAGAACCACCCGTGTCCAGTTCCGTCGCATCGGACAGGCCGTCGTCGGCCGACACCGCCGCCGGTCGGCCCGGCACCGCGAAAGGTGCCCGCTGGGCGCTGGCGGCCGCGCTGCTCGGCTTCTTCGTCATGACGCTCGACGCCCTGATCGTCAACGTCGCACTGCCCGAGATCGGGCGTGGCTTCGGCGGCGGCATGACAGGCCTGCAGTGGGTGGTGGACGGCTACACGCTGATGTTCGCCGCGCTGCTGCTGTCGGCCGGGTCGGTGACCGACCGGATCGGTGCGCGGCAGGCGTTCGGGGCGGGGCTCGTGGTGTTCACCGTCGCTTCGGCGGCCTGTGGCTTCGCACCGAATCTGGGTGTGCTGGTCGTGGCGCGGCTGGTGCAGGGTGCGGGCGCCGCGGTGATCGTGCCGGCTTCGCTGGCGCTGATCCGCGAGGCGTTCCCCGACCCCGCCCGGCGTGCCCGGGCGATCTCGGTGTGGGCGATGGGCGGTTCGGTGGGTGCTGCGGCCGGGCCGGTGCTGGGCGGTGTGCTCAGTGAGCTCAACTGGCGGATGATCTTCTTCGTCAATCTGCCGGTGGGTGTGCTGGCACTGTTCCTGCTCACCCGGACCGCGCGTTCGCCCCGCCAGGGCGACGCCCCGTTCGACTGGACCGGGCAGATCGCCGCGGTGGCGGCGATGGGCGGCCTGACGTACGCGGCGATCGAGGCCGGTGCCGTGGGCATCGGCGCGCCACGCGTGCTGCTCGCGCTCGCGGTGGCCGTGACGGCCGCGGTGGTCTTCCTGAGGTCCCAGGCGCGCGGCCGGAACCCGATGGTGCCGCTGGAACTCCTGCGCGCCCGGACGATGGCACTCTCGGCGTCTGTGGGCTTCGCGCTCAACGTCGGCTTCTACGGCATGATCTTCCTGCTCGGCCTGTACCTCCAGCAGGAACAGGGCCTGTCGCCGATGGCCACCGGGCTGGCGTTCCTGCCGATGACGCTGCTGACCGCGGTCGTCAGCCCGACGGCAGCCCGGCTCGCCGCGAGTTTCGGGCCGCGAATGCCGATCATCACCGGGCAACTCCTGATGGCCACGGGCCTGGTGGCACTCTGCGTTCCGTCGGCGTCGGCGCCCGCCTGGCTGCTGATCCTGCTGATGATCCCGGTCGGAACCGGCGGCGGCCTCGCCGTACCGGCGGTGACCTCACTACTCCTCGACCGCGTCCCCGCCCAGCGCGCCGGCACCGCGAGCGGCGTGCTGAACGCCTCCCGCCAGCTCGGCGGCGCCCTGTCCGTGGCCGTCTTCGGCGCCCTGGTCTCGAACCACGCGCACTTCCTGCACGGGCTGCGCACCAGCCTCCTGATCGCCGCACTGTTCGTGGCCCTGACCGCGGCGGCATCCGTACTCCTCAAGGAGAAGACCTCATGACCTCGACATCGGCCTGGACGAGCCAGGAACTCGACAGCATCGAACGCGCGGAGGAACTGGAGATCGCGTCCCTGCGGCACAGCGGGGAGCTGGGCAGTCGGCGGACGGTCTGGGTGGTCCGTGTCGGCGACGGCATCTACGTCCGTTCCGTCAACGGCCCCGGCTCCGACTGGTACCGGGGCACCCGGGCCCGCCAGGAAGGCCGCATCCAGGCCGGCGGAGTCGGCAAGGACGTCACGATCATCGACGCCGGCGACGAGGTCAACGACGCCGTGGACACCGCCTACCGGACCAAGTACGGGCACTACGCCGCGTACATCGTCAAGGCCATCACCAGCCCCGAGGCGAGCTCCACCACGATGCGGCTCGAACCCCGCTGACCAAATCCCCCACGACCAACAGCAGTTGCATCAGGCCGGAGAAACTCATGCTCACCGTCAACGCGTACGTCGCCACGGCCGCGACCGAACCCCTCGCGAGATGCTCGACTTCTGCGCCGAGCACGGCATCGGCTCCGAGACCGAGGTAGTCCCGGCTGACAAGATCAACGAGGCGTACTACCGTGTCCTCGCCTCCGACGTGCGCTACCGCTTCGTGCTCGACACCTCGACGCCGGCCTGACCCACGGCCACGTCCCTCTGTGACCACCCCGTACGAGGAGCCGCGCCCCCGAGAGCGCTCGTACGGGGTGCCGTCGACAGAGAAGGCCGGCGCCTACTGCACGAGCTCCCAGTCCTGCGAGCCGTCCGTGGCCGCGTTCTGCAAGGTCAGCGGCGCTCCGTCGGAGGCACCGGTCAAGTACAGGCTGGTGTTCTTGACCGACTGCAGCTTGTAGAACCCGTCGCTGGTCTTGACGAGGTTCCAGCTGCCGGTGGCGCTGTTGTCGACCCACTGGCCGATCCGCTGGCCGGCCGTCGCGTTCCCGGTCCAGATGGCTGCCGCACGGCCGCCAGACTTGTTCAGCAGGGTCGTGCCGCCGTTCGGCTCGGTCACCACGTGCCAGTACTGCGTGTCCGCGTTCGCCGCCGAACCGGGCTCCTCCAACGCGACGTCGGGAACGTCTCCGTTGCCGATGTTCGCGTCGTTGGTGTGGTTCCCGGTGCCGATCACCTGGTCGGACTTGCGGTTGACCAACTGGTAGTAGGCGCCGTCCGATTGGCCGAGGTCGACCTCGGCGTGGGCGATCGTCGAGGTGCCCTGGTTGTTGAGGATCGCGATGCGGCCGGTGCCCTCGACGTACTGCAGGTTGCGGCTGTAGCCGGCCGGCGAGGTCGTCTGGTACTCCTTCCACGTGCCGTCGCTGCGTCCGCTCTCGTTGACCCAGACATTGCCGCTGCCCGCGGCGTTGTAGACCAGGCGCCCACCGGGAAGCCTGACGACGACCGGACTGCCGCCTCTCGCGAGAGGGCGGGAGCCTGCGGCGACGGGCAGGGAGGCGACGTCCGTGCCGGTGGCGGAGCCGCGGTAGAACTCCAGCGGGTTGTCGGCGATCACGTACCGTGTGTTGGCTCCGTCACCCCAGTACTCGAAGGGGAGCATCCACTTGCCGTCCGTCGTCCGGACGACGTTCGTCATGCCCGGACGGCCGCCGCCGATCTCCGTCTTGCCGCCTCCCATGTTCTGGGTCAGTCCGGCGAGGTCGACGACGGGGCCGCTCCACTGTGCACTGCGGCCGTCCCAGGTCCTGTGCACGAGGATCTGGCCGTGCGAATCCGGGGCGGTGCCGTTCGCGGGGTCCGGTGTCGGGACGCCCGTGGCCGGGTCGAAGCCGATGTAGTCGTTCTCGTCGGAGTAGTAGCAGACGAGCCTCCCCTTGTAGACCATCAGGTACGGCTCCCAGAGGGGATCCACCTGCTTGTGCGTGTTCGCGCTCGCGATGTTCTGCCCGGTCGCGCCCGCGCTGCCGCCCTGCCAGCCACCCGTCGCGACTACGTTGAGGACCTTCCACGACACGCCCCCGTCGGTGCTGGAGTAGAGGGCGATTGCCATGTTCTTGCGGTCTCCGTCGTTGGACGGGGTCCAGTTCGGGTCGGCTGCCTTGTGCTCCTTGTAGTAGTGGTCGTCGCCGGACACGACGCTCGCGAGCAGCAGCGTGCCCTGCTTGAGGTTCCCGACGTCCTGGGGAAGCGTGTAGAGGTACGGGTTCGTCCAATTGCTCGTGTACTTCGCGTACTTGGGGTCGCTGGAGAGATATGCGGGAGCCTTGACCTCGGACAACGGCTTCCACGACGTTCCGTGGTCGTCGCTCTTGTACACGGGGAGGGTCTGTCTGTCGGCGCTGCCTGTCTTCGGCACCACCGTGGACTTCTCGAACGACGCGACCAGGCGCCCGCTCGGCAGCTGCGCCGACTTCGGGTAGACCGCGCAGTTGCCCCGCCCCTTGAGGCACGGTTCGTTTCCGAGCTGGTAGAGGATCCCGCCCGTCGGGTTGTACGCCTGCGCGCTGCCCATGGGTATCGCCAGCATCGCTGATGCCGCGACGAAGGTTCCCAGCGCTTTGCCTGCTCTTCTTCTGTGCATAGCCCCTCCTCGGGGATGGCCACGGTGGTGCTCGTACGCGTTGGATCAGGCGACGAAGACGCGGACGTCCCAGGCACCGAGGTCCAGCGCCGTGCCCGCGGGGAGGGACGTGCCGGTCAGGGCGTCGGAGAGGTCCAGCGGGGCGGGTACGCTCGCGGGCTCCCAGCTCCAGTTGTGGACGATGTGGACGCGGCGTCCGTCGGGGGAGGTGCCGGTCGTCGCGGTGACGGATTCCGGGAGGTCCTGCCACGCGCTGTGGGAGGCCGGTGCCATCCAGGCGGCCAGGGATCGGGCGAGGTCGCGGCCGGGGACGGTGCCGACGGTGGTGACGCGGCCGGAGCCGTGGCGGCGGGTGGTGACCGCGGGCCAGCGGCCGAAGTGCGGGTGGTCGTAGGTGGCGAGCACCTCGGCGTCGGTGACGGTCAGGCCGTCCGCCCAGCGGGTCGCGGTCGCGCCCTCGGGCAGGTCGAGCGGCCCACCGGACGCCGACTGGACGGGGATTTCCTGTGCGAGGTTGCTGAACTCGTCGTAGTGGACACCGGCGGCTTCCACCAGCCGTCCTGGGGCCGGTTCATGGCGGGCCCTGGCCTCGTGGTCGGCGTAGCCGGTGCGCGGGCCGAGGACCAGGTGGCCGCCTGCTTCCGCGTAGGCCGCAAGCCAGTCGAGTTGCGAGTCGGCTGCGACGTACAACGCCGGGACGACGAGGACGGGGTGGTGACGCACAGCCTCCTCCGCCGTCAGGCCCTCCCGTTCGCCGCGCGGGTTGTGCAGCTGGCGGGCGTGGACGATACGCACCTGGCGGCCGGCGTCGAAGGCGCCCCGGTAGAACGGGTCGAAGATGCGGTGATAGGCGGTGGGGTCGGGTTCACCGTCCGGTGTCGCGAGCGGCGGGTACTTCTCCATGAGCCACTTGCTCGGCGTCGAGTAGACCATGGTGATGTCGGCGTCCGGTTCGAGCCCGGCGACGAGTGGACCGGCTGTCTCGAACTCGGAGCCCAGGCGGGCGAGTTCGGCGTACGTGCGGCCGGGGCGACCGGTGTGGGGCAGGATGCCGCCCCAGTAGGTCTCGGCACCGAAGTGCAGCGTGTGCCAGTGCCAGTACTCGATCATGCGGGCGCCGCGGGCAACGAGTGCCCAGGCGGCTTGCCGCCACTGGCCGTCATAGGCGGGACGGTTGTCCCACGGCATGCCGATGGAGCCGGCGTTGGTCTCGGTGACCAGGAACGGCTGCTGGCGGGACGAGAACATCCAGTCGGCGGTCTGGTACAGCGCCCACACGCCGGTGGTCTGCCAGATCTGCTGGTGGTCGTCCGGTGTGGGGTCGGGCAGCAGCAGATCGTCCTGCATGCCGTAGTACGCGTTGCCCGTGGCGATGTCGAGGCGGTCCGTCAGCTCGTCGTCCTCCACCGCGGGGCGCTTGTAGGAGATACAGGTGGTGACGAACTGCTCGGGGCCGGCGTACTCACGGACGATGTCGGCCTGCCAGCCGATGAACTCGGTGACCTGCTGGGCCTGGAACTCCCGCCAGGCGACGTCGTATTGCGGCTGGACGTTGCCGTCGGGCGTCCACAGGTCCGCCCATGTCGACAGCCTGTGCGACCAATACACGAGGCCCCACTCGCGGTTGAGTGTCTCGACATCGCCGTACCTTGCGCGCAAGTGGTCGACGAAGCGCTCGAACACCCCGTGGTTGTGGAGGAGTTCGTTGCCGGGCTCGTTGTCGACCTGGAAGCCGATGACCGCGGGATGGTCGGCGTACCGGGCGACCATCTTGCGGATGACCCGCTCGGCGTGGAAGCGGAAGGCGGGGTGGGTGAAGTCGACCTCCTGCCGAGCGCCCCAGCCGATGCGCTCGCCGGTGCGCCGCTCGCCCGCGATCTCGGGGTACTGGCGGGCCAGCCACGGCGGGACGGCGTACGTCGGGGTGCCGAGGACGACGGAGATCTCGCGTTCGTGGGCGCCGTCCAACACCGGCTGGAGCCAGTCGAGGTCGAAGCGCCCGTTCTCGGGCTCCCAGGTCGACCAGACGGACTCGCCGACGCGGATGACGCTGAGGTGGGCGTCGGCCATGAGGTCGAGGTCGGTCTTGAGGCGTTGGTCGGGGCGTTCGGTGCCGTAGGGGGGCCGGTACTCGTGGTAGTACGCGGCGCCGAAGAGGACGCGGGCGGGCAGGTCCGCCATGGACAAACCTCCAGGGGGGCAGGGGAGCAGGGGGAGCAGGGGAGCAG
>NZ_LIQZ01000105.1 GCF_001418655.1 Streptomyces phaeochromogenes | reverse complement strand
GCTTGGTGACGTAGTCGTCGCTGCCGGTGGTGAAGCCGATCAGCCGGTCGACCTCCTCGTCCCGAGCAGTGAGCATGATGACCGGGATCTGGCTCGCCTCCCGGATGCGGCGCAGTACCTGAAATCCGTCCAGCCCCGGGAGCATCACATCGAGCACCACGAGGTCCGGCCGGTCACGGGTGACCGCCTGCAGGGCGGATGGTCCGTCCGCAGCTTCGACGACATGGAACCCGTCCGCCTCCAGGTAACCCCGCACGGTCATGCGGATCTTGGGTTCGTCATCGACGACCAGAACGCGCTGCGTACTCATCGTGCTCGCTTTCGCCCGAGGTGGGGAGGGAAGGGGAGGGCCGTCATGGCCGCGGGGTGACCGGCGGCGTGGAGGCGGAGGGCCTCGAATGTGACCAGCGTACGGTGGATGTCGTCGTCGGTAACGATCTCTCGGACTGCCTGGCCCTTCCGGCGCCGGGCCGCCGGGTCGTCGAGCAGTTCCCGCACGGACCCTCGTCACCGGTGCACGTTGTCGCCGCGCTCCACCTGGGCACCTCGGCTTGGTCCTCGCCTGGCTGCGTACCCCGGCAGCCGAGCCCACCGCCGCACCGGGCCCGCCACCGCAATGGGCCGAACGCCGAGGGCCGCGGTGATCTCACTGCGACAGGAGCGACGACCCGCCACGGTCGAAGCGGACCTGTGCAAACCTGCTTCCCCGTCCTGCGGGCCGCGTTCGACCGGCAGGCGACGTCGATTTCCCGTCGATGGCCCCTCCGTCGGCCGCGCTGACCTTTACACGGAGCACCGCCCGCGCCCCGTCGGCGGGGCAGCGGGCGGCGGGCTCGGCTCGCGGTCGCGGCTCAGCGCGAGCCGGCGCGGCGTATACGCGCCTTCAGCTTCGGGAACTGCTCGAGGGCGTTGGTCCGCTCCAGAGCGATCCGCTGGCGCCGACTGTAGATCTCGTCGACGGTCGGTTCGGGGTCGCCTGCCTTGAGATTCGGCAGGCTGCCCTTGAGGAAGGGCATCGTCTCGACGTTGTCGGCCGCGTAGAGGTGGCGGGTCGCGGGCCAGTCGCTGCCGAACATGATGTGGTCGTCGGGCACCAGCGACGCCAGCGGCTCCAACTGCGCGGCAGTGAACGCCTGTGCATTGTCGAAGAACATCCGCTTGATGTACTTGAGGGGTCCTTCCGGCAGCACCTCGTTGAACGGCGGGAAGGCCGAGTGCCGTGTCGCGAGCCGGAAGGCCAGGAACGGCAGTGCCCCGCCGCAGTGCGTGAAGTGCCAGCGGATGTTCGGGTAGTCCCGCAGAACACCGTTGTAGATCAGGCTCGTCATCGCACGGGTCGCGTCGAAGTTGTACTCGAAGACGTTGTTGCCGGCCGGGATGTCGGGGCCGAAGCAGAGCTTGGGAGCCGGGTTGTTCTCCGGACCCGTCGGGTGGACATAGACGTAGGCATGGCGGTCGTTGAGGACCTCGTACAGAGGCGCGAACGAAGGATCCCCCAGGTAGACGCCCTTGTAGTTGGTGAGCAGGCAGATGCCGTCGAGATCCAGTTCGCCGAGCGCTCGGTCCACCTCGGCCACCGAGCCGTCGATGTCGGGCATCGGGGTGACCGCGAAGATCCCGAACCGGTCGCCCCGGGTCTGCACGAGGTTGTGGGCGTAGTCGTTGACCGCGCGGGCGGTGGCGCGCCGGTCGTCGACCGGGCCGACGGTGACCTGGAGGTCGCCGAACGACAGGACGCTGGCCTGGATCCGGTACTGGTCCATGAAGGCAACGTGCCGCTCGACCGACCACGGACCGTACGCCCCGGTAATGGCGCCGAGGAGGCCGTAGCGCTGCAGGTAGTCGTTGTACACGTCGGGCGAGTAGTGCGCGTGGGTGTCGATACGCCAGTTGCCCTTCGGCAGCCCCGGACCGGACGATGCCGTCTCCGGACTGGCCATGGCAGCAGGCACCGTGGCCGCCGCCGCCGTGACGAGCGCCGCGGCCGATGCGCCTTCGATCATCCTTCGACGCGAGATGTTCCGTCGCAGGTTCATTTCAAGTTCCCCTCTTCATTCTGGGTGCGAGTCAGGTCGTATGTGCGTGCGTCACGGCGCCGTCGCCAGGCCGGGCAGGGCCCGCGCAGGACGCGATGGTCCCCGCCGTGATGAGGGCCGCCCTCTCCGCAGGCGGGTATGCGCGAGGTCCAGGCCGATACGGGAGCGCAAGCGGGTAGGCCGCTCCTCGGCCCGGCCAGTCGCCGCCAACAGGTCGATCCGACAGTCATGCGTGGGATCCCGATGGCGCCGACGTAGCCGCACCGGCCGGCAGGCGGCTGCGGAGCGGACCCGCGAGCAACGCCGCCGCCCTCACCCTGGTGAACAGGCCGGCGGTTCCGTCCCGCAGCGCGTCATCGCCGACCTCCTGCCCAGCGGAATCCACGTGCTTGGACGACCCCGGACGCAGGAGCGCGCCGATCACAGCGGAGCCGGACAGCGCGGTGTCAACCGCCGTCGTCAGGTGCCGCACGGCAGGGTGACCAACGCTGTCCACCGGCGGGATGAGGAGTGCGTGCATGACCGCCAGACAACAGCCGCCCCATAAAGCACGTACCGCTCGGCTCATGAAGCTTCCATGAAGCCAGGCGCCGGACTGACGCCCACTTCCCGAGGCGGTCTCCTGCTTCTTCCAGATTCAGGTGCCGCCCCGGCCGCCGTGCTGAGGAAGCTGACACGGAGGGCCAGGTGCTGCCACCTGACTCGTACGACGAACGCGAGACTGACTCGGACGGGTCCGTCAGGAGTGGTGGTCAGCTCTTGGGAGCCTCAACTCGACGGGGGCGACGACGGATTGACACGAGTCCGCTTTCGCTGCCTGAACGCGGTTGTTCCGGTTGGTCTCCGTCAAGACCCCTCGGTGACTACTACTGGAAGTCTCGCGGTGTGTCGGCGTGCTGGAGCGTGGTGAGCCACTGGGTGACGACGGCGTCGATGAAGGCGTCGGTGACCTGGCCGCGGTCGAGGAAGAGGCGGGCCAGGACGGGCCCGTAGAGCAGGGTGAACTCGTCCTCGCTGATCTGGATGCCCGAAGGCTCCAGCAGTTGGTTGAAGCCGGTGTAGCGGTCTTCGCTGATGCGGACGAGTGCCCGGGCGCTGTCGGGGTCGTGGTCGGCCTGAGCGGTGACGGCCAGTGCCGCGGTGCGTACGGCCGGGACGCTGACGCCGGCGCGCAGGCTTTTGAGCCAGGCGGTGGCCACGTCACGTACGTCGTTGCCCGGTTGGGGGTAGGTGCCGAGGTCTGGGCCTTCGAGGACGAGGTCGAAGAGGAGCGCGGCTCGCGTGGGCCAGTGCCGGTAGAGGGTCTGGCGGGTGACGTCGGCCCGCTCGGCGAGCAGGGCGTAGGTCAGCCCGGACGGGCCGACCTGGGGCAGCAGTTCTCGTGCGACGGCCAGCACGCGGTTGCGGGTGCGCTGCACGCGCGGGTTGCCCGGGGTCGGCTGACGGCGGTGGAGGGGCTGCTTCATGCCACCACCCTACCCACACATCATACATTGCGTGTGATTGAGGTCACAATCCAATCCGAATCATACGTTGCGTGTGATAGTTCTTGGAGCGTAATCACACGCACTGGATGATTAACTTGTCACGGTGCACCTTCGAAAGGTGAACAGCCATGTCATCTCGGAACCTGCCCGCACCCGCGTTCGCCCGCACCCGCCTCGGCTCCGGCCCCGGCCTGCTCCTCGCCCACGGCGCCGGCAGCAGCCTGGCCGGCACCTACGGCCCCGTCCTGGAAGCACTCGCCGCCCGCCACACCGTCGTCGGCATCGACTACCCCGGCAGCGGCGACACCCCCCGCTCCACCACCCCGCTGACCGTCGACGACCTCGCCGACCAGCTCATCGCCGCCGCCGACGCCGAAGGCCTCGACCGCTTCGCCATTTCCGGCTACTCCCTCGGCGGCCCCGTCGCCATCCGCACCGCCACCCGCCACCCCGAACGCGTCACCGCACTCGTCCTGACCGCCGCCTTCCCGCACCGCGACAACCGGCTCGCTCTCGCCTCCTCGGTCTGGAGCAAGATCGCCGCATCCGGCGATCGCGAACTGCTCGCCGAATTCCAGCTCATGATGGCTCTCGGCACCCAGGCGCTGGAATCCATGCCCGCCGAACAACTGCAGCAGACCCTCGGCTACGTCGCCGCCGGCGCGGCCGACGGCAGCTCCGAACAGACCGACCTCGTCGGCCGGCTCGACGTCCGGGACGACCTCGCCGGCATCACCGTCCCCACCCTGGTCGTCTCGACCACCGACGACCGGCTCGTCTCCACCGCTCTGCACCGCCAACTCGCCGAGACCATCCCCGGCGCCCAGCTCGCGGACATCGCCACAGGCCACCTGCCGATGCTGGAACGAACCAACGAATGGCTGCAGCTCACCACCGACTTCCTCGACAAGCACCACGCCTGACAACGCACCACGGGCGCGGCCACGCGACGAACAGCGGCGCAGCCCCTCCCCCGGACCGACGATTGATCGCGAGTCACTTACAAGCCCTAGTGATGGAATTGTCCGCCTCGCGGTCCCGAATCACTTGAATTCTGTGGGTTCGTAGACCCACTTCCCCTCTCGAGTTCATGGAGGAACCATGCTCAGCTTCGGCAATCTCGACGGGTCCACCCACTTCCGCGACCAGCAGAAGGAGAAGGCCGGCCCGGTCACCATCATCAACACGTTCGTCGCCCCGGAAGGTAAGGAGGACGAGGTTGTGGCCGCCTGGACGGACGACGCGGAGTACATGAAGAAGTCGGGGAGCCTTCTTTCGGTGCAGCTGTACCGGGGCATCGGCGGCAGCCGACTGTTCACCAACGTCGCGGTCTGGAAATCCACCGAGCACCTCCGTGCAGCGCTCGGCACGCCGGAGTTCGCCTCGCACCTGGAGCGCTACCCTGCCGGCACCGTCGCCTACCCGCACCTGTACCAGAAGTTCGCTGTCGAGGGCGTCTGCGAAGGGGAATGACGACCGCTCCCCGGTTCCGGGTCACACGTCGCCACGCACACGACGCGTGGCGACGTGTGACCCCTGGGCCGCCGGACGACCAGCGGAAGCGGCAGCATCACCGCAAAGTCGTCCGCCCGTCCTCCGCGGCGGCGAACACTGTCACACCGTCTCGACGGGGTTTGCCTTGCCACGGACGACTTCCCGCAGACGCTTCTTGTCGATCTTGCCCACCTTCGTCAGCGGAAGTTCGTCCAAGACCAGCAGGTCCTCGGGGAGTTTGTAGCGGGCCACCTGCATCGTGGTGAGGGCGACGCGGACCGATTCGAGGGTCAGGTCAGTGCCGGGTTCGAGGACCACCACCACGCACACCCGCTCGCCCAGGTCCGGGTCGGGCTTCGCGACGGCGGCGACGCGGGCGACACCAGGCAGGCAGTAGATGAGGTTCTCGACCTCTTCGGCGGATATCTTCTCGCCGCCTCGGTTGATGAGGTCCTTGTCTCGTCCTTCGACGACGAGGTTGCCCGAAGGGTGCAGCCGGACGATGTCGCCGGTGCGATACCAGCCGTCGGGGGTGAACGCACGGGCGTTGTGCTCGTCAGCCCGGTAGTAGCCGCGTGGGGTGTACGGGCCGCGGGTGAGGAGGGCGCCCATGCTTCCGGGGGGCACGGGATTGTCGGAGGCGTCGACGAGCAGGATTTCGTCGTCCGGGCACATGGGGCGCCCCTGGGTTTCGATCTTGATGTAGTCGGGGTCGTCGGGGCGCGTGTAGTTCAGCAGCCCCTCCGCCATGCCGAACACCTGCTGGAGCGTGCCGCCGAGCACCGGTTCGGCGCGGCGGGCCACCTCCGGGGCGAGGCGGGCGCCACCGACCTGCAGCAGTCGTAGCGCGGGTGGGGCGGCGTGGCGGCCGGAGGACACGGCGTCGATCCAGCGCTGGACGACGGCCGGCACAGCTGCGGTGGCCGTCACACCCTCGGCGGCCATCAGCGGCAGGACCTTGTCGGGGTCCGGGGTCCGGGCCAGCACCACACGGCCACCGTTCATGAGGGTGCCCAGAATCCCGGGGCAGGCCAGGGGAAAGTTGTGCCCGGCGGGCAAGGCCACCAAGTAGACGGTGTCCGAGTCGAGGCCGCACACCTCGGCGCTGCGCCGCGCGTTGTACTCGTAGTCGTCGTGAGTGCGGGTGATGAGCTTCGGCAGTCCGGTCGTACCGCCGGAGAGCAGGAAGACGGCGATGTCGCCGCTGTCCGGAGCGATGTCGTCGAGCCGGGCCTGTGCGGCGGCCGGGTCGTCGGCCGGGTCGGCCAGGGCGCGCAGATCCGTGGCATCGGTGTCGACCGTGCCACCCGCGACGAGCAGCAGCCGTACGCTCGGCGTGGCTTCGGCGACCTCCCGCCCCAGTGCCTGGTGATCGAAGTCGCCCAGCCTGTCCGGTACGGCGATCGAGGTGACCTCGGCATGGGCTGCCAGGTAGCGCAGTTCGTGGCCGCGGTGCGCGGGCATCGCCATCACGGGGGCGATGCCCGCTCGCAGACAGGCCAGGGTGAGTGTGACGAATTCCCAGCCGTTGGGCAGCTGGACGAGCATCGCGTCACCAGGGTGGAGGCCGGAGTCCAGGAGGCGGCACGCCAATCCGTCGGCGCGGTGGACGAGTTGACGGTAGGTCAGGCGGGTGTCGCCGTCCACGACGGCCACCGCGTCGCCATAGGTCTCGGCCCATTCGTGGAGGTACGAACCGAGCGGCCTGCCACGCCAGTACCCGGCCTCGCGGTAGCGGTCGGCCGCTTCCTTGGGCCAGGGGACGAATCCCTCACGCATCGTCGGATCCTCCTTGATCCCGGGGGTCACGCAGTAGCAGTACGGCGTCGAGCGCGACGACATCGCCGTCGGGCAGAACGCGCAGGGGGTTGATCTCGCACTCGGTTACGGCGTTGTCGGCGGCGAGGGAGGAGAGGGCGAGCAGCACGTGAGTGAGTCGCGCGCGGTCGACCGGGGTGGCGCCGCGCGCGCCGAGGAACATGTCGCGGGTGGCGAGTTCGTCGAGCATTGCGTGGGCCTCGTGTGTGGGCAGGGGCGCGAGGCGCAGGGAGATGTCGCCGAGGATTTCGGCGGCCGTTCCGCCGGCACCCAGCGCCAGGACGGGGCCGAAGACCGGGTCGCGGCGTACACCGACGATGAGTTCGGGGCCCGTGGGGGCCATCTGCTCGACCAGGAGTGCGGGGCTTGCGGGCATGCGGGCGAGCGCGTCGTCGAGCTCCTGGTGCGTGCGGATGCCGATCTGGACCCCGCCGACCTCCGTCTTGTGCAGGATCTCCGCGTCGAGGATCTTCACGACGACCGGTCCGCCGAGCTCATCGAGTGCCGCGTGCGCCGCGGCGGGGTCGGCGCACACCCGTCGTACGGGCGTACGGATGCCCAGGTCCGCGAGGACTCCCTTGGCGGTGTGCTCGTCGACAGGGCCGGACAGGAGCAGAGCGGGTGCACCCGGCGCGGTGACCACGGTGGCCTCCAAGCGGGCGCGGGCCGCCGCGTCCTCGACGAGCGCGCGGACCATGGCCGCTCCGGAGGCCGGTGTGGCCGCGCAAGGGATGCCGGCTTCGCCGAGTTGTCGTCGGGTCTGCCGCGCCTGTTCCGCGGGTCCGCCGACGACGGCGACGAGCGGGGTGGCCGTGCGGGCGGCGGCCAGCGCGGCCGAAAGGTCGACGGCCGTGGGTTCCAGCAGCCCGTAGACAGCGGTGACGTCGATGCCGGGATCCTCCGAGACCCGCTCCACGACCTGCGTGAGCGCGGGCGAGGGGCGGCCGGTGTCGACGGGATTGTTGAGGTAGGTGAGGGCGGGGAGCAGCTCGCGCAGCTCCTTCACCGTCCGTTCGACCAGTGGCGGAACCTGGATGCCGTGGGAGCGCAGGTCGTCGGTGAGCAGCAGGCCAGGTCCGGCCTGTGCGGTGACCAGGCCGATGCCTGGACGTGGGTTGGCCGGGAGCCGTACCCGGCTGAGGGCTGCGACGGCGTCGACGAGGCCGCGTTCGTCGTCCACGAGGACGGCTCCGGCCTGGCGCAGGGCCGTCCGTGTCACGCGCCAGGAGGTGGCCAGGGCGCCGGTGTGGGAGCGGGCGAAGTCGCCGATGTCGCTGCGGCCCACGACCAGGGCCACGACGGGGACATGACCGGTCAGGCGGCGCACGGCCTCGGTGAGGCGGCGGCCTTCCGCAGCGGTCTCCACATGCAGGGCGACGGCCCGTACGGCGTCGTCCTCGGCAAGGTGGCCCAGGACGTCGGCCTGGGTGACGTCCAGGCTGTTGCCCAGCCCGACCCCGAGGCGCAGACCGACGCCGGCCTCGGCCAGGGCGAAGGCCAACGCGTGATTCACGCCGCCGCTGGCGGCCACGACCGCCACCGGGCCCGGTTCCAGGTCGGCCACGCCCGGGACGAAGCTGGCCGTCAGTCGTCGGTGGGGGGCGAGGAAGCCTGAGGTGTTGGGCCCCAGGACACGGATGCCGGTGTCCCGCACCACCTCGGCCAACGCCTGTTGCAGCAGCGCACCGTCGCCGCCGGCTTCGGCGAAACCGCCGGCGCACACCAGGGCGGCACGAGCGCCGGCAGCCGCCGCGTCCCGGACGGCCCCGGCGGTGGCGGCGGCCGGGATGCAGGACACCACCAGGTCCGGTGCAATGCCATGGGCCTCGGCAGCCTCGGCGACGGTCGCGAAGAAGCCCTGGCCGGGATCCGGCCGGCCGGCGTTGACCTTCATCACCGGTCCGGGGAACGAGGCGAGGGAGTCGGTCATCGCAGAGCCGAGCTTTCCAGGTGTGGCCGACGCACCGAGCACGGCGATGGCACGGGGCGCGAACAGTGCATCGATGGCGGTCACTTGGTGCCTCCGACGAGGTCGGCCCGGCCGGACAGCAGGAGTGTGGTCGCGCTGTCGTCGTCGTACGCGCCGATGACCGCGGCGGGCAGGCCGTGAGTGAGTCGGGCCCCCTCCGCGACCAGTACCCGGGTCAGCGTCGTACCGCCGCGTATGCCGACGAGCGGGGCGCCCGCCTCTGCCGTCTCACGCACCTGGTCGAGGGCGAGCGGCACCCCCTCCTCGGTGTCCGGGGCGTCGATCCACACGCCCGCGCACGACGACTGACCGCTGAACGGGACCATCGGGATGTCAGTGCCGTCGGTTCCGGTCAGAAGGTCGTCGGCGGCTGTCACCCGGCGCGACGGAAGCCGGAACGGCCCTCCACGGAAGGGTGTCTCCAGGGGCACCGTCTCGTGGCGCTGTCGCCACCATCCGTCGACGCGGTCCACGTACGCCGCGTCGCGCACGGCTAGTTTGCCGCGCGGGATGCTGCGGGTGAGGAAGTGGAAGGCGAACTGCGTCGGATCGTCGAACGAGCGGACGTAGCGGCCGAAGTGCTCCCACCACGAGAGGCTGGGCCGCGCCGAGTTCTGGATCTTCTCGACCTTGGGGCGGCGGCGCGTCTCGTAGGTCTCGAGTGCCTCCGGCACGCTGTGCGGCGCCTCCCCCAGTGCCTCGGCCAGCGCGACCGCGTCCTCCATGGCCATCTTGGTGCCGGACCCGACGGAGAAGTGCGCGGTGTGCGCCGCGTCGCCGAGGAGCACCCACTTTCCCCGTCGCCATGAACGGGCCCTGCGGGTGGCGAAGTTGGCCCAGCGGGAGTTGTTGCCGACCAGTGTGTGCCCGTCGATCTGCTCGCGGAACAGGTCTTCCAGATAGCTCTTGGTCTTCTCGTCGCTCGTGCCCGGCGGGGTCGAGGGATCGAAGGCGTCGAGTCCGGCCCTGGCCCAGGAGTCGGCGTCGGTCTCGACGATGAAGGTGCTCAGCGAGTCGCTGATGGGATAGGCGTGGGCGGCGAAGACACCGTGGGGGCCGTCCTGGTGGACGAAGGTGAGCCCGTCGAACATGTACGGGGTGCCGAACCAGATGAACTTCGCGGTGGCCACCTCGGCGGTCGGTCCGAAGTCGTCGGCGAACAGGGTGCGGAGGCGACTGTTGGCGCCGTCGCACACGACGACCAGATCGAAGTCGTCCAGTTCGGCGGGGTCGCGGACCTCGTGCTGGAAGCGCGTCGACACGCCCTCGGCGCGAGCCCTCTCCTGCAACAGGCCGAGCAGCGTCTTGCGGGCCACGGCCGCCATGCCCATGCCTCCGACCCGCTCCCGTGCGCCGTGTACGCGGACCTCGATGTCGTCCCAGTGCCTGCCGTGCTTGTCCAACGCCTCACTCAGGACGGGGTCGGCGTTGTCGATGGCGTCGAGTGTGGCGTCGGAGAAGACCACTCCGAAGCCGAACGTGTCGTCGGGACGGTTGCGTTCGAAGACCACGACATCGGCGCCAGGCAGGCTCCGCTTCAGCAGTGTGGCGAAGAACAGTCCTCCGGGACCTGCGCCGATGCAGGCAACTTTCATCGTCTTTCCTTCGCTGTCACAACCACGCGGGCAGCTTCGGCAGGGATTCCCCGCCGGCGGGATGGAGGGGGCCGGGCACGGGGCGCCCGGTCGTGTAGGCGGCCAGGCTGGGAAGAGCACCGCTCACCACGACCGGCTCCGCGCCGCCGGGCACGCCCAGGAGCCAGCTGCGGGCGCCGTCCTGGGTCCGCAACTCGACGGGGGGACAGTCCGGGTGGGTCAGGAAGGCGGTGGCCACATCATCGACGAGCGCCGCACACACTTCGTGCGGGATGTCGTCGAAGGTGGTGATGTCCAGGTCGACGGTGTGGACCCATACTTCCCGCACCCGCATCCACGGCACCATCGTGGCCGGCACTTCGCGTCCCCGTGCCGTCCGCACGGTCGCACCCCAGCACTGGTCCGGCAGACCGGCGAGTTCCTCGGCCAGTCGTCCGTCGGCCGCGAGGAGGTCGGCGCGCAGGGCGCCGGCCGGTTGGCGGGCGCCGTCCTCGATCTCGTTCATGCGCTGGTCGGGACTTGTGTACATGGGCGTCTCGACACCCGTACGCGCCCAGATCAGCAGGTTGACGAGTGCGTCGGCGTTGCGGGCGACGTGGGCGACGACGTGGGCCCGGCTCCAGCCAGGCAGGTACGACGGCGTTGTGATGCCCGAGTCGGTCAGCCAGTGCACGGCGGCTTCGAAGGCCGCCGTGCCCTTGGCGACCCACTCCAGCATCGGCTCGGGGCGTGCACTCACCGGGTCTCCCGGCGGCAGGTGTTGCGGCACTCGCCGATGCCCTCGATCCGGGTGACGAGGCGCGTACCGTCCTGCAGATAGCGGGCGGGCTTGCGGGCATGGCCGACGCCGCCGGGAGTGCCGGTGGCGATCACATCGCCGGGCACCAGCGTGATGATCTCGGAGAGGTACGCGACCAGCGTCGCGGGGTCGAAGACGAGGTCGCCGGTGTCGGCCTTCTGGACCGTGTCGCCGTCGACCTCGCAGGTCAGGCTCAGGCCCTGGGCGGTGACCGCGGGGTCGTCGGCGGTCACCAGCCACGGCCCGATGGGGGTGGTGGCCTCGAAGGTCTTGCCCTGGTCCCACTGGGTGGTGCGGTACTGCCAGTCGCGGGCGGTGACGTCGTTGAGCACGGTGTACCCGGCGATCGCGGCCCGTGCCTGCTCCCGGTCGGCGTGCCGGACCTCGGCCCCGATGACGACGCCGAGTTCGGCCTCCCAGTCCACCTGCTCGGACGCGGCGGGCAGGGTCACGTCGTCGTACGCGCCGACCAGTGCCCGCGCGTACTTGTTGAACAGCGTCGGATGCGAGGGGAGTTCGCGCCCCATCTCCAGAATGTGGGTGCGGTAGTTGAGACCGACGCACACGACCTTCTCCGGAGCGACGACCACCGGGGCGTAGTCCAGGGCGCCTTCGTACGTCTCGCCGTCGGCGTTCGCGGCACGCGCGGTCCAGTCGCCGTGGCGCAGGAAGGCCACCAGGTCGGTCTCGCCCAGGTCCACTGCCTTGTTCTCGTCGACGCGGACGGCGCGCGTGGTGCCGTTGACCCGGATGGTGGCGAGCTTCACTTGTGTTCTCCTCGGGCGGTACGGGCGAGGCCCAGGGCCTCGTAGACGGGCTCGTCGCTGAACCGGAACAGGTCGACCTGGGTGCGGGCGGACAGCGAGACCTCGCACCAGGACGGGACGACGAACAGGTCGCCCTTGGCTATCTCGAAGACCTTGTCGCCGACATGGGCGACCGCCTCGCCGTCGAACACCTGCCAGACCGCGGAGCCGACCGTGCGCACCGGGACGGTCTGGGTGCCGGCCCGCAGGCGGCGCATCTCGGTGCGCATCGTGACCAGGGCGTCCTTGCCGGTGGTGGGGTTGGAAAAGCGCACTCCGGCGTGCCCGGGCTCCAGCACACCTGGTACGCCTTCGTTCTCCAGCTCCAGTTGTGCGGTCAGAGCGGCGTCGGTGTGCTCCCAGCGGTAGGCGCCCAGCGGGGAGTTGGGCTGGTCGAGCTGCCCGATCGGGCGCAGCCCGGGGTGGCCCCACAGTCGCTCGCCGCGCGAGCGCTCGGGGGTTTCACGGGTGGAGAGTTCGTCGGGTCCGAACTCGAAGAATCCCGCGTCCAGTTGGGAGACGAGCGGGATGTCGAGGCCGTCGAGCCAGGCCATCGGCTTGTCGGTGACGTTCTGGTGCTCGTGGAAGGCCCAGCTCGGCGTGAGCAGCAGGTCACCCCGCCGCATCGCCACCGCGTCCCCGTCGACGTTGGTCCACACACCCTCGCCCTCGACGACGAACCGAAAGGCTCCCTGGCTGTGGCGGTGCGAGGGGGCGACCTCGCGCGGGCCCAGGTACTGGATCGCGGTCCACAGGGTCGCAGTGGCGTAAGGGCGGCCCGGCAGGCCGGGGTTGGACAGGGCCATGGCGCGGCGCTCACCGCCACGCCCCACCGGTACGAGCTCTCCGGAGCGCTGTGCGATGGGCAGCAGCTCCGCCCACCGCCACAGGTGCGGGACCGCGGCGGGCTGCGGCGACATCGGCATGAGGTCGTCCACCTGGGTCCACAGCGGGATCAGGCCCGCGTCCTTGAAGTCCGCGTACAGCTCGTCGAGCAGCTTGTGCTCGGTCTGTTCACTGGTGGTGTCGGTCACGGAAACCTCCACGTCGTGTGTCTGGCGACCGCCAGAAGAAGCGCGCTTCATTCCGCGCTGTTCCTGACGCTACGCCGCCATTTCCCCTCACCGGAATCCTTGAAGGGTAGGATTCCTCTGTGGAGAATTCAGAGAATTCGGCGGACCGTTCGCCCAGCCCCTCGTATCCGGTGAGCGCCGCCGGCAACGCCCTGCGCGTCGTCCGGCTGCTGCACGAGCTCGACGAGCTTCGGGTGATGGACGTCGCGGACCGGCTGGGCGTCGCGCGTTCGACCGCTCACCGGATCCTCGCGATGCTCGTCTTCGAGGGATTCGCGGCGCAAGACCGCCACAAGGTGTACCGGCCCGGGCCGGCCCTGCAGGCGATCAGGGGAAGCCATGCGGCGCCTCCCCCGGACCTGATCACCATCGCGCAACCCCACCTGCGACGGCTGGCGGACGCCGTGGGTGAGACGACCCACCTGATGGTGCTCGAAGGCAACGGAGCCCGCTTCCTGGACGGCGTGGAGGGACCCCAGGCGCTGCGCGTCAGCTACCGCACCGGCACGCTGCTGCCCGCGCATGTGGCCTCGGGCGGCAAGGCCATACTCGCGGCCCTGCCGGCGGACCGGCTCCGGGCCCTCTACCCCAACGGACTCCCCGGGGGCCGGGCAAAAACTCCCAAGGACTTCGAGAGCCTGATGCATGAACTGGTGTCCGTGCGCCGCCACGGCTACGCCCTCAACCTGCAGGAGAGCGAGCGCGGGGTGCTCGCCGTCGGCGCCTGCGTGCGTGACCGCACGGGCAGCGCCGTAGCAGCCGTGGCCGTGGCGGCTCCGTCCGTCCGCTGCACCCGCGCACGGCTCACGGAACTGTCCCGACCACTGCTCGCGACCGTGCAGGACATCGGTCAGGGACTGTGAACGGCGGCGTGCGGCACCGTCGGCCCATGGGTGCCGTATTGGTCGCTGTACGCCGTACCTGCGAGGCGGTTACGCCGCCTCGCAGGCCGGGTTTCACTTGTCCGGTCCGGTCACCTCGAGGGACGGCGCCCAGCGCGGGATCTCGCCCCTGCCGGAGACCAGGCGGATGTTCTTGCTGTAGCCGTACTCGCGCAGGGTCTCCGCCGCGGTTTCGCGGCCGAAGCCGCTCGCACCGACACCGCCGAACGGCGCGCCCGTGAAGTTCCGGTTGTAGTTGTTCACGAATACGAACCCGGTGTGCAGGGCGCGGCTGACCCGCAGCGCGCGTTCGGAGTCCGGCGTGAACACCGCGGCGACCAGGCCGAAGTCGGTGCCGTTGGCGATCCTGACGGCCTCGTCCTCGTCGCGGAAGGGGATCATCGAGATGACCGGGCCGAAGATCTCCTCCTGCGCGATGCGCATGTCCGGGCGAACGCCGGTGAACAGCGTCGGCGCGACGTAGAAGCCGCCTGCCAGCTCCGGGTCGTCGGGGAGCGGCGCCTGCGCCGCGATCGTGGCACCCTCCTTGACGCCGATGTCGATGTAGTCCAGCACCCGCTTGCGCTGGGCGGCGGACACCATCGGTCCGATGTGCGTGCCGGGGTCGACGCCGTTGCCGACGCGCAGCCGCTTCACCGCGTTGCCGTAGCGGCGCGCGACGTCTTCGTAGATGTCGGTGTGCACCAGGACGCGGGATGCCGAGGTGCAGGCCTCACCCTGGTTGAAGAGGCCGCCCTCGATGGCCCACGGCAGCGCGAGGTCGAGGTCCGCGTCCTCGAAGATGATGAACGGGTCCTTGCCGCCGAGCTCCATCAGGGTCGGGGTCAGGTTGTCGGCCGCGGTCTTGATGACCGAGACGCCCGTGGTGGGCGACCCGGTGAACGAGATCTTGCCGACGAGCGGGTGGCCGGCGAGCCGCGATCCGATCGAGCCGGTGCCAGGAATGATGTGCACCACGTCGTCGGGCAGGACGGACTGGATGATCTCCACCATGCGCATGGCCGACAGCGGGGCCTGCTCCGGCGGCTTGATCACCACCGCGTTGCCCACGGCCAGCGCCGGGGCCAGCTTGCTGGCGGTGTGAATCGGCGGCCAGTTGAACGGCACGATCGCGCCGATGACGCCGTACGGTTCGAGCACCGTGATGTCCAGCAGGCTTCCGCCGTCGTTGACCTGGCCGGGCATGGAGTCGCACAGGCTCGCGAAGTATTCGAAGATCCCGATGGCCGCGTTCACGTCCATATTGCGCGCCTGGGTCAGGGGCTTGCCGTTGTCGCTGCACTCCAGGGCCGCGATCTCGTCGGCGTGCTCGCGCACCGCCTGCGCGATCTTCCGCAGCCAGCTGCCGCGCTCGCGGGCGGTGCGGGCCTTCCAGGAGAAGTGCGCGTCGTAGGCCGTCTGTACGGCCCGGTCGACTTCCTTGTCGCCGGCGCCCTGCACGACGGCCAGCGTCGCGCCAGTCGCGGGGTTGTCGACGGTGAACTGATCGGCGGCGTCCTCGGACGACCACCGGGTGCGGATCGCACCTTCGGGTGGTGACGACATTGCCATGGTCCTGCTCCGCTCAGGGGTTTGCTTCGGTGTGACGACTCGCTCGCCCATGCGGCGGCGACCGGTGTATGACGGCCTCTCAGGGCCTGAGAACGATCTTTCCGTTCGTGTGCCGACGTTCCAGTTCCCGGAAGGCGTCGCGGACTTCGTCGAGCGGGTAGACGCGGGCGATGGGGATTTCCAGCTCACCGTCGGCGATCAGCGTGGCAAGTTCCCGCAGTACGTCGGCGCTTGCCGCCGCCGCGCTGCCCTCGGCCTTGGTGCCGTGCTTCGCCGCGCCCGGGAAGTCGATGATCGTGTTGATCCGTTCACCGGGTACGCCGAGTTCCAGCGCCAGTTCGATGTACGGAGCGCCGAAGGTGTCGATGAAGGCGTCGATCGTGCCGTCGGCCGCGGCGCGGATGCGCTCGCCGACGCCCTCTCCGTAGTTCAGCGGGATCGCTCCGTGCCGGGTGAGCCATGCGTGGTGGGGCTCGCTCGCCAGACCGATGACGGTGGCCCCGGCGTGCCGCGCGAGTTGGACGACGAGAGAGCCCACCCCGCCGGCGGCCCCGGAGACGACGACGGTCTCGCCACGCCCGACCTTGACGGCGTGTACCGCCGCGTACGCCGTGGCACCGGCGACGAAGAGCGCGCCGGCCTGCTCCCAGGGGACCGCCGCCGGTCGGTGGATGAGCTGGGCCTCCTCCACGACCACGTACTCGGCGTGGCTGGCCCGGTCGTCGGTGAAGCCGATCACCTCGGCACCGACGGCGAATCCGGTGACTCCTCCGCCGAGTTCCTCGACGATCCCGGCAAGGTCGCTGCCCTGGCCCGACGGGAACGTCGCCGGAAACCTGTCGTGGAGGAACCCCTGCCGGATCACGGCCTCGCCCGGGTTGATCCCGGCGGCCACCACCTTGACGAGTACCTGGCGTTCACCGGGCTCGGGCCGTTCCACGTCGACCACGTTCAGTACGTCTCTGTCCCCGTACTCCGCGAATCGCACTGCTTTCGGCATCGTGGCTCCTCTGATCGCGCTGGGAGTGAAGAGAAGAGGGACTATGTGCGGGCTGTCGGTCGTTCACAGCCCCAGAAGGCGCTCGGCATTGCCGTGCGCGATGCGTGCGAGGTCGGCCGGCGCGTACGGCGCGGAACGCAGGAACCCCACCGCCTCGGCGCTGGACTCGAACGGGTAGTCGATGGAGAACAGCACCCGGTCGACGCCGACGGCATGAACGGCTCCCAGCAGCGCGGCATGGGACATGACTCCGCTGGTGGTGGCGTACACGTTGTTCCGCAGGTAGTACGAGGGCACGTGCTGCACCCTCTTCTCAACCGGAACTTGGGCGGGGTAGCGGCTGTCGAGCCGGGCCATCTGGAACGGCAGCAGCTCGCCCATGTGCCCCAACGTCACCGAGGCGCCCGGGAACTCGTCGAACACGCCGCCGTAGATCAGCCGGAGCGCATGGGCACCCACCGTCGCGGTCCAGCCCCAGGACGGCCCGACCAGCACGGGATAGCCGTCGAAGACACGCCAGTTGTCGGCCGGAATGACAGCCGGATGCAGATACAGCGTCACGCCGAGGCGCTCCAGCTCGGCCCATACGGGCCTGAACTGCGGCTCGTCCAGGTAGTGCCCCCGTACATGGTCGTTGTACAGCACACCCTTGAGCCCGAGTTTCTTCACCGCCCGACGCAGCTCCACGACCGCGGCCTTCGGGTCCTGCAGCGGAAGCACCGCGAAGCCCGCGAACCGGTTCGGATGACTGGCGACCGCCTTGGCCAGATAGTCGTTGACCCGCCGCGCCACGGCCACCGCCTCCGCCGGATCCTCGATCACTTCCAGGCCCGGCGTGGAGTACGAGAGGACCTGCATGTCGACGCCGTTGGCGTCCATGTCCTCCAGCCGCAGCTCGGTCACGTCGTCCAGGCGCCGGAACCACTCCCGCTTGGTCTCTTCCGTTGCCTCCAAGCGCTGGCGGATCGCTGCCTCCTGCCGGATGGCTCCGGGAATGGAGAACGCCTCTTCCACGGCCACGATGCGCATCTTCTTCTCCTTCTTGGCGTTCCGGTCGTCCTTCGAGCCGCCGACCGCCGTGGCGGCACGGCTGCCGGGCACCGCCTCGGCGGCGAGCGCGGGTTGTCCCGCGGCCAGACCGCCGACCACGGCGGCTCCTCCGGCAGCGGCGGTCGCGGCGATGAATCTTCGCCGGGTGGCCGCGGTCGGGGGCTCGGCGGGCGGAGTCACGGCTTGGACGGGACGTTCGTTGGACATGTCCGCTCTCCCTCATTGGTGGCGCGGTGATTGTCGGGACGTGCCGATCGCTGTCGCGCTCCGCGAAGGTGCGCGTCGTTTCCCCGGAGTGGTCCGATGGCCCGCCGAGCCGGTCAATGACCGGTCGCGACGCGGTGGATGCCGAACCGTTCGCCTCCGCCCGTCAGTTGGCGAGCTGGTCAGTCAGTCTTCTCGGCGCTCTCGGCCAGGATCCTGTTGCGCACGCCGGCGAGGGCTCCCGCCATCGCGCCCGCGGGCCTGCCGAAGGTGGTGGCCGAGAACTGGGCGGGGCCGGTCTTGGCGGTGAAGGAGTGCGGGTAGGCGAACTCCCGGAGTCCTTCCTCGCCCTGCTTGCGCCCGTAACCGCTGTCGCCGCGACCGCCGAAGGGCACCGCGGGGTTGATGGAGAAGACCAGGGCGTCGTTGATGCTGGTCATTCCGACGCGGAGCCGGCGGGCGATGTCCTCGCCGCGGTCGCGGCTGAAGACGGCGCTGCCCAGTCCGTAGCGGCCGCCGTTGACGTGGGCGATGGCCTCCTCGGTGTCGGTGACCTTGACGACGGCGAGTGTGGGCCCGAACGTCTCCTCGGTCACCGCCAGGGCGTCGAGGCTCACGCCGACGAGGACGGTGGGGGTGACATAGCGCTCCCCCACTGCGTCGAGGCCGCCGACAGTGGCTGTCGCGCCGCGGTCGAGAGCGTCCCGGATGTGCTCCCGGATGATCGGGATCTGGGTGGGCAGGGGAACAGGGCCAATCTCCGCGGCGTCGTCGCTGCCGGCGCGTACCTGCTTGGCAAGGTCGCTGATCTTCTCGACGAACGCGTCGTGCACCGACTCGACGACGTAGGCCACTTCGAGGCTGATGCAGCCGTGTCCGGTGTTCTGCATGGCGCCCCAGACGATGTGCCTGGCCGCTTCGTCCAGGTCGGCGTCCTCGGCCACGATGACACCGTCCTTTCCGCCGAGTTCCAGCAGAACGGGGGTCAGGGTCTGCGCGCACTGGGCGGCCACGGTCTTGCCGGTGGCGACGCTGCCGGTGAACGCGAGCTTGTTCAGGCCGGACTCGATGAGTGCCTGGCCCGTGGCCCCGAACCCGTTGAGGCACTGGAGGACGTCCGGGAAGTCGGGAACCGCGCGCTGCCAGGTCCGGACGAGCCACTCCCCGATGCCGGGCGTGATCTGGCTGGGCTTGAGGATGGCGGCGTTTCCGGCCGCGATCGCCTCGATGAGGATGGCCCCCGGCGTGAGCAGGGGGAAGTTCCACGGGCCGATGACACCGACGACACCGTAGGGCTGATATTCGACCCACGCACGCTGGTTGGGCACGGTGCGGCTCCCGGGGACCTCCCGGCGTCCCAGCACGCGCTCGGCGTTCTCGACGGCGTACTGCACGTGCTCCAGAATCCCGAGCACCTCCACACGGGCTTCGTCCAGAGGCTTGCCGTTCTCGGCGTGGATGAGAGCGACTCCCTCCTCGCCGCTGATGGCCATCTCCCGCCGCCACGCGCGCAGTTGCTCGGCACGGCCCTCGAATCCCAGGTCCCACCAGGGCCCGGAGGCCGAGCGGGCGGCAGCGACGGCCACGGCCGCCTCCTCCTTGCCGGCCACGGGATACCGGGCGAACTCCGCCCCGGTGGCCTGATCGACGGTGACCACCTCGCTCCCGTCCTGTCCGATGACTCCGTCACGCGTGATGGTTGGAGTGTTGTTGGTCACGGGTCTCTCCCACTTTCTTACGACCGCCTGCGCCCGAGCATCACCCCGAGGGTGGTGGGCAGATGGCGGACGCCGTGTTCGGCGCGATGAAGGGCCGCCGTGTGACAGCGGGCGCGCCGACGTAAATGACTTGAGCGATGGCCCGAGGGCCTTGGCAAGTACTAGGTTATCAACCTGCTGACTAGTGTCAAGCGTTTGATAACTAGTAAGACGCTTGGCATTCACTTGGTCAGGTCGAGAGCGGCACGGACGATGCTGTCCGCATCGAGCCCGTGATGTCGGTAGACGTCCTCCAGTGATCCGGACTGCCCGAACCGCGTCACGCCGAGGGAGGAAACAGGCACACAGTTGACGGTGGCCTGGAAGGCCAGGGTGTGCGGATGGCCGTCGAGGACCGTGACCAGAGGTGTGGCGCGCTCGGCCCGGAAGACCTGGTCCAGCACCCAGGACTCGGCCTGCTCGTGGCCCTGCCTGGCACGCACCGCCCGGTACAGGAGATCGGGACTGGTGACACACACCACCTCCGCCGGGACCCCGACCTGCGCCAGACGCTCAGCGGCCGCCAGCGCCTCCGGCACCACCGCGCCCATCGCGGCGATGGTGACCTTGGCACCGTCGGTGCGCAGCAGGGGATACGCCCCCGCGACGACCTGACGCCGGCGACGCTCCCGTGCGGCAGGGGCATTGGGTACCGCGGCCGGTTCTCGGCGGCGATGTCGGGCACGACTCTGTCCAGCGACCGCCGGTTCAGGTCGACGACCCAGACCACCTCCCCCAGCTCACCGACAGCGGGATCGAGTACCGCCTCCCACACAGCGCCCTCGTCCAGCTCGGCGTCCCCCACCAACGAGAACTGCCGCCCGGTACCCACGTCGCCGACCGTGGCGTTGACACAGCGCCGCGAGAGCGCCCCCCAGATCGGTGCGGTCGCGCCTATGCCGACGGACCCGGTCGAGTAGTCGACCGGGTCCGGATCCTTGGACCTGCTCGGATAGCTCTGCAGGCCGCCGAACTCGCGCAGCCTCGGCAGACAGGACGAGTCCAGCTCGCCCAGCAGGTAGTTGATCGCGTGCAGCACGGGCGATGCGTGCGGTTTCACCGACAACCGGCCCTGCGGCCGCAGATGCCGGAACCAGAGCGCCGTCATGATCGACACTATGGACGCCGACGAGGCCTGATGCCCGCCCACCTTGAGTCCCGAGGGGTTCGCACGGACGCGGTTCGCGTGGTGGGTGGTCGCCGATGACAGCCAGAGCACCCTGCTTTCCACCTCGCGCAGAACGCCGAAGTCGTCCTGGGTGTCGGGCGGCGTGGTTACCGGGCTGCTCATGACTGACCAACTCCTGCGGTCGGCGGCGACTTCGGAGAGGCCACCTGACCATCAGCGCGTGAGCGGTCCACTCAGCCGCTCTTGAACGGGAGCCAAGTTAGTTATGAGGCATTGATCCAGTCAACACTCAGGACAAGGGCGTGGAATCTACCGTCCCCCTCATGACTCAGCGCCAAGAGTTGAGGTACTCTCGCCGGGCGGGCAGGAAGCGATCACCTGCCCGCCGACCATGACTGCCCTAAGCGCGCGGAGCCGCGTAGCGAGCCGCGAGTGCCGACTGGTTGCCGCCCGAGACGAAAGCGGCCTCCGCGGCGAGCAGGGCATCCAGGGCGGCGTCCTGCCCCTCCAGACCGGGGGCGCAGACGGTCTCCCCCAGGCGCAGCCCGGCCAGGCTGGCCGACGCCACATCCTCGGGCGTCATCGCCCAGGGGATGTTGTGGCCGGCGCCGCTGTTCCACTCCGTTGCCACCACGCCGGGGCACAGCACCTGGACGCGGAGCGGGGTGTCGGCGAGTTCACTGGCGAGGGTGCGGGTGAAACCCAGGGTGGCGGCCTTCGCGGCGACGTACAGGGTGCGCCGGGGTGCTCGCGCATCCGTGAAACCCGCACTGAAGGCGAGAAGCGAGGCGACGGTGACGATGGCGCCTTCTCCTGCCGCGAGCATTCCGGGAAGTGCGGCGTGCACCAGCCGGACGGGAGCGACGGCGTTGAGCGTGAGCAGGCGGTCGATGTCGGCCGACTCGACGTCGGTGAGCGGGGCGTAGCCGCCGGCGCCGGCGTTGCTGATCAGCGTGCGTACGTCCCCGGTGGCCAGGCGGTCGGTGACAGCGGTGATCCCGTCGTGGGTCATGAGGTCGGCGGGCAGCACCTCGACGGCTGCCCCACGGGCGCGGAGTTCCTCGGCGAGGTCGGCGAGCCGGTCGGCGCGTCGCGCCACCAGGACGAGGTCGTGGTCGTCGGCCAGGAGCCGGGCGTAGGCGGCGCCGATGCCGGAGGAGGCGCCAGTGATCAAAGCAATGGTACGAGTCATGGGATCAGTGTCGTTCAAACGCTGGAGCACTGTCAAACACTTGATGGTCGTGAAGTGTCATATCCTTCTCCGGTGATACGAAACAATGAGGAGCTCGTCGAGCCCAACGCTCTTGACCGGGTGACCTGGGCGTTGCGCCGCGCAGAACTGGCTGTACAGGCACTCAAGGAGCAGCGGCTGCGCCCGCTGGGCCTGGCGGCCTCGCACTACACCCTCCTGATGTCGGTGCACTCCGACCCTGGTCTGACCGGCGCAGAACTGGCCCGTCGCCTCAACGTAACCCCGCAGGCCGTCGCCTCACTGGTGGCCCGCCTGGAGAGCCGCGGGCAGCTCGAGAGACGCGAGCACCCGCGCCACCGGCATGTACAGGAGCTGCACCTCACCGATGCCGGGCGCGAGGTCCTGCGCGCGGCCGACAAAGTGATCGCCGGCATCGAGCTGCAGATCACCGGCGGTCTCGGCCCGCAGGAGAGCGCCCAACTGCGGGGGCTGCTCGACCGGGTGGCCGAGACGGTTCGCGAGGACTGAGCCGCGGCAGTCCCTCAAACGGGCCAGTGCTCAGGTAGTTGGTCACGATCAGGTGTTTGACATATGCCCAGGTGTCGTATTCTCGCCGCGTGAGACACGATGATGACGGGCTGATCGCTGCCGACGCACTGGACCGGGTGACCTGGGCGATGCGGCGGGCGGAGTGGGCTGCCCAGGCCTGGAAGGACCAGCGGCTGCGACCGCTGGGTCTCGCGGCCGCGCAGTACACCCTGTTGATCAACATCCATTCCGATCCCGGTCTGACCGGCGCGGAACTGGCCCGCCGCCTGAACGTCACCCCGCAGGCAGTGGCCTCCCAGGTGGCCCGCCTGGAAGAACGTGGCCACCTGGAACGCCGACCGCACCCGCGCCACCGCCACGTGCAGGAGCTGCACCTCACCGACGCCGGCCGCGAGGTCCTGCGTGATGCCGATGCCGTGATCGTGGAGATCGAACAGCAGATCGCCGAGAAGCTCGGTCCCGAGAAGACCTCACAGCTGAGGGCACTCCTCGATGAGGTGGCTGACGCGGTCCGGGCGCCTTGACCGGTCCCGTTCCAGAGGGGAAGCGGGCCCGTGCCCGGCTGCGCCGAGCGCGCTGATCACCGCCCGTGCTGTTCCGCGCTTCCAGCGGCGCGTTCCGCCCCTGACCGAAGGAGAACCGGTGGGCGCCCCCACACTCGATTCCCTCGACCTCCAGATCATGCAAGCGCTGCAGCTCGACGGGCGCGCCCCGTTCAGCCGTATCGCGGCCGTCCTCGGTGTCTCCGACCAGACCGTCGCCCGGCGGTACCGACGGCTGCGCAGCACCGTCAACGTGCGGGTGCTCGGCATGACGGACGAGAACCGTCTCGGCCGCCAGAGCTGGCTCGTACGAATGCGCTGCACCCCGGATGTGGCGGAACAGCTCGCGGAGGCACTCGCCAAGCGCCCGGACACGCTCTACGTGAATCTCATCTCCGGTGGCACCGAGGTCGTCTGCGGCATGAAACCACGCAGCCGCAAGGAGCGGGACGAGCTGCTCTTCGATCGGCTCCAGCGCACCCGGCAGATCGTCACGGTGACCGCCCACTGCCTGCTGCACTCCTTCTACGGCGGCCCGCTCAGCCGGCTGAACAAGTCCAACGCGCTCACCCCCGGCCAGGAGGCCGCTCTGCGACTGCCGCCTCCGGTGTCGCCGGATGCACCCGTCACTCTGGACGCGGCCGACAAGGCGCTGCTCGCGACGGTCCGCCGCGACGGCCGGGCCACCCTCACCGACCTGCAGAAAGCCACCGACCAGTCGGAGTCCGCGGTCAAACGGCGGCTCGAAACCCTGCTCTCCACCGGCGTGCTGTACTTCGACGTGCAGTACGATCACGGGCCTCTCGGGCAGGACGTCGGCGCCATGCTCTGGCTCACCGTGGCACCTCACGCGCTCGCCGAGGTCGGCCGCAGCCTCGCCGCACACCCTGAGGTGCACTTCGCGTCCGCCACCACGGGCCAGGCCAACATCGTCGCCACGGTCCACTTCCGGAGCCCCGACGACCTGTACACCTACCTGAGCGAGAAGATCGGTGCCCTCAGCGGCATCCAAGCGGTGGAGTCGGCGCTCATCCTGCGCCAGGTCAAGCAACTCACCTACGAACCGAACCGCTGACCCCGGCACGCGATCGCGCAGAGGTCGGCGTGTCGTGGTCCGGGCCCGCGGGAGTACGGGTCCCGGACCACGCGCGGGCGCCTTCCCGTCCCCACGGACGCGCCCCATACCGGTACCGGCCGCTCCATGCCCTCGCTGCGACCCGGTCCGGTACGTTCTGCGGCCCTGCCTCTCGGAAGGGCCCGCTGATCAGGTGGCCGGCTCAGCTCTCCGGATGAGCCAGCTCCAGGTCGAGCTCACGTCCCGGCCCGTCCACGACTATCGGCGCGGCAACCGGCGGATAGCCGCCTGCGATCACCGAGTAGTCGCCCGCGTCCAGGTCGGCGAAGGCATAGCCACCGTCGGCCCCGGTGGTCGCCGTGCCGATCACGTTGCCCGCCTTGTCCACGAGCGTGACTCGCGCGTCGGTCAACGGCCGGCGATCGGCGCCCGCCCGCACGGTGCCCCGAAGTACCGCCCCCGGCCACAACGCCACGTCCAGACGGGCGAGTCGAGGGCCGAACACCCGCACCGGGAGCGCGGCGGGCCGGAATCCCGCCGCGTTCACGATCACCGTGACATCGCCCTGCGGGAGCTCTCCGAACGCGAACGCACCTGCCGCGTCGGTCGTTTCGGCGGCCAGTGCCTCTCCCCGCGCGTCCGTCACCGCCACCGTCGCACCCTGCACGGGCGCCCCGTCCCCGGCGGTGACCACCGTGCCGGCCAACCCGCTGTTCGCGGACAGCAGGACATCGTGCGACAACGGCTCCTCCCCCACCACCACGGTGGACGCCTGCGGCTGGTGGCCCTCCGCCGCCGCGATCAGCACGTACGATCCCGCGCTCGGTGCGTCCAGACGGTAGCGTCCTCCGGGACGCGCCACAGCACGGCCCAGCTGTCGCCCGCCCAGTGAGATCAGCGTCAGCGTGGCTCCCTCGACGGCGTCCCCGCCCGTCTCGAGTGCCCGGCCGTACAGGGCGGGACCCCGTCCACCGTCAGGGACGAACGTGTCACCGCCGGCTGCGGAGCCGACCGCGCCCAGCCGCTGCTCAGGCCCGCCCGACCGCCCCCCGGCACGGGCACCGACCAGCACCGGCTCCGTCTCCAACTCGGACTCGATGGGGAGCCCGGCGTCCTCGGATGCCACCTGATCCGCAGAGCCGGCGACAGGTGCCATGGTGCGCCGCGGAGTCCGCAGCAGTACCGCGCCGACGAGTGCGGCGACCAGGGCCAGACATGCGGCCACGATCAGGCACAGGTAGAGGCCGTCGAGGAAGGCCTCACCCAACGCGCCCATGGCCCGGCCGGTGTCCTGGCCGAGGTTCACGCGGGCCGCCGCTCCCAGACCTCCCGCGTCCACGGCGTCGGTGATCCGGTGGGCCACCGCCCCGGTGAGGCCGACGTCGCGCAGGTGGCCGGGCAGGGTGTCGGCGCTCTTCGTCGTCAGCAGGGTGCCCAGCACGGCCGGGCCGAGAACAGCGCCGACCTGCCGGAAGGCGTTATTGCCCGCCGCCGCCATACCGGCCAGGTGGTGCGGCACCGCCGCGACCGCCGTGGCGGTCATCGGGGTGATCACCAGGCCCAGACCGAGACCGAGCAGGGCCAGCCGCCAGGCCAGCGGGCCGAAGCCGGTCCCGGCGTCGATCGCGGTCAGGGAGAACAGCGACCCCGCGGTGATCAGCAGGCCGGTCGTGATCATGAATCGGGGCGGGATCCGGTGCATGAGGCGGCCCGCCAGTGCTCCCACGACCAGGGACATCACGCTGACGACCAGCAGCCGGTAGCCCGCATGCAGGGTGTCGAGGCGCTGCACCATGCCGAGGTAGAGACTGAGGACGAAGAAGAAACCGATCAGCCCCAGGAACGTGATCATGGCGATCAGGGCCGTAGCGCTGAAGGCCGCGCTACGGAAGAGCGACAGGTCGAGCATCGGGCCGGCGCTGCGCAGCTCGGCCAGGACGAAGGCGATGGCGCCGACCACGGCCAGTGACAGGGCCGCGATCACCCGACCCTCGGTGAACGACGCGGCACCGCCCTCGATGACGCCGTAGACCAGCGCGCTGATCGTCACCGCCGCGGTGATCTGGCCGGGCCAGTCCAGCCGACGCTCACCGGGCGCGCGGGAGTCCGTCACCAGGGGCGCCGCGACCGCCAGGGTGATGACCGCTACCGGTATGGCCGGCAGGAAGATCCAGCGCCAGGTGGTGTGGTCGAGGATCACACCGGCGATCAAGGGGCCGACAGCCAGCGCGGCCATGAGAGACGCCGCCCAGAGTCCGACGAACGTGCCACGTTTGCGCGGGTCGGGTACGGCATGACTGATCAGCGCCAGCGTCGACGGCAGCAACGCGGCCGCGCCCAGCCCGGCGCACGCCTGACCGACCCACAGAACCTCGATCGACTGCGCCGACAGTGCGATCACGGCTCCCGCGCCTGCCAGCGCGAGTCCTGTCAGGTACACCTTCTTGCGGCCGTGTACGTCTCCGAAGACCCCGGCGGTCAGGATGAAAGCGGCCATGGGGAGCTGGAACGCGGACGAGACCCAGGTCAGTTGGGAGGTCGACGCGTGCAACGCGCTCTGGATGGTGGGCAGGCTCACCGAGACGGTGGTCACCGGCAGATAGGCGACGAACATCCCGAGACAGGCCATGACCAGTGTGGCCACCTGCCGTTCTCGTGGCTCGTTCACCGATGGAGCGACGTTCACGAAACTCTCCCTTGTGGCGCGGCGGGGCCGCACTCTGCTGACACGTCGACACCTTCCGGCCACTCCTGCCTCCCGAGCCAGCCACAGCCGCCAGAACCCGGAAAACCGACATCCGGAGCGGCCTTGCGAGGGATTTCCGACGAGCCGACGGCTTCGGAACGCAGCGCGGGCAAGCGTTCGCCCTGGCTCCGGCCCTCCCAGGAATTTCGATCACAGTGGCCGACGACGAGCGTCACTCCAAGGTCGCTGCTGCCGACAGCCGCGTACCGCGGTCGTGGTACAGGCAGTGACCGCCGTAGGGCGACGCAAAGACCGACCCCGTTGCACGAGCCTTGAGGCCTGAAGCAACCCGGAGGTGGATTGTGATCGAGGTGAACAACCTCAGTAAGAGGTACGGGGACAAGCTCGCGGTCGACGCGCTGAGTTTCACCGTGCGTCCTGGAGTGGTGACCGGATTCCTCGGGCCCAATGGGGCGGGCAAGTCGACGACAATGCGGATGGTCATGGGGCTGGACCGGCCGTCGTCCGGAACCGTCCGCGTCAACGGCCGCGCCTACGAGCAGCACAAGGCCCCGCTGCAGGAGATCGGGGCACTGCTGGAGGCGAAGGCGATCCACCCTGGACGCTCGGCGTACAACCACCTGCTCGCGCTGGCCGCGAGCAACGGCATCGGCAAGCAGCGGGTGCTGGAAGTGATCGACATGGTCGGCCTGACGGAGGTGGCCCGCAAGCGGGCGGGCGGCTTCTCGCTGGGTATGGGGCAGCGGCTGGGCATCGCCTCGGCCCTGCTCGGCGACCCGCACATCGTCATGCTGGACGAGCCGGTGAACGGCCTCGACCCCGAAGGCGTGCTGTGGATCCGCAACCTCCTCAAAGACCTCGCGGACCAGGGACGGACCGTCTTCGTCTCCTCCCATCTGATGACCGAGATGGCGTTGATCGCCGAGGACCTCATCGTGATCGGGCGCGGCCGGCTGCTGTCCGCGGGCCCGCTCGCCGACTTCATCGCCCAGTCCGCCGGCAGGAGCGTGCGGGTGCAGTCACCGCAGGCCGCGTCCCTGCGTGACCTTCTGCTGGGGGACGGCGTCTCGGTCAGCAGCAGCCGGACCGGCGTGCTGGACGTCCAGGGGCTGGAGGCCTCCGAGATCGGTGAACGCGCCGCGGCCGCCGGGCTGGTACTGCACGAGTTGTTCGTTCAGGAGGCGTCGCTGGAGGAGGCGTTCATGGAGCTGACCCGCGACTCCGTCGAATACCACGCCACCACCGCCGAGTTCGCCACCGCCGGAAGGACGAACCGATGAGCACCACCGCCCTCGACACCCAGGACGCACAGGACTCACGGAAGACGACCGGGACCGCCGGTCGGCACGCGGGCGGTCAGCAGGTCACCTTTCCACGGGTCGTCCACATGGAATGGATCAAGCTACGGTCGCTGCGCTCGACTCTCTACACGCTGGCGATCACCGTGGCCCTGGTCATCGGCTTCGGCCTGCTGTTCAGCAGCGTGGTCGGTTCGGGAGACGGCCCGGGAGAGGATGATTTCGGTGACCCGACCTCGATCAGCCTGGGCGGGGTGATGCTCGCCGCGCTGGCCGTCGCGGTGCTCGGGGTGCTGATGAGCGCCGGCGAATACGCCACCGGATCCATCCGCGCCACGCTGGCCGCGGTCCCCTCACGCCTGCCGGTGCTGTGGGGCAAGGTGACCGTCTTCGCCGTGGTGAGCTTCGCCCTCATGCTCGTCGCGGTCCTGGGGGCCTTCCTGGCCGGTCAGTCGGTCATGTCCTCCCGCGGTCTGGACACCACCTCGCTGTCCGATCCAGGAGTGTTCCGGGCGCTGGCCGGTGCGGCGATCTACCTCACCGGAGCCGGTCTGATCGGACTGGCGGTCGGCGTCCTGCTGCGCAACACCGCCGGCGCGATCACCCTCGTGGTGGGCTCACTGTTCGTGGTGCCCGGCCTGATCCAGCTGCTCCCGAGCAGCTGGAACGACGCCATCGGCCCCTACCTGCCGTCGAACGCCGCGAACGCGGTCATGACGGTGCGGACGGCCAGTGACTCGCTGTCACCCGGGTCCGGGCTCGCGGTGTTCGCCGGCTACATCGTCGTGCTCCTGGCCGGCGCGGCCGTACTGTTCAAGCGACGCGACGCGTGACGCCGGTTGCCGCAGTTACACCGTCCACCCGCTCGTAGGCCTTCAAGCGTGAGGACAGGCGGCCGTATCTGTCCGAAACCAAGGATCTGCACTGAGGATCTGTACTAAGGAACGGTGAAGCCGTGATCGGACCGGCGTCGCTGCAACGGGTAACCGGCGCTCACCCGCGCCTGCTGGATGCCACCCTCGCCACCCTCGTGGGCGGTATCGGCCTGCTGCCCCTGCTGTTCGGACGGTGGCCCGACGGCGTACAGCCGTCGGGCGCCGACGCCGTCGCCGCGGCGGCCGCGTTCCTGCTTCTGCTGGCCCGCCGCCGGGCCCCGCTGCCCGTCCTGGCGCTGACAGTGCTCGGGGAGGTGGCCTTCACCGTCCTCGCGTCGTATCCGTCGCGGGTGCTGAAGGTCGCCGCGTTGATCGCGGTCTACACCGTGGCCCGAACGGTCCGTCGGCGGATCGCCTTGATCGCCGTCTCGTGCACGGCCCTCTCCCTGTACGCAGTCATCACCTATGCGACGGATTCGGCCGCCGGCCCGGAGGCCGGCGCCGTGTTCGCCTGGACCGGGATGTTCGCCGCCGTCGGGGCCACCGTACGCACCTGGCACGACTACGCCGCCGCGATGGAGGAACGAGCGCTGCGGGCGGAGGCGAGTAAGGAAGAAGAGGCACGCCGCCGGGTCGCCGAGGAGCGGCTGCGCATCGCGCGGGAACTCCACGACGTGATCGCCCACCACATCGCGCTGATCACCATTCAGGCAGGGGTCGCCGGTCACTTCCTGCGAGGCCGGCCCGATCAGGCCGAGGTGGCGCTCGGTCACATCCGTGACGCCGGCCGCACGGTCCTGGACGAACTGGGCCCGCTGCTGCACGTACTGCGCCAGTCCGGGGACGACAAGGCGGACGAGACGCAACCGACCGAGCCTGTGCCCGGCCTGTCCCGCCTCGGAGGGCTTCTCGAATCGCTGACCGCCGCCGGGCTGAGCATCCGCCAGCGGCAGGCCGGCCACCCACGCCCCCTCCCGACCGCCATCGACCTGACCGCCTACCGCGTCGTCCAGGAGGGGCTGACCAACGCACACAAGCACGGCCCGACCTCCGAGGCGGACCTGCTCGTCGACTACGGGCCCGACGAACTGCGCATCCGGATCACCAACCCCCTGGACTCCGGACCGTACCCGGCGGCCGCGACGGGCACCGGACACGGGCTGACGGGCATGCGCGAGCGAGCCCACGCGGTCGGTGGCAGCCTCCATGCCGGTGCAGACACCGACGGTCATTTCTGTCTCGTCGTGCGTCTACCGCTGCCCCCGGCCGGACCACCGTCCGACACTCGCACGTCACAGTGGCCGGGCACGGCCCTGCCCGCGACCGCCGCCGATGGGAGGCAGGGATGACCGTCCGCGTTCTGCTCGCCGACGACCAGGCCCTCGTACGCTCCAGCTTCCGCATGCTCATCGAGTCGGAGCCGGACCTGGAGGTCGTCGGAGAGGCGGCGACGGGTGCAGAGGCGGTCGCGCTGGCCCGCAGCACCCGTGCCGACGTCGTACTGATGGACATCCGGATGCCGGACATGGACGGCCTCGCCGCCACGCGTGCCATCTCCGCGGACGAAGACCTCGCGGGCGTCCGGGTGCTGATCCTGACGACCTTCGAAGCCGACGAGCACGTCTTCCACGCGCTGCGCGCCGGGGCCAGCGGGTTCCTCGGAAAGGGCGTGGAGCTCTCCTACCTTCTCGACGCCATCCGGCTGGTCGCCCGCGGAGAGGCGCTGCTGTCCCCCAGGGCGACCAGGACACTCATCTCCCACTACCTCGCCTCACCCGACATGACGAGCACTCCGACCCCGGCGCTGACGGCCCTGACCGACCGCGAGCGCCAAGTGCTCCACTTCGTGGCCGCCGGACTCTCCAACGACGCCATCGCCGAACAGCTCCACATCTCGCCATCGACCGCCAAGACCCACGTGAACCGCATCATGACCAAGCTCGGCGTCCGCGACCGCGCCCAACTCGTCGTGATCGCCTACCAGAACGGCTACGCCCACCCCGGCGCATGACCGACCGCACACCACTCGGTACGCGGGATGCCCGTCGGCTGTGCTGCCTGACAGCGTGCGGGGTGACTTGTGAGGGGTCCGCCGCCGCATCCTGGGGGAGAGGACGTGGCGACGGACCGTGCCCGGCGGTGCGGCATCGCAGGCCGCCGGACGCTTGGGAGCCCCGATGGCCGGGTGGCCGGTTGGGCGCACCGGCCACCCGGAGGCTCAGAGCAGTGCTTCGGCGGTGATGGGCAGTTCGCGGATGCGGCGGCCGGTGGCGTTGAAGACTGCGTTGGCTATGGCGGGTGCCACTCCGACGATGACGATCTCACCGAGTCCCTTGACGCCGATCGGGTCGGCTTCGTAGTCCTCACCCTCGATGTAGATGGCTTTCATGTCGGGCATGTCGGCGTGTGTCGGCACGAGGTAGTCGGCAAGGTTGGCGTTGACGATCCGGCCGTCGCGGTGGTCGGTGACCGTGTGCTCCAGGAGGGCATGACCGATACCGCCGACCATGGCCCCGATGGCCTGACTGTCCGCGAGCCTCGGGTTGATGATCCGGGCGGCGTCGTACACGCCGACCATGCGCCGGACCCGTACCAGGCCGAGACGGGCGTCGACGGCGACTTCCGCGAAGGTCGCGGCGTAGGCGTAGAAGGAGAACTTCTCCGACTCCGGCGCCCCGGCGTACGAGCCCATCGCTTCGAGGTGGGTGCGGTTGTTGCGGGCCAGAAGGCGCTGGTACGTCTCCCCGCGGGTGGGCTCGTCCTTCACAAACAGCCGGCCGCCTCGTACGACGATGTCTGCGGCGTCGGCCCCGTACAGCGGTGAGTCCTCGTCCTTGACCGCGAGCGTGATCGCCTGCTTGCGCAGCTTGTCGCACCCGTCCTGAACGGCGGAGCCGACACTGGCCATGGTCTGGGAGCCCGCGTGGACGGGGGCCGGGGGCATGAGGGAGTCGCCGAGCCGGAACGTCACCTGACGCATGGTCAGGCCGAGGGCGTCGGCAGCGACCTGGGTCATGGAGGTCGCGGTGCCGGGACCCATGTCGCTGGTCGCGGACTGCACCAGGGCGGTGCCGTCGGCGTCGAGCCTGACCGAGGCCTGGGCCGCGCTGCGCTGGGTGTCGTAGACACCGGCGGCCATCCCCATACCGATGAGCCAGTCACCGTCACGCGTCGAGCGGGGCTTGGGGTTGCGCCGGTGCCAGCCGAACTCGCGGGCGCCCGCGCGGTAGCAGTCACGCAGGCGACGGGTGGAGAACGGCAGATTGGTCGACTCGTCGTCGGCGGGTTCGTTGCGCAGCCGCAACTCGATCGGGTCCAGGCCCAGTTCGTGGGCGAGTTCGTCCATCGCCGACTCGACGGGGAAGGCGCCGCTGGCGTAGCCGGGGCCGCGCATGAACCACGGCGTACTCACGTCCAGCGGGACATGACGGTAGGCCTGACGGACGTTGGGTGTGCTGTAGAGCATCCGGCCGGGTTCCAGGACGTGTTCGCTGTGCCGTTCGTAGCGGGAGCTCTCGGTGCGGATGTCGTGCGCCGACGCGGTCAGGCGGCCCTGCCGGTTGCCGCCGAGGCTCAGGTCGTACTCGTATGCGGGCCGAAATCCCACGCCGAAGTACAACTGCCTTCGCGTGAGGACGAGTTTCACGGGGCGTTTCACTTCGCGGGCGGCCAGGGCCGCGGTGACGGCGTGCACGTAGGTACGGGCGGCGCTGCCGAAGGCCCCGCCGACGAACGGCGAGATGACGCGGACGTTGCCGGGCGGGATGCCGAACTCACCGGCCAGAGTGCGCACGGCGCCCACCACGTTCTGGGTCTTCTCCCAGACGGTCAGCCGGTCACCGTCCCAGTGGGCGACGGTGGCGTGCGGCTCCATCGGATTGTGGTGGTTGCGGGCCATCCGGTACGTCAGGTCCAGCCGGACCGGGGCGGATTCCAGGGCTGCTTCGGCGTCGCCACGTGCATAGGTCTCGGGGTCGTCGGCGGGTTCGGCGACGCTGATGTCGGTCGAGACGGACTCGGCATCGTAGGAGACCCGCACCAGGCTCGCGGCGTGCTGTGCACTCTCCAGCGTAGTCGCCACCACGACCGCGACCGGCTGACCGAAGAACCGGACCCGGTCGTCCTGGAAGGCACGCAGCCGCTGGCCCGGCGGGAATCCCCCCTGGACGGGCGGCAGCTTGGGCGCGTTGAGGTGACTGATCACCTTCAGGACGCCGGCTTCGGCTTCGGCGGCACGGGCATCGATGCCGGTGACACGGCCCCGGCCGACGCTGCTCTCGACAAGAACCGCGTGCACGACCCCGTCGGGGCTGTTGTCGGCGGCGTACTTCGCTTTGCCGGTCACCCTCAGCCGTGCGTCGACCCGGGGCTCCGCCGCACCGACGGCTGCCTGCGGCTGCGGGCTCATTTGGTGCCTCCTACGGTGCTCAGCTGGCGTTCGACGGTGCGTTTGAGCAGCTCGACCTTGAAACGGTTGTGCGCAAGGGGGCGGGCCCCGACGCCCGCTTGCTGCGCGGCGGCAGCCCACAACGACGCCGAGGGACGCTCACCCACGAGATGCAACTCGACGGCGGGCAGCTTCCACGGCACCGTGCCCACTCCCCCGGCGGCCACCTTCGCCTCCTGGATCACGCCACCGCGCACGTGCAGTGCGACGGCGGCCGACGTGAGCGCGAACTCGTACGACTGCCGGTCGCGCACCTTCAAGTAGCCGGACTTCAGAGGGCGCGGAAGGGCCGGGATCTCGACCGCCGTGATCAACTCGCCCTGCCGGAGGGCCTGTTCGCGCTGTGGGGTGCTGCCCGGCTGCAGCAGGAAGTCGGTGAAGGCGACACGGCGTTCGCCGTCCGGGCCCAGCAGGTGCACCGTCGCTTCCAGCGCGGCGAAGGCGACGGCGACGTCGGAGGGGTGGGTGGCCACGCAGTCGTCGGAGGTGCCGAGGATCGCGTGGGTGCGGTTGAAGCCTTCCCGCGCCGCGCAGCCCGAGCCGGGGTCGCGCTTGTTGCAGTCGGCGCTCACGTCGCGGAAGTAGGTGCAGCGGGTGCGCTGCATGATGTTGCCGCCGATGGTGGCCATGTTCCGCAGCTGGGCGGATGCGCTCAGCTCCAGCGCCTGGGAGATGACCGGGTAGAGGGTGCGGACCTTGGGGTGGGCGGCGGCCTCGGACATCCGCACGAGTGCGCCGACGCGCAGGCCCCCTCGCTCGGTGACGGTGACCTCGCGCAGCGGCAGCGCGCTGATGTCGACGAGCGTGTCGGGGTGTTCGACGGTCTCCCGCATGAGGTCGACGAGCGTGGTGCCGCCTGCGATGTAACGCCCGCCGCGCCGACCGGCGTTGAGTGCCTCTCGCGTGTCCGCGGCCTTGGTGTAGGTGAAGGGATACATGGGATCAGCCCTTCCGGCCGGCGGCCTGCTCGACCGCGCGCTCGATCTTCAGGTAGCAGCCGCAGCGGCAGAGGTTGCCGCTCATCCACTCCCGGATCTCCTCCGGCGAACCGGTGTGACCCTCCTGGATGCACCCGGCACCGGACACGATCTGCCCCGGCGTGCAGAAGCCGCACTGGAAGGCGTCCTGGTCGATGAACGCCTGCTGCAGCGGGTGGAGCCGGTCGCCCTTGGCCAGGCCCTCGATCGTGGTGACCTCGGCGCCTTCCAGACGCACGGCCAGCGTCAGACAGGAGTTGACCCGGCGTCCGTCGACCAGGACCGTGCAGGCGCCGCAGGCACCGGCGTTGCAGCCCTTCTTCGAACCGGTCAGGTCGAGATGCTCGCGCAGCAGGTCGAGGAGCGAGGTGCGGTTGTCGACCGTGACGGTGCGCCGGACACCGTTGACCGTCAAGGCGACACGGCTGCCAGGTGGCGCCTCGACGCCGTCCGCTTCCTCGGCGAGCGCGGGCGACCCTGCGACCAGGTCGCCGACCACGGCGGCCCCGCCTACAGCCGTGGTCGTGGCGATGAAGGTACGCCGGGTGGGCGCGGATGGGGACTCGACGGGAGGAGTCTGGGCTTGGACGGGATGTTCGGCGGACATGTCCACTCTCCCTCAATGGGGTGCGGGTCGATGGGGCGGCGGGTGATCGTCGGGGGCTCAGACATGGCCGTGCCGTTCCGCGAAGGCGCGCCCGTTGCTCAGGCCGACTGCTGTTTCCTCGTACCGGTGGGAAGACTGGTTGGCACCGGAGGTAAGACCGACAGCCGGATGGGGCAGGCCGTCAGGCGCGGCGGTCAAGGGCTGGGCGCAGGCGGCACCGCCGGCCGAAGAGCCGTCGGTGATCAGGGCCAGGGTCCGGAGCACAGGTCTAGCATTAACCTCCTGATGACTACCAAGCAAGCGTTTATGCATCAAGCATCTTTACACTCACACGACTCTTTGCTCCTATGCAGTTCCGCTACAGGGACACGCGACGGCCGCTCGTGCGGCGTCGATCGCCCGTCGGATCGAATCGGAGACGGCCTCGCCGCTCTCCCCGGACGACAAGGACGCCATTCACCGGCTGCTCCACCGCTCGGTCGAGGAACTGAACCCCGACGCCCTTGCCGTCGGCAGTCGATCGTTGAACTAGCCCCGGACAGCAGAAAAACCTGGGACACAGGTCACCAGGCACAGGTGAGCGCCGCTCTGCAGACGCAGTCCCGACGCGGCCCGAGCCACGTACATCGGCGCACCGCGAACGAAAGGAGCGGGATGCCATGAGCAGTGCCGAGAGCCGTCCGCCATCGTACGGATCCACCCGCGGTCGTCCCCGCAGCGAAGCCGTGGAACAGGCCATCCTGGATGGGGTGATGCAACTCCTGGAGGACGGCGTTCCGCTGGCCGATGTCTCCATCGAACGCATCGCTCGCTCCGCCGGTGTCGGCAAGGCCGCCATCTACCGGCGCTGGAGCGACAAGGAGGATCTGTTCGTCGACGTCATGTGGGCCGCCGAGCCCGCGGAGCCCGAGCTCCCCGGCACCTCGATGCGCGACGACCTGGTCGTGCTGCTGGAGTCGCTGCGCCAACGCGCCCTGGTCAGCGGCCTGTCAGCGATCCTGCACAACGCGCACGCCCAGATGAGGAGCAGCCCGAAACTATGGGCCGCCTACCATTCCGGCGTGATCACTCCCCGGCGTGACCTCGGCCTGGAGGTCCTCCGCCGAGGCCGGACGAACGGGGAACTTCGTACGGACGTCGACCTGGAACTGGCTGTCGAAATGTTCGTCGGCCCCCTGCTCACCCGGGCGTTCATACGCCACGACCCCGACCTCCCGGACGGACTGGCCGAACAGATCGTCGACACCGTCCTCCACGGCCTACGGCCCGTCAGCTCCGCGAGCGCTTGACTGCCGTCACGGTTGGCGGGCGATCGTGGGCACGATGCGGGGTCTCAGGGGACGTCGAACGCGGCGGTCGCTTCCTCGAAGGACGCGGGTTCGTGGCCGAGCAGCATCCGCAGGACGTTGCTGTTGCCGTGCAGGCCGTGCCGGTCGTAGTCCTGCCACATGGCCCGCATGTCGGGGCCCCGGGACGGATCGTCCGCCACTCCTGGCGGGAGCGGCGCCTTTGCCCAGTCGACCGTCCGCGCCTCGAGCTGCACGCCTCGTGCACGCCCCGCGATGCGCAGGGCCTCGGCCGGCGTGGTGGTGGGTCCCGCCAGTTCGTAGGTCGCCGAGGCGTGGCCCTGCTCGGACAGCACCTTGACGCCGACCTCGGCGAGCTCACGCAAGTCGATGAAGGAGAACCGGTGATTGACGTCGAACGGCACGTCGACCTGCCCGGCGGGAGCCCTCCCCCACGTCGACAGGACGATCTGAGCGAACATCGATGGCTGGAGGATCGTCCAGTCCAGGTCCGAACCCCGCACGGCGGCCTCGGCGTTGGCCTTGCGCAGGTGGTGACGGAGCCCGGGAGTGTGCGGGTGGAGGACGGACAGGTACACGAACCGGCGCGCGCCCGCGTTCTCGGCCGCCTCCAGCGCCCTGATCGCGAAGATGTCCTCCTCCGGGTGGAACGCCGGCGGGATCATGAACACGGAGTCGGCGCCCTTCACCGCCCGGCGGACGGAGTCGGGCTCCGCGAGATCGGCCTCGACGATCTCGTCGGCGCCCAGGGCGGCCACCCGTGCACGGCCCGCCGGCCCGTGCACCACCGCACGGACCCGGAACGGAGCCCGCCGCGCCGCCTCCAACAGGTAGCTGCCACAGAGCCCGCCCGCCCCGATCACCGCGAGCAGGGGCGGCCCTTCGCTGCGTACGGCTTCCGTTTCGGACACTTTCCGGTTTCCTCTCGCTGGATCCTCGATGGCTTCGCTGCACACGATGACGGACTCGTGCCCAGGATCAGGGATTGATCACGGGCATCCACATGGGTTCGTCACGGCGTTGGACAGCGTCGACGGCCCCCATCGCATCGCTGAGCGGGAACCGATGGGTGATGAGCTCGTCAGCGGTGAGCGCACCGGTCTCCAGCAGGCGCAGGACCTCCAGCGCGTCGTTGCGGGTACAGGCGCGGGTCCCGACGAACCGCCACATGTTCATCATGAGTGCCATCGGTGACTGCTGCAGCGGCGTCATATTGCCTCCCATGTGCACCAGTGCGCCGCCGGTCGCGACCCCGGCCATGGCCTGACCGGTGACCGGCCCGTCGGGGACGTAGTCGAGGACCGCGTGTGCTCCGCCGGGTGCCAGTTCACGCAGCCTGCCGGCGAGCGCGCCGGTGGTCGCCCAGTCGTCGGGGAGTTCGTCCAGGGCGACGACGCTGGTCGGGATGCCACCGGACAGCCCGGCGACGGCCTTGAGCCGGTCTCTGTGGCGGCCGACGAGGATGAGGTCGGCGACACCGAAGTGCTTCGCGAGCTTGACCGTCGCGCTGCCCATGGCACCGGTCGCGGCGGTGACGACGATCGTGGATCCCATCGGCAGCTCGGCCCACTTGAGTGCGCGTACCGCGTTGCCCATGGTGAGGACCTTGGCGGCGATGTCGAAGCCGACGGATTCCGGCAGCGGGTCGACCAGCCAGTACGGGATGCGTACGTATTCGGCGAGCACGCCGTTGTGGTACTCGTCGTAGAGGGGCATCGAGGAGTCGTTGAAGGCGGCGTAGCCCATCATGGACTGCTGCGAGCACATCATGTCGCGGTCGGTACGGCAGTAGATGCAGGTACGGCAGTTCAGGAGGGTGTGCGCCCTGACCCGGTCACCGATACGGACGCCGGTGGCGTCGCTGCCGACGGCGGCGATGGTGCCGGCGGCCTCGAAGCCGAGGGTGGTCGGCAGATGCTTGAACGCGCCCATTTTGAGCAGGCGCATGATCCCCGGCGCCAGGCCGGCGGAGGCGACCCGCACGACGACGTCCATCGGACCGGGCTCGGGAACGGGGATGTCCTCCAGGACCAGGGTGCTGGCGTCGCGATGGGCGCGCAGGGCAAGCATCGTGGTCATGAGTGGACCTCCGTGGTGAGGGCCGCGAGCCGTTCGGGCGAGTACCGGTCGGCGGTACGGGAGGTCTTGGCGACCTGCGGCACCTCGCTGCGCGAGAGCAGGCTGACATAGTCGCCCGCCTCGGTCGCGACACTGGCGTACGAGATCCCGAGCGGGATGCGCACGAAGTCGCCGGGCTCGAGGTCGACCAGACCGTGCTGGGTGATCAGGGTGCGGTGGCCGTTGGCCTGGTACTGGATCTCGTCGGCGTCGAGGGTGCGGCGATAGCGGCGTTCACCACCGGGCACGGTGTTGACGAGGCCGATGCGGACGCGGTCGGTGCCGTACAGCCAGGTGGTGTCCTGGGAACGGTCGGGGCGCAGTACCTGTAGCCGACGGTCGTCATTGTGAACATGTTCGAGCAGCTGCTGTTCGTCGACCCCGAAGATGGTGATGTCGCGACCGGGTGTGCCCAGGTTCCAGCTGACGGCCTCGTTGGCCGGGGCGGGCTGCCAGCCGGGAAAGGGAGGGAACACCGCCTGGGACTCACGCTGGGCCGGCACCAGCTCGGCGACCGGCGCCGGGATGTAGAACAGCAGGTGGCTTGCGGCGCGGCCGTAGTTGTCGTGGGCCACGCCCCGGGGGATGCGGGAGAACTCGCCGGGCCGGTGCTCGACCACGCCGAGTTCGGTCATCAGGGTGCGCTCGCCGGCGATCTGGTAGGAGAGCTCGTCCACGTCGCAGTTGCGGTGATAGAAGGGCTGCCGGCCGTCCATCTTCTGCCACTCGACGCGGAGCTCGTCGTTCTCGTACACACCGCGCGGAGGGGCGAACGCCTCTGCCTGGTACTCCTGCGGGTAATGCACCATCGTCAGTGGCGGCTGCTCGTCCCACAGTTTCATGGGCACCTTGGACGGATGCGGTGGGGCCAGCAGCAGGTGCTCGTCGCGGACGACGCTCTGCAGCGGCTGGTCCGATGCCATGACCATGAGGTCCTCGTTGACACTCACGGCTACCTCCTCGTTCGGGGTGGCGTCGCTTGATGCGGCTCAGGTTGTCAGCCGATCCCGCTGCGGGAACTCGGCAGGATCGGGGTCTCTTCGGAACGATTTCGGTGCTGGCGACGCTGTTATTTCTTTCGTCCCCAGAACATCTCGATTCCGCGCCATTCCAGCAGCTGCGGACTGTCGACGGTGTCCCCGAATGCTTCGCGGACCTCTTCGCCGGACCAGTAGGGAATGTCTTCCACGGAGACCTGCTGAAACAGCTTGTCGAACCATTGCCGGAGATGGACGTCGGAGTTGATGCGTGCGGTGAACGTCGGCCCCTTCAGGACCGACTCGGCCAGCACGATGCGGCGGCCCGGTTTCATCACGCGCAGCAGGTCCCTGGCCGCCTCTTCCCAGTCGTCGCAGTGCTGGGTCGCCTGGAGCACCGCGACGCAGTCGTACTGCTCGTCGGCCTTCGAGTCGGCGTAGTCCCAGCGCCAGCAGCCGGTCTGGCCGTTCCGCCCGGGGAGCTTGCCCAGGACCGCCTTGCGCCCCTCGTGGATGATCTCCACCTCATCCACGACGCCGTCCGGTCCGACGATCTCCCGCATGTCTTCCACCCACCCCGCGGGGGCGATGCCCTCGCCGATGAGCAGGACCTTGTCTCCGGCGCGGAGTTCGAGGAGGCCATAGACGATTTCGGAGATCGGCCGGGCCAGCTCCCTCCAGATGTAGGGCAGCCCGCCGGCGATCGACACGGCGGTCCCCCACTTGTTCTGCAGGGTGCCGTCGTGGACTTCCTTCCCGAAGATTTCCTCGTCCCACGGCTGAATGTGGTCCCACGGGTTTCCGCCGCCGAAACTGCTCTTGGGATCGCTGGTCACCTGATTGCCTCCTACGACTGGGCCCTCGCACCTGCGATGGCCGCCAGAATTGACTATTGCCGACTTCCAGGACGCCACGGCTCCGGCATCCTCAGGGTGGCCTCCCCGCGTCAGGCGCAGGTGTTCGCGAGGGTGCCGATGCCCTCGATCTCGATCCGGACCTCGTCCCCGGACCGCAGGAACAGGCCTCGTTTGTGCCCCACTCCGGCCGGGGTTCCGGTGGCGATCACGTCGCCGGGTTCGAGGGTCGTCTGCCGCGACAGGTAGGAGACCAGCGCGGGAACCGGGTGAATGAGCTGGGAGGTACGCGCGTCCTGGCGGAGCTCGCCCGCGACCCAGGTACGCAGGTGCAGGTCACCAGGATCGGCGAACTCGTCGAGCGTGGCCAGGGCGGGGCCCATGGGGGTGAAGGTGTCGAAGCTCTTGGCCGCGGTGACGTTGGCAGCCCGGCCGGGAACGCGTCCCTTCTGGACATCGCGCGCGCTGACGTCGTTGCAGATCGTGAAGCCGGCGACGAACGAGTACGCGTCCGCTTCCGGCACGTCGGTGGCGCGCCTGCCGATGACGACCGCGAGTTCGCCTTCGTAGTCGACCTCGTCCGGGGCGGCCTTCGGGAAGCGGATCCGCTCTCCGGTGCCGATCACCGAGGACGGGGCCTTCAGGAAGATGACCGGGTCCTCCGCCGTGCCGGCGTACCCCACTTCCGTGCGGTGACCGGCGTACGCGTAACCCACCGCCCAGATCTTGGAGGGCCTGGGGACGGGCGCGGCGAGCTGGGCCTGGGCCATGGGTATCCGGTCGCGGACCGTGGCCGTGGCGATGGACGCGATGTCGAGTCCGGACTGCAGGGCCGCACCGAGGTCGGTCGCGTCGAGGTCGAGGAGGGCGACGGTCTCACCGTCGTCCTCCAGCCTGCCGATCCCCTTGGCCGTGCTGACGAGCCTGGTCACAGGGCCACCGCCTGGTTGTCGAGGCGCAGCAACTCGTCCTTGGGGTCACCGGCGCGGTAGCGGGCGACAAAGCGCTCGGCGTTGAGCTCCAGGCCGGAGGGGTTCGCCGCGAAGACGGGGCCGGACATGAAGGCCACCTCCTCCTCCGTGGTGGCGAAGTTGGCGCAGGAGAACTCGACGATGTTCCCGTCCGGGTCGCGGTAGTAGAAGCTGGTGGCCTGGCCGTGGTTGGCGGCACGGTGCGGGCGCGCACCCAGGGACGCCATGTGCTCGTACTGGGTGACCAGTTCACCGAGCGAGCCGACGCCGAACTGGAAGTGATGCAGGCCCGGCCCTGACGCGTCGGTCCCGATCAGGCTGTCGATGCCGAACAGCGCGAGGACCTGGCTGCCGTGCGGGGCGTCATGCACACGGAAGAAGCCCAGTCGGACATCGACCGCCCGTTCGGGCATCCCCGCGGGACGCGGCGGGGCGTCGGGGTCCGGGGTCCGCTCGTAGAACGGGCCGTGTCCCAGTACGTATGTGTAGAAGGCGGCCATGTCGTCGTAGCGGCCGGTCTTGAGTACGAGTTCGGCAATCTGCAGCGCGACGGCCTGTGTCTCGGTGGCCGCGGGGGCGGCCGTGCTCTGGGGGGTGGTCGTCATCGTGAGGGACTCCTTGTCCGTCAGACGGTGGGGTGCAGCGGCCTCGAAGTGCGGCGCGTGATCCGCCACTCTCCGCCGGAGTGGCGGAACCGGTGAACGGTGTTGAGGACGCGGTCCAGGACATAGGCGCCGTCGGGTTGCCGGACGTGCAGCAGGACCATGGCCTGCAGCTCGACCCGCTTGCGGCCACTTCCGTCGTCCTCGTCGTCATGACCGGTGACGACCTCGTTGGCGAGCACATGGACGGTCTGCCGTCCGGTGTCGGCCTCTCGCGCCTTGAGGAAGCCGAGTATCTCGTCCCGTCCGCGGAAGACCCGGCCGTGTGCCTCGAACTCGGCGTCGTCGGCGAACGCGCCGATCCCGGCGGTGGCCCGGCCGCTGTCGATGTCGCGGTGGTAGCTGACGACCAGGGCCCGACAGTGGCCCACAGCATCGCTTCGATCCGCCGGAGACACCACGACGTTCCCCTATCTCTTGAACTGGGGTCAAGCGTAACACCGCACCCACCTTGCCGAAAGATGCCTGATACATATCGCTCTTCCAAAGAACGGCCTGGACATGCGAGTCTGACTCAGGTTCAAGAGTTTGGGTCGCGATTGATCCAACCCGTGTTCAGGAAGGCAGGTCCCCTGTGTCTGACCGCAACGAAAGAGCCGAATCCCGGCGTGTCCTGGTCGTCGGGGCGGGCCCCGTGGGCCTCTCGCTCGCGATCGAGCTGGGGTGGCGCGGTGTGCCGGTGACGGTGATCGACCAAGGCGACGGCCGCGTGCCCTTCCCGGCGGGCGAGGCGATCTTCTCCCGCACCATGGAACACCTTCGGCGCTGGGGCTGTGCGGAGGAGGCGCGCGCGGAGTCGGCACCCCCCACGGACTATCCGCACCGCACGGTGTTCGCCACGTCAGTGACGGGACACGTACTCGCCGAATTCGATTACGGTGTCACGAACCGGTCTCCCGGCGTGTACGGCCCGCTGACGCCGGAGGGTCCCGCGTTCCTGTCCAAGTTCTCGTTCCTGCCGTTGCTCGAACGGACGGCGCGAGGTCTGCCCTCGGTGGAGATCAGGTTCGCCACGCGCCTGGAGACGTTCGAGCAGGACTCCGACGGTGTCCTCGCCGTGGTGCGTGACCTGGAGAGCGGCGCCTCCGAGACACTGGCCGGCGCGTACCTCGTGGCCTGTGACGGGGGCCGCAGCAGCGTACGGCGGACGCTGGGCGTCGAGTTCGAGGGCATGTTCGCGCAGGGCCAGAACTTCGCGGTGCACTTCCGTGCGCCGCAACTGGCGGCCCTGCTCCGGGAGCGGTTGGGCGGCCCGGCGGTGCAGATCCACACACTGTCGTCGGCGCGCAGGCCGTACATCACCGTGGTCAACGGCGTGGACGAGTGGCGGCTCTCGGTCTACCTGGAGCAAGAGCCGGAGCCCGGGGACGCGGTCGCCTGGGTGCAGGAAGCCGTAGGTGCGCCCATCGACGTGGAGATACTCGCCGCCCAGCCCTGGAGCGGGCACTGCGTCGTGGCCCGCAGCTACCGCGCGGGGCGGGTGTTCCTCGCGGGTGACTCGGCGCATCTGCTGTGGCCCAAGGGAGGCTTCGGTGCCAACACCGGGATCGGCGACGCCGTCGACCTCGGCTGGAAGCTCGCCGCGGTCCTTCAGGGCTGGGCGGCCCCCGCACTGCTCGACAGCTACGAGTCGGAGCGGCGGCCGATCGCCGTCCGCAATGTCACGGAGGCTTCGAGCAACTGGCGGTCCGACTCCGAGCTCGCACCCGACGCCGCACTCGGGCGCGCGGACGCGGAGGGCGACCGGGTCCGCGGTGAGATGGGCGAGATGATCCGCCGGTCGAGGGGCAAGGAGTTCCGCTGCACGGGCATCCAGCTCGGATACCGCTACAGCGGCTCCCCGATCTGCGTGCCGGACGGTACTCCGGAGCCGCCCGACGAGCCGGACGACTACGTCCCGTCGACCTGGCCCGGTTGCCGCGCACCGCACGTATGGCTGCCCGACGGCGGCTCGGTGCTCGACCACTTCGGCCGCGGGTTCGTGCTCGTGGTCTCGGGGCCGGCGGACCCGTCCGCGCTGGTGGAGGCCGCACACCATCGTGGCGTGCCGCTGACGGTGCTGCGCCTCACCGATCCGGCCGCGGCGAGGCTCTACGAGAGGCCGCTGGTGCTGGTCCGCCCCGACGGGCATGTCGGGTGGCGGGGCGAGCAGGCCCCGGCCGACCCCGGGGCTGTACTCGACCGGCTGCGCGGGGCGGAGGCCGGGAATCCGGCCACGGATTCGGTCATGGAGACGCGGGCGGTGTCGGCGGGAGTCGCCACCGGCCAACTCTGACCACTCGCCAACTCCGGCCGTCGCGACTCCAGCCCGCCGCGATCAACGGTCAGCGGTCACGCCCTCTTGACCGGTGAACGCCCGGCCAGGACGGACTCCAACAGGAAGCGGAGCATCTCGTGTGCCGGTCGGTTCCGGTCATTGGGCACGTGCGCGCCTTCGAACACGGTGACCACGGTGTCGCGGAGGAGCGTGGCATCGATGTCGGGGTCGCCGTCGAGGCCGTGTTCAGCCATGACCTCGTCGACCAGTCCGACGATCCAGCCCAGGAAGGTGTTGTGGGCGGCCCGAACCGCCTCCGAATGCGGAAGCCGGTCGTGCATGGCCTGGTGCAGCGGCCGGGAATAGCGCATGTCGGACAGCCCCCGCACCAGCCGGCTCAGTGGGTCGGCGCCCGCCTGCTCCGCACTGAGGGTACGGATCTCGCGGCTGAGCATCCGGTCCATCACCGCGGCGAAGATGTCGTCCTTCGAGTCGAAGTACCAGTACACGTTGCCCCTGGCCACCCCGGCGGCGGCACTGATGTCCGCCATCGTGGTCTTGTCGTACCCCTTGGCGAGGAAAAGCTCGGTGGCCGCGGCCAGCAGATCACCTGCCCGCTCTTCACGGGGGATCTGTTGGCGGTTCCGCGGCATTCCGGGCTCCTCTGATGTGTTCAGCTCGTCTCAACTGAGTGTAGTCAGCGAACTGAACCGGCCTGACGGCAATGAAGCGTTCTTGCCGAAAGAGCGGCGGCACGACGGTGCCGGGCATCCCGGAAGCCTGCGAGATGGCTGTATGGCGTAGACATGACTGTGTCCCCCCACCTGTGGCGGGGGGACACAGTCGTCTCGGTCTGCCGACCGGTACTTCGGCGTCCGTGAGGTCGTCGGCCGAAAGCACGGTCCCGTCGAGTCAGGGCACCAGGACGATTTTCCCGCTGGTGCGACCGGTCATGACCTGGCGATGGGCGGCAGCGGCTTCGTGAAGCGGGTAGCTGCCGGCGATCAGGACGTTCAGCCGCCCCGCCTCCGCGGCCTCGGTGAGCCGCAGTCGGGCGGCAGCCCGGACCTCCGTGCCCGGATCCGCGCCGGGCCCGCCACCGAGCAGCTTGATGCCGGCCTGGGCCCCGCGCGCGAACCCCGCGATGGTGGCGATGCGGGAACGGTCCGCCACGAGTTCCACGGAGACGTCCACCGCCTCGTCGGTGCCCACCAGGTCGGCCGCCGCGTGGACACCGTCCGGCGCTGCCGCGCGTACCCGGTCGGCCAGACCGGGCCCGTACGCGATCGGAATCGCCCCCAGGTCGCGCAGCATGTCGTGCTTGCCGGGGCTTGCCGTTCCCACGACGGTGGCGCCGCCCGCCACCGCCAGCTGCACGGCCATCAGGCCGACTCCTCCGGCGGCACCATGGATCAGCACCGACTCGTCCTTGCCCAGACCGATCGCATCGAGAACGTGTGCGGCGGTGACGCCGACGACCATCAGGCCGGCGGCCTGCTCCCAGGACAGCGCGGCGGGCTTCGGCACCACCGACGAGGCCGGGACGACGAGTTCGGCGGCGTACGCGCCGGGCGCACGATAGGCGATCACCTCGTCGCCGACCTCGACCGGACCTGCGGGGCCGTTCGCGTGGGCGCCCACCGCGGTCACCACACCCGCCGCCTCGGCGCCGAGCCTCATCGGCAGCTTCGCCGGATCGGTCCCGAAGGTGCCGTCGTACGTCTTGTGGTCGAAGGGGTTCACCCCGGCGGCGCGGACCGTGATGCGCACCTGGCCCGGCCCGGGGTCCGGGACGGCGACATCGATCACCGACAGCACCTCGGGATTTCCGTACGCACTCGCCACTACTACTTCACTCATGTCACCAACTCAGTTCCGAGGGACTCGTTCCCGCACAGTCGCAGTCGCTTGCGTCGTCCGGCACGGTGCTGAGCAGCCGTGCCCACCGCGAACAGTGGGTTGTCATGCAGGGGTGTCGATGCTCCAAGACGTGGCCCAGTTGGGTACCACCTCGACCCAGTTCGGACCGAAACCCGGCCCCAGTACCTCGCCACCCTCCGTGTGCAGGACCGCTGCTCCCTTGATGAGGATCCCGCGCGGCTGCCAGGTCTGCCCGTCCGCCACGTCGTCGACCACCAACGCCGCCTGCGGGTTGACCGTGAGGTGACGGATGTAGAGCCGCTCCTGTCCGCGCCCTTCCAGGACGCGCCCCCCGATCTTGATGACCTCGCGCTCCGGATCGAAGTGGTACCGGATGGGCACCACGTGCGGTTTGCCGGACGTACCCGTCGTGGCGAGCCGCCCAAGTATGTGTTCGCTCAGGTAAGCGACTTCCTGCGCGTTGAACCTGCCCATGACGATCTCCGCTTCATTTGTTGGCTCCGACGTCCACGGAACGTCGGCTCACCGCGGCAGCGGCTACTGGTAGCGGGAGGCGAGGTCCGAACGGCGGCCGCCGGACAGTACGGCGCTTTCGGCGGCGAGCAGCGCGTCGAGTGCCGCGGGCTGGTCCTCCAGGCGGTCCGCGCGGCGGGCCACCAGGACGAAGTCCATGTCGTCTGCGCGGAGGCGGGCATACGCGGCACCGATACCAGAGGAAGCACCTGTTATCAGAGCAAGGGGCCTAGTCATGACGACATGGTAATTCAGCAGCTTGCCCACGGACAAATGCTTGATACTCATTAAGGCACCTTAGCTTTTCCCAGTGCCTGAAGCGGCGAACCGGAGGGGCGGATGAGCCGCGGCGGGCGACCGGGGGGGACCGAGGGGCTGCGCCGCTGTTTGCTGCGTGACCGCTCACCAGGTGCGCGGTCACGCCTCTCCATCGCCGTCAGCCGACCCCGGGCAACCCGCGCGTGCAGCGCACCCGCAACCGCGTGCTGGCCGTCGCACGAGAACTGCTGCCCCAGGTCGGCCCGGCCGGGCTGACCTACGCCCTGCTCGCCGAGCGGGCCGACGTCACCCGCCAGACCCTCTACCGGCACTGGCCCACCCGGGCCGCACTCCTCTTCGACCTCGTCCTCGAAGGCCCCGACCTCGGCACCTACCCCCAACCAGGCAACGACGTACGTGACGTGGCCACCGCCTGGCTCAAAAGCCTGCGCGCCGGCGTCAGCGTCCCGGCCGTACGCACCGCGGCACTGGCCGTCACCGCTCAGGCCGACCACGACCCCGACAGCGCCCGGGCACTCGTCCGCATCAGCGAAGACCGCCACACCGGCTTCAACCAACTGCTGGAGCCTTCGGGCATCCAGATCAGCGAAGACGAGTTCACCCTGCTCTACAGGCCCGTCCTCGCCCGCCTCTTCCTCGACCGCGGCCAAGTTCGGCCACCGGTTCACGTCCAAGCCCGCAGGAACCGACACCACACGGGGAGAAGGCGCGGGTGAAGTGTCAGGCGGACGCGTCGCGGTCCATGCTCACGCCGCGGCCGGGCTCGTCCGCCTCGGTGCGCGGCAGCAACTGACCCCCCTCGTTCACGGGGGCACCGGCCCACACTCTCAGGGCGTCCATGCCCGGGCCGAGCCATTGAGCACCTCCGGTGAGGCGATAGGTGACGGACACGGGAGAGCCTGCTGCGACTTCCCGCTCCACCACGCCTGCGTCCGCCAGTTCCGTCTTTCAACACCGCCCTGGCGACCGTCGAGGCCGACGACTCGGTGAAGCAGACCGCCGCCGCGGGCGAAGTCGGCGACTTCCTGACCGCACGGGACTCGGGCCGCTGCGCCAAGGGCGTCGACGTACCCGTGCTGTCGGTCGTGGGCGACCACGACACCTTCTTCATCAACCCCGCCGACCGCGACAGGACCGTCGCCGCGGAGCCGGCCGCCTACCCGGCCAGCCCTCGAGGCGACGTGAAGGTGATTCCCGACGCCGGTCACGACCTCGCGCTGCAGCTCACGGTGAACGCACCACGTGAGCCGATGCCGGACCGACAGGCCGGCCCATGGCACTCCGATGTTTGCCCACCGCACCTGCCCGAGAACCAGCCGGTGGGCGACGAAACCCCCTCAGACGCCTGGCGGACCGCGACCTCACACCAATCCGGCGAACGGTAGCCTCGCGCTGTCCGCGGCACGGGCACCAGCCGGGCGAGGCGCCGCACGGCCGAGGCCGTGGCTGATCTTCCGCCAGGCCCGGTGGCCCATGATTGAGGCCCCTCGGCGATTCTCCACGGGAGGCCCGCGCCTCCCTTTCAGGGGAGAATCGCTTACCCGCGAATAGCAACCGGCACGCAGGTCAATTCCCGCGGTCGCGCCTTTCCGCAGACCCCGAAGGGAAGAATCGCTTACCTGGAGAACGGTAGGCAGGGGAAATTTTCTTACCCCTCACAGCGCGCTCTTCCGATGCAAAGCTTGGTCACGAACTGAGCAGAAACCTCGAGGAGCCCGATCACCATGTCCCGTTCCGGCCGCCCCACGATCGCCATTGCCTTTCACTCGGGCTACGGCCACACAGCCGTCATCGCCGAAGCCGTGGCGCGTGGCGCAGCGGAAGCCGACGCCGAGGTGGTCTCGATCGCCGTCGGCACCATCACCGACGAGCAGTGGGCACAGCTCGACGCCGCGGACGCGATCATCTTCGGAGCCCCCACGTACATGGGGACCGCGTCCGCGGCCTTCCACGCGTTCGCCGAGGCCAGCAGCAGACGCTGGTTCTCCCATGCCTGGGTGGACAAGCTCGCCGCGGGCTTCACCAACTCCGGCGCCAAGAACGGCGACAAGTCATCCACGCTGGGCTACTTCGCCACCATGGCCGCCCAGCACGGCATGCACTGGATCAGCCTGGGTCTGCAGCCGGGCTGGGCCTCCACCACGGGCACCGAGGACGACATCAACCGCCTGGGCTTCTTCATGGGCGCCGGCGCCCAGAGCCCGACCGATGCCGGACCGGAAGCGGTCCACAAGTCGGACATCGCCACCGCAGAGCACCTGGGTGCGCGCGTCGCACACCAGGCCGCGATCTTCCGGGCCGGGCGGGCCGCCCTCCCTGCCTGATCACAAGGCCCTCTTTCCCGTATCCGAATCCCCCCGCAAGGAGCGCACCATGTCCGACTCCCCCGACCTCGCCCTCATCCGCCGGGTCTACGAATCCCGCATGGCGCCCGAGGTCACCAAGGAGGTCATGGCCCCTGACTTCGTCTGGGACATCACCCCGGGGTTTCCGAACAGCGGCGTGTACCACGGCTGGGACAGCGTGGCGAAGGACTTCTTCGGCACACCGATGCCGAACATCGTGTCCTTCGGCGCTGTGCCCGAGGAGTTCTACGCCGACGACGCAGGCCACGTCTTCGTGTTCGGGCACTACCACGCCGAGACCAAGACCGGCGACAAGGCCGACGTCCGGTTCATCCACCTGTGGACCGTCCGCGACGGCAAGGCCGTCAGCATGCGGCAGGCCGCCGACAGCCACATCCTCCAGGAAGCCCTCAAGGGCTGAGACCACCCCCAAGGAGACCTACCCATGGCGAAGATCCTCTTCGTGATCACCGCGTCCGACCACTGGACACTGGCCGACGGAACGCGGCAGCCGGCCGGCTTCTGGGCCGAGGAAGCAATCGGCCCTCACCAGGTCTTCAAGGAGGCCGGATTCGAGATCGCGGCGGCGACACCCGGCGGTGTGCCGCCCACGGCGGATGCGCTCAGCCTCACCGCGGAGTTCAACGGCGGAGAGGAAGGCGCACAGCGCATGCGCACCGCCCTGCGTGAGGCGACCGAGCTGGCGCACCCGATGCGCATCGAGGACGTCAACATCGACGACTACGTGGCCGTGTTCTACCCCGGCGGCTGGGGTCCGATGGAGGACCTGCCCGACAACACCGCCTCCGGCAACCTCCTCACCGAATGGCTCGCTTCGGGGAAGCCGGTTTCGCTCGTCTGCCACGGTCCCGCGGCGCTGCTTGCCACCATCGGCCCCGACGGCACGTCCCCGTTCGCCGGCTACCGTCTGACCGGCCTCTCCAACGCCGAGGAGAAGCTGAACGGGCTCGCGGACCGTGCGAAATGGCTGTTGCAGGACCGCCTCGTCAACGAACTCGGGGCGGACTACCGCGAGGCCGATCCGTTCACGGTGCACGTCGAGTTCGACCGCAACCTGTACACCGGCCAGAACCCGGGCTCGGCGGTCCCGCTCGCCCAGGAACTCGTCAAGGCACTGGACTGACGCCGCAGCTGTGTGATCTCTCGGCGGCCCGTACGCGCTCCGGACCGCCGAGTCCACGTTCACCTGCTGCCATAGGGGTCGGAACCGAAGCATTTTTCGCACATCAGCCAGGCCGACATGGGCAGGAACTCTCCCCCTCACAGCTGCCGAGCTTTTGTGCGAAGCTGCAAATCATGAATCGCAATCCCCATCTGAACGAGCTGGGTGAGTTCCTCAAGGCCCGCCGTGCCGAAGTCAGCCCTTCCGAGGTCGGACTCCGCGGAGGGCAGCGGCGGCGTGTGAGCGGTCTGCGCCGTGAGGAAGTGGCTCTTCTCGCCGCGATCAGCACCGAGTACTACACACGGATCGAGCAGGGCCGTCTCCAAGCATCGGCCCCCCTCCTCGAGGAAATTGCCCAGGTGCTCCGCCTGAACGACGATCAGCGGACCTACCTCTTCGATCTCGCGGCGAAAGAGAGGCTGCGTCCGCCGACGTCCGGAGACCGCCAGCAGGTGGACACGCAGCTGCAGCGCATGCTGGACGATCTCACCGCCTCCCCGGCCTTCGTCATCGGCCGGCGCACCGACATCCTGGGCTGGAACCAGCTCGCCGCCGCCCTGTGGACCGACTTCGGGCGCTATCCGGAGCAGGAGCGCGTGTTCGTCCGGCTCCTTTTCACCGAACCCTGGATGCGCGAGCTGTATGCCGACTGGGAGGAGGTCACCCGGCTGGCCATCGCCCAGCTGCGCATGGAGAGCGCGCGCTACCCCGGCGACCAGCGCCTCACCGCTCTGGTCGAGGAACTCTCCGCCCGTGACGCACAGTTCCGGGAGTGGTGGACCGCCCATGACGTCGCGATGCGGGGCAAGGGCGTCAAGAAGCTTCGCCACCCGGCGGTGGGCGAGCTGACCCTCGACTGGAACACGCTCACGTGCGGCACCGACCCCGACCAGCACATCATCGTGTGGAACGCCGAACCGGGTTCCCCCTCTCACGACGGGCTACGCCTCCTGGCTTCCTGGGCCGCGGACCAGAGGCGGACGGCGTCCGACACCGTCACGTAAACCTCCCCCAGGATCACTGCGGTCAGAAATCAACTGCGGAGTGCGAGAAAGACCTTGGGGACCACGGCCACGCCGGACAAGTCGGCGCCATCGCCGACTGCGACCGAATCCCAAGCCCTGACACCGCCCGCCACGCGCCGGACGTTCATGGCCGCGGACTGACTCTCCTGTTCGCGATGGCGGGCGACGCAGCCGTCGGGAACCTCTACCGGGCAGCCGATGCTCGACTTCAATGCAAAGGACCTGCACGCACCGACCGCCACCGCGGGCTCGTCCCGGCCGATCAGGTCGGCTACGCCGCGGGGATCCTTCTCCACGTGCCGCTCGGTGACGTACGTGACCGGCGAAGGCTCATCCCCGTGATGTTGCTGTGCTCTGCAGTAGCGCTGCTCTTGTGCGCGCCGGCACCCTCGCGGAAGGTTGAACGTTCCTTCCTCCCGGCTTGCCATCGGTGCCGTTGTTCATCAGGGCAACCAGCGTTGACAGGCTCAGCGAACCCGCCATCAGCCTGGTCACGATGCCGAAGGCGGTGTCGCACTCCTCATCGGCCAGCCGTACTTCGCGGGCGAAATCGTGCAAGTGGCGCACCAGCGCCTGGATGATCTCCTTGGCGCGCGGGGCGCCGTCTCGCTCCGTCTCGGCAAGTACCACAGCGGTGAGGTGGTGTTCGTCGTGGATGACCACGTCCGCGTCTCCTCGTAGCAGCCGGCTACCCGCCCGTAGCAAGCACTGCCAGGGAGTGCCCGAAGGCCGTCTGGCCCGCGCAACGACGCTGTCCAACCAATGAACAACGAGTAAGGGATCAGCTGTTGTTGCGGACCTTGACGCCAGGGCGCCAGCCGAGGAGGCGGGAGATGCCGAGACCGCTCGCGATCACGGACGGAAGCACCTCCTGGTGCTTCACCGAGTCAGTGCGCACGACCACGGACAGCGCCGCTACGACACGACCTTCGCCATTCACGATGCGCATGGCCACCGAATCCAGACCGGGAGTCAGCTCTTCTCGCACCGTGGCCGTCCCGGTGCGACGACAGTCGGCGAGCTCCTTGCGCAGCACCTCCGACGCCACGATGCTTCGCGGCGCGTATTCCCGGAGTTCGCCCGACAGCACGGCCTCGATCAGCTCCGTGCCTCCGTGGCTGAGCAGCACCTTGCCAACGCCCGTGCAGTGCAGGGGAAGCCGCCCACCGACCTGGGAGACGAGCTCGGGTGCCTCCGGCGCGGACAGCCTCTCGATGATCACCGCTTGCCGGCCCTCCAGGACCGCCAGTTGCACGTGCTGGTGGAGTGCGGTGTAGAGATCCTCGAGGAACGGCTGGGCCAGCGTGCGCAGTGATTCGGTGAGCGGGGCCAGGGTCCCGAGTTGCCACAGACGCAGTCCCACCGTGAATCTGCCGTCCGGCCGACGATCCAGCGCGCCGAAGTCGGCGAGTTCCATGGCCAGTCTCCGCACAGTGGCGTGAGGCATGCCCGTCTTACGCACCAGGTCGGCGAGGCTGAGCGCAGTGTGCCCGGGCTGGAACACGAACAGTACTTCCAGCAGGCGGGAGCCCACCGTCCTGCCGGGCTCGCCGGTCCGGGGCATACGGCACTGCCTCCTCGCTGTGCGGTACCGCTCGTCTTGCCCGACTCAGGATAGCGACGCCATGGAAAGCGGTGTCCATTCAATGAACACAGCCGTTCCCGGCGGCGCCGGACGCCAGACAGGATCTGGGGCCAGTTGATTTGCCCTGGACGAGTCAGAGGAGTCCATCAGTGCCTGCCACCGTGCCTGGTCCGCGCATTGCCATCGTCGGGGGTGGCATCGGTGGTCTGGCCGCCGGTGCCTTCCTGCGCCGCTCAGGGTTGACGACCACCGTCTACGAACAGGCGACCGCACTCACCGAGGTCGGCGCCGGGCTCGTGATGGCTCCCAATGCCGTGCGGCTGCTGCGGCGCCTCGGCACCATGGACCAGTTCCTCCGCCGGGCCGTACCGCTGGACTGGGGTTGGGAGTTCCGCCGCTGGACGGACGGGACAGTGCTCTCGGTCGAGAAGCTGAACGGTGTCTGTGAGCGGCTCTACGGCGAGCGCACCTATGGCGTGCACCGCGCCGACCTGCTCGACTCACTCAGGGCGGCCGTGCCCAGCGAGTGGGTCCGCCTGGGCGCACGCTGCACGGCGGTCGACGCAGGCGAGGACGTCGTGCTGCTGCGCTTCGCCGATGGCAGCCATGCCGAGGCGGACATCGTCATCGGCGCCGACGGCGTGCACTCCGTCGTCCGCAGCGCCGTGACCGAGCCCTCACCACCGACGTACTCCGGCATCTGCGCCTTCCGCACGATCGTGCCCGCCCGAGCCGCGCCCGACTTCGCGCTGCGCCGCGCCCAGACCCTCTGGCTCGGGCCCGGACGACACTTCGTGCACTACCCGGTCGCCGGTGGGCGGGCCGTCAATGTCGTCGCGTTCGCTCCGGCCGGGGATCACACCGACGAGTCCTGGAGTACGACGGCCACGATCGAGGAGTTCCGTGCCGAGTTCGCCGACTGGGACCCGCGGGTGACGGACCTGATCACCGCCGGCGGTGTACCCGGGCGCTGGGCGCTGCTGGACCGGGCACCACTCCGGCGTTGGAGCCGGGGCAGGATCACCTTGCTCGGGGACGCCGCGCATCCCATGTTTCCCTTCTTCGCCCAGGGCGCGGCCCAGTCCATCGAGGACGCCGCGGCCCTGGCTCGCTGCCTGGCCGCGTATGCGAACGACCCCGAGCGGGCTCTGAAGCGGTACGAGGCGGCGCGGATCGAACGCACCACACGCCTGCAGGAGATCAGTCATGGTCGCAGGGAGATCAACCATCTGCCCGACGGGCCCGAGCAGCAGGCTCGCGACGCCGCACTGGCCGAATCCGATCCGCTGGTGCGCAACGGCTGGATCTACGGCTACGACGCCGAGGAGGCACCGACCTCGTGACCAACAACGCCGACGACAGGAGGAATGCCACCAGGGCCACCACCACTCCCGCGGCACCGGACCGGCAGCGTCAGGTCGAGGAGGAACTGGTCCAAGCCGTCCTAGCGTCATTCCAGGACACCCAGGATCCGCGGCTCAAGGAGCTGATACAGGCCCTCGCATCAGCTGGCCACGGCGCCGGCGCACACAGCCCCCCGACGGGCGAGCCTCGCGCCTCGTTTTGTCAGGCTGTCCCATCCCGCGCCCGCTGGTACGGGGAGGCAGTCCACGACGCAAGGAAACGCAGTCCGTCATGAGACGGGGTCCCGGACTCGGCCGTCATGACCACCAGTTGCTGTGCTGGGTCAGCTGTACGGGTCAGGCTGTCCCAGTCGAGAGTGAGGTCACCGGCGACCGGGTGACGCAGCCTCTTCGTGCCGACCCACAGACCGGGCACCTGGCGACCGGCCCACCACCGCCGGAAGTCGGCGTCGGCCACCGACAGCTCGCCGACAAGTCCGGTCAACGCGGGGTCGCCGGGGCATCTGGCAGCCTCCACGCGCAGTTGGGCGACGCAGCTCCGGGCGACCGACCTCCAGTCGAGGTAGAGCTCCCGAAAGCCCGGGTCGGTGAAGACCAGCCGGGCGTAGTTGCGCCTCTTCTCCGGAACCCGCTCGAAGTCGGTGAGCAGAGCGGCTGCCAGAGCGTTCCAGGCCAGGATGTCCATGTGACGCCCCAGGACGAGCGCAGGGGTCGCGGTCAGTTCGTCCAGGAGACGTCTGAGTTGCCCCTGGACCTTCTGTGCCGGTCGGCGGCGCGGCGCACACTCACCTCTCGCCGCGAGCGCGAACAGGTGGTCACGCTGGTCATCGTCGAGACGCAGGACACGGACGAGCGTTGCGAGCACTGCTGTCGACACTGGGGCACGCCCCTGTTCCAACCGCGCGTAGCGGTCGGCGCTGATCCCCGCGAGCTGGGCGACCTCCTCCCGGCGCAGCCCCGGCACTCGCCGGGGCGCCCCGGACTCGGGCAGACCCACCGTGCGCGGACTGAGCTGCGCCCGGCACACCTTGAGAAATTCTCCCAGTTCGGCCAAATGCGCTTTACTGCACATAGCAGCTAGTGTCACAGCGCTCGACTGAAAAGTGAGGGGGAGAGTTTTCTCCCAGGCTCTGGGCAGTCGCCTCTTGTTTTCCCGAGGCGTGGTGCTACAGATCCCCGGTGGTCATTTGCGGTCAGGTCAGGTCACCCGACCGGCTGCGGACTCGCCGAGGTGACTGGCGGCCCACGAGGCCAGCGTGCGCAGTCCGTCGTACGACGGACTGCCGGACTCCGCCGTCCAGACGACGAGTTCCTGATCCGGATTCGTGCTGCAGGTGAGGGTGTCCCAGTCGAGGGCCAGTTCGCCGACGACGGGATGGTAGAAGCGCTTCGTGCCTATGGTGCGGGACACCGCGTGGCGGCTTCCCCACCACTGCCCGAAGTCCTTGTCCTGCACGGAGAGTTCGCCAACCAGACTGGTCAGCCGCGGGTCGTCCGGGTACTTGGCGGCCAGCGTGCGCAGATGGGACACGCATGCGCGGGTGACGGTCCGCCAGTCCGCGTACAACGTCCTCATGGACGGGTCGGTGAAGAGGATCCGGACGTAGTTCCGGTTCCTTTCCGGCACCTGCGCGAAATCGGTGAGCAAGGCGGCTGCGAGCGGATTCCACGCCAGGATGTCCATACGACGGCCGATCACGACGCCGGGGGTCGCATTGAGGTCGTCGAGCAGGCGGCGCAACTGTGGCTGCACCCTCTGCGCGACCTGGCGGCGGGGGCGCGCCGTCTGCCGGCCGACCAGCTCGAACAGGTGGTCGCGCTGGTCGTTGCCCAGATGCAGGACCTGGGCCAGAGCTGCCAGCACCGGCGCGGACGGCTGGATGCGGCCCTGCTCCAGCCGCGTGTAGTAATCAGTGCTGATGGCTGCGAGCAGGGCGACCTCCTCGCGGCGCAGGCCGGGCACACGCCGGGGACCACCGGTGTCCGGCAGGCCGACGGTGCGCGGGCTCAATACGGCCCTTCGCGCCTTGAGGAATTCACCCAGCTCGTTCAGATGCGCGTCGCCGGTCATGAGTGCCAGTCTCGCACCGCTCGGTCTTCGCGAGGGGGGTAAGGATTCTTCCCCTGGATAAGTCATTCCCAGGATGGAATTCTCCCCTTTGCGGGTTCGCACGATGGTGGCAGGGTCGAGGGAGCGGCCCACGATCAGGACCGACCTACGGAGAGCATTCACCCGAAGAGGCGGGGTCGCCAACCTCGGGGCCGCAATTGCTTTCCGGACGTCACCGATATTCGGTATATCCATGCGGCAGGCGGAGGAGGCGGGAAGAGAAAGTACTGAAAGAAGTCGGGTCTCCCAGCAATGGCCTGACACTTGGCGCCGGTCTCCACGCCCGACGACTGGCCTCGCACGACTTCGCCTCTCCCTCCCTGAACACACGTTAGGAACACCCCCCATGACCGACCGGAAGAAGTTCGCGCCGCCGGCGATCCAGGAGTTCGCCCCCAAGCTCGCGGAGGTGACCGACACAGTCCTGTTCGGCGACATCTGGGAGCGCCCGGGTCTGTCCCCGCGCGACCGGAGCCTGGTCACCGTCACCGCGCTCGCCGCCCTGTACCGCAACGACCAGCTCGCCTTCCACCTTGGCAAGGCGCTGGAGAACGGCGTGACCAAGGACGAGTTGATCGAGGCCATCACCCATCTGGCCTTCTACGCCGGATGGCCCAACGCCATGACCGCCATGAACCAGCTCAAGGAGATCGTGGACAAGGCCGACCAGTCCGGCTGAGCCTCTCCCGGACGGCCCACACCCGACAGAGCGGGCTCGCGCCCCCATACCGCCGGCGCGCTGTCCGGCGACAGCACCGCCGAGGGAAACACACATGGAACTGCTGAAGCAGCCCCCGACCATGAGGCTTCCCGCCGAGTGGTTCACCGGCGACGCCTACGCCGATGTGATCTACCGCGGCGAGGCCCCCTCCCGAATGCGGGCCAACATGGTCCGGTTCACGCCCGGCGCCCGCACCGCCTGGCACTCCCACTCCCTGGGACAGACCCTCTACATCGTCGAGGGCATCGCCTTGGTGCAGTCGCGTGGCGGCGACATCATCGAGGCCCATCCCGGCGACGTCATCCACACGCCCCCGGGTGAGGAGCACTGGCACGGGGCCGCGCCCGACCAGTTCATGATCCATCTCGCGCTGTGGGAGACCGACGACGCCACCTGGCTCGAGCACGTCTCGGACGTCGAGTACCACGGCCCGCGCGTCAGCACCCGCACCCGCCCCTGACGCCACCACGTACCTGCCAAGACCTGGGAAAGCATCATGCGAGCAACCATCATTCACGGCCCCGGCGACATCCGGGTGGAGAACGCCCCCGAGCCGAAGATCACGGCGGCCACGGACGCGGTCATCCGTACCGTCGCCACCTGCGTGTGCGGCTCCGACCTGTGGAGCTACCGGGGTATCACCCCGATCACCGAGCCGCAGCCGATCGGCCACGAGTACGTCGGCATCGTCGAGGAGGTCGGCAACGACGTATCGACCGTCAGGCCCGGACAGTTCGTCATCGGCTCCTTCATCGCCTCCGACAACACCTGCCCGAACTGCCGGGCCGGCTACCAGACCAACTGCCTGCACCGCGACTTTCCCAACGGCTGCCAGGCCGAGTACATCCGCATCCCCCTCGCCGACGGCACCCTGGTCGCCATTCCGGAGCAGCCGGGCAAGGAGCTGATTCCGAGCCTGCTGGCCCTGTCCGACGTCATGGGCACCGGTTGGTACGCCGCCAAGGCGGCCGCGGTCCAGCCGGGTTCGACGGCCGTGGTCGTCGGTGACGGCGCGGTGGGCCTGTCCGGCGTCATCGCCGCGAAGGAACTGGGCGCCGAACGCATCATCGCCATGAGCCGCCACGAGTCCCGGCAGAAGCTGGCCCTGGAGTTCGGCGCCACCGACATCGTCACCGAACGCGGCGAGGAAGGCATCGCCCGCGTCAAGGAACTGACGAACGGCGTCGGCGCCGACTCCGTCCTCGAGTGCGTCGGCACACAGCAGTCGATGCAGCAGGCCCTGCAGTCCACGCGGCCGGGCGGCAGCGTCGGCTTCGTCGGCATGCCCCACGACGTACAGATCGACGGCCAGCAGCTCTTCTTCTCCCACGTCGGCCTGCGTGGCGGCCCCGCCCCCGTGCGGGCCTACCTTCCCGACCTCATAGAGCGCGTCTTCAGCGGCCGTATCAACCCGGGCAAGGTCTTCGACCTCACCCTGTCCCTGGACGAGGTCGCCGAAGGCTACAAAGCCATGGACGAGCGCCGCGCCGTCAAGGCGCTGCTGCGTCCGTGACTTGAAGCCCCGGCGGTGGTGGGCAGCCCCAGCCGCGCCCACCACCGCCGGCCCCGACCGGCGGTATCCGCGCCCGCCCACCACAGCCCAGCAGAACGGACCGACCGCCATGACCAGCGAGGCGATCCTCACCGTAGAGGCGTACTTCGACGCCCTCGGCACACGCGAAATGGAACGGATCCTCTCCCACTTCGCAGCCGACGCGACGTGGACGATCCCGGGTGACCCGGCACTGACTCCCTGGGCCGGACGCCGCACCGGACCGGAGGAGATCCGGCAGTCCCTCACCGCGTTCTTCGCAGCCGTCGAGCCGCTCGCGTTCGAGCTGCAGACCATGGTGGAGGCTGACGGACAGGTCCTGGCACCAGGCCGGTACGCCTCCCGGTTCCGTCCCTCGGGACAGGTGCTCGACAGCGAGATGATCCTGCGTTTCACCGTCGCCGACGGCCTGATAACCGACTATCGCGTCTTCGAGGACTCGCTCGGCATCACACGTACCTGCCTCGGCGAGCCTCTCACCACCACTCCCGCCTGAACGCAGGTCTTCCGGCACCCCCGACCACAGTGACGCGCCCATTCCTACGCCTTCGCCGACGCCGCGGTGAATCTCGTCCTGAGGCCGCCCCGACGACCGTGACGAGCTTCCTTGCCCTCACCGGATGATGGAGTTTGGAGAAACACCGATGACGACATGGACGAGCGACGAGCTCAACCGCATCGGCGGGGCCGACGAGCTGGAGATGTCGCCGCTCCGGCGTGACGGCACCCTGCGGGGGCCGGTGCCGATCTGGGTCGTCCGCGACGGCGACCATCTCTACGTCCGCTCCTTCCGAGGTAGGGACGGCGGTTGGTGGCGCACGGCACGCGCGAACCATCAGGGGCGCGTCCGATCCGGCGGCGTCGACAAGGACGTCACGTTCGTCGAGGTGACGGACTCCGAGATCAACGACCGCATCGACACCGCGTACCGCACCAAGTACGGCCGCTTCGGCGGCGCGTACGTCAATCCCATGGTGGCGGCACGCCCGACGACGCTGGAGCTGGTGCCCAGATGAGCCAGACGTGCCCGGTGGGTGCCGCTGGACTCCCGCCGGCAGCCCGCCCGACCCAGGAGCAAGCCCCGTGATCGGTCTCGAACTCGTCGTGCTCCTGGGTGTGGCCGTGCTGGTCGGCCAGTTCGTCGCGCAGCGGCTGGGCGTGGCACCACCTGTAGTGCTGCTTGTCGTGGGTGCCCTTGTCGGGCTGGTCCCGGCCGTGCGCCAGACACAGCTTCCACCGGAAGTGGTGCTGCTGCTCTTCCTGCCGGTGCTGCTGTACTGGGAGAGCCTCACGACGTCCATGCGGGAGATCCGTACGAACCTGCGCGGCATCGCCCTGCTCAGCACGGTGCTGGTGATCCTCACCGCGTGGGCCGTCGCGGTCGCCGGGCATGCGCTCGGACTGCCGTGGGGACCGGCGTGGGCGCTGGGCGCGGCCGTGGCTCCGACCGACGCCACAGCGGTGGGCGTCCTGGCCCGCTCTCTGCCGCGCCGTCAGGTCACCGTGCTGCGTGCCGAAAGCCTCGTCAACGACGGCACCGCACTGGTCATCTTCGGCCTGGCGGTCGGTCTCACCGTCGGCGAGGAACACCTCACCCTTCCGCACGTCGGCGCCCTGTTCCTCCTGGCCTACGGCGGAGGGGCCGCGGTCGGCGTGGCGGTCGCCTGGATCAACATGAACCTGCGGCGACGCCTGGACGATCCCCTGCTCGGCAATCTCGTCATGATCCTTGCGCCGTTCACGGCATACCTGCTCGCCGAGCTGATCCACGCCTCAGGCGTCCTCGCGGTCGTCGTGAGCGGGCTGATCATGGCCCAGGTGGCTCCCAGCCTCATCCGCGCCGAGCACCGCCGCCAGGCTCTGGCGTTCTGGCCACTGCTCACCTTCATCATCAACGGCACACTTTTCGTCCTGGTCGGAGTGGAACTCCAATACGCGCTCCGCCACTTGAACGGGTCCGACCTCCAGGACGCCCTGATCGCGATCGGAGTGGTCAGCGTGGTGCTGGTCGTGGTCCGGTTCGCGTTCCTGTTCTCCTCCGCCTACCTGATCCGCGCCATCGACCGGCGTCCCCAGCAGCGGGAACTGAGAATCAGTCACCGGGCACGTGTCGTCAGCGGCCTTGCGGGCTTCCGTGGCGCGGTGTCGCTCGCCGTGGCGCTCTCGGTGCCGGAGACCCTCGACTCCGGCGCCCCCTTCCCCGACCGTGCCTTCATCGTCTTCGTCACCTCCGGCGTCATCGTGGTGACTCTCGTGGTGCAGGGACTGCTGCTGCCGGGCGTGGTGCGCTGGGCCCGGCTGCCGCGCGACACGTCTGTGGACGAGGAAGAGATCCTCGCCGACACCACGGCCACCGAGGAAGCAATCTGGGCACTACCGCGACTCGCCGAGGAGCTGGGCACCACCCCGAGAGTCACGGAGTGGCTGCGCCAGGAGTACGAGGCCCACCTGGCAACCGTACGGGCCAGGGGCGCGGGCTCCGACGGCGATCCCGCCCTGCTCCACAACCGCCACTACACCGAGCTGCGCCTGGCCCTCATCGCCCACAAACGCGCAACCGTCGTCCGCCTGCGCGACGAACGGCACATCGACGACACCGTGCTGCGCCGACTCCAGGCCGCCCTGGACAACGAAGAGGTGCGACTGGCCGGACGCGAGCAGGCGGAGTGAGCCAAGCCTGACACCCGGCCTGGATCCAAGCCTCGCGAGCCTACAAGAAGGGACCCCCTCGTCATGTCCTCCGGCCTCATCGACGTCCACGCCCACCTGCTGCCCGACTTCTACGTCCAGCAGGCGACGGCGGCGGGCCACGCCCACCCCGACGGCATGGGCGGCTGGCCCACGTGGTCCGTGCGAACGCACCTGGACCTGATGGACCGCAACGGCATCGACACCGCGATGCTCTCCATGTCATCCCCCGGCGTGCACTTCGGCGACGACAATGCGGCTCGCCTCCTCGCCCGACGTGTCAACGAGTGCACCGCCGAGCTGAACCGCGACCACCCCGGCCGCTTCGGCAACTTCGTGTCGCTTCCCCTACCCGACGTGGAAGGCTCGTTGGAGGAGATCGCATTCGCCTTCGACGAACTCGACGCCGACGGCGTGGCCTTGCTGACGCACACGCACGGTGTGTACCTGGGCGACCAGCGCCTCGACCCGGTCTTCGCGGAACTCGACCGCCGCCGGGCTGTGGTTTTCCTGCACCCGACCTCACCGGTGTGCTGGGAACAGTCCGCACTCGGCAGACCGCGGCCGATGGTCGAGTACATCTTCGACACGGCCCGTACCGTCACGGACCTGGTGATGGCGGGCGTCCTGACGCGCCATCCGAACATGCAGGTGATCGTTCCGCACGGCGGTGGCGCGGTTCCCGTCCTGGCCGACCGCATCAACGAGTTCATGAGGCTGTTCCTGCCTTCGGAGAAGTCACCCTCCCTCGATGCCGTCCAGCAACTGCAGGGCCTGTACTACGACATGGCGGGCACAGCCTTTCCACGCCAGGTCCCCGCACTGCTCGAACTCGTCGGTCCGGACCGCGTGCTGTTCGGCAGCGACTACTGCTGGACGCCTCCCCCGCTGGCCGATGCCCACATCGCGGCGATCGACGCGGCCGAGTCACCGGTTGAGGGATCCACGTGGCGTTCCCTGACAACGGCCAACGCGAAACGCCTGTTCCCGGGGACAAGTCGGTGAAAGCCTCAAGTGGCGCCGTGCAGCCTCTCCGGCGCCCTCTCGATGGCGGCAGCCAGGGAACACAGGGCCCTGTAAGTCTGGCTGCCGGGTTCGGCGGTCCACACCACGAGCTGCTGTTCGGGATCCTCCGCGCAAATGAAGGTGGACCGTTGAAATGTCAGGTCGCCGACCGCGGGATGCCGGAGCAGCCTGGTGCCGCCGGCCCGCACGGCGACATCGTGCGAGGTCCACCACAGCCGGAACTGCGGATCAAGCGCGGAAAGTTCTTCGACAAGCACGGTCAGTCGAGGATCGTGAGGGTTCCGCCTGCTGTCCATGCGCAGGTGGGACACGGCCAGTCGCGCCATGTGCTCCCAGTCTCTGTACAACACCCGGATGACGGGTTCGGTGAACAGCAGGCGCACGTAGTTGCGCTGTTCCTCGGGGATACGCCCGAAGTCCGTCACCAGAGCGGCAGCCATGGCGTTCCACGCCAGAAGATCCGTGTTGCGCCCGATGACGAACCCCGCTGTCAGGGTGAAATCGTCCAGCAGGTACCGCAACTGCGGGCCGACTTCTTGCCGAGCGCTCTTGTTCGCCGGGGGCAAGGCGGTCTTTCCCGCGAGGGTCAGGATGTACTCGCGCTGATCGCCGTCGAGGCGGAGCACCTGCGCGAGAGCGTCGAGGACGGCCGCGGACGCCTGAACGCGACCCTGTTCGAGCCGGACGTAGTAATCGGTGCTGATCGTGGCCAGCCGAGCGACTTCCTCACGACGCAGACCGGGAACACGCCGCTGCTCACCGGTGTCGGGCAGCCCGACCCCACCGGGGCTCAGCTGTGCACGGCGCGCCTTGAGGAAGGCTCCCAGTTCGTCCAACCTCGGCTCGCGTTGCACATTCACAGCTTCGCACGTTGCCGTGATCCCGAACATCAAACCAAGCGGTTGCTGACGTCATCGCCTGGAGGTTGCTGTCGATCACCGCCGTAGTGGTGATCGTCGCAACGGCCGCGGTCTGCGGCTCGGGCCACACCCCGCAGCCACCCAGTGCCGTCCCTGGCGACGAAGGTCGAGGGTCGGCTGCAGGCTCGACCCCATATCGAGCACCATGAACGACACCGGATGGAGTAAAGATGCATACCCGAACACTTGGGCAGGACCTGCGGGTCTCCGCCATCGGTCTAGGCGCCATGGGAATGTCCCAGAGTTACGGCCCGAACCCCGGTGATCGAAGCGCCATGGTCGCCGTGCTCCGCGGGGCCGTGGACCGCGGAGTCACGTTTTTCGACACCGCGGAGGTGTACGGCCCCTACGTCAATGAGGAGCTCGTCGGAGAGGCCCTCGCTCCGGTCCGTGACCACGTGGTGATCGCCACGAAGTTCGGCTTCCGTATCGAGAACGGTGCGTCAGTCGGACTCAACAGCCGGCCCGAGCAGATCCGTGCCGTCGCGACGGCCTCCCTCGAACGGCTCGGGGTGGAGACGATCGACCTGTTCTACCAGCACCGTGTTGATCCACAGGTGCCGATCGAAGAGGTCGCCGGCACGGTGGCGGAGCTCGTGCAGGAGGGCAAGGTCCGCTGCTTCGGGCTCTCGGAGGCCGGTGCGGAGACCATCCGTCGTGCTCACTCGGTCCACCCGGTCACGGCAGTGCAGAGCGAGTACTCGCTGTGGACCCGGGATCCCGAGTCACAGATCCTGCCGACGTGCGCGGCGCTCGGCATCGGATTCGTTCCCTTCAGCCCGCTCGGCAAGGGGTTCCTGACCGGGGCGGTGGACGCCTCGACGTCGTTCGCGGCCGACGACGTCCGAACCACCATTCCACGGTTCACGGCCGAGAATCGAGCGGCCAACCAGGCTCTCCTCGATCACATTGCATCGCTCGCGCAGGCCAAGGACGCCACACCGGGGCAGGTCGCGCTCGCCTGGCTGCTTGCACAGCATCCGTGGATCGTCCCGATTCCCGGAACGCGGCGCATCGCCCGCATCGAGGAGAACATCGGCGCCACTCAACTACCGCTCTCCGCCGACGAACTGTCGGGCCTCAACGAACTCGCCGACCGGGTCGGGGTACAGGGAGACCGCTACAACGAGCACCACATGTCGCTGGTCGACAATTGACATGCTCCTCGCCCTGAAGGGCGAGGATTCTGGCCTTCTCTACCGGTTGCGGTGCCGCTACGCTGCACGGTTTCCGGTGGAGAATCCGTGGCTTCCTGTTTCTTCGCGCTGTGCCAGAACGGGTTCTGGTCTTACCGGCGCTCCGCAGGCTGATACCGCCAGTCCGGCGGCCTGTTGGACGTTGAGTGCGGCGTTGTGGTCCCGGTCGTGGACGGTGTGGCAGGCGGTACAGGTCCACTCCCGGACGCTGAGAGGTTTGGGCCCGTCCTTGACGCCGCAGGTCGAGCAGACCTGACTCGTCGGTGTGAACCGGCCGACCTTGACCAGGATCCGGCCGTACCGGACCGCCTTGTACTCCAGCATGTTCACGAACGAGGACCAGCCGGCGTCGTGCACGGACTTGGCCAGCCTGGTGCGCGCCAGTCCCGCCACCGACAGGTCCTCCACGGCGATCCCTTGGTTCTCGTAGATCAGCCGGGTGGAGAGCTGGTGGTGGAACTCACGGCGGGCATCGGTGACCTTCGCGTGGGCGCGGGCGACCGTGAGACGGGCCTTCTCCCGGTTCTTCGATCCCTTCTGCTTGCGGGACAGTTCCCGCTGGGTCTTCTTCAGCTTCTTCTCCGCGCGGCGCAGAAACCGCGGGGAGCCGATTTTCGTGCCGTCGGACAGAACGGCGAAGTGGGTCAGGCCGAGGTCGATGCCGATGGTGCGGTCGGTTTCAGGCATCCGTGTCGCGTCGGCGGCGGGGTCGGTGTCGATGACGAAGGAGGCGAAGTACCGTCCTGCCGCGTCCTTGACCACGGTGACCGAGGAAGGAGTGGTGGGCAGGGTGCGGGACCACTTCACCTTCACCGCCCCGATCTTCGGCAGATTCAGGCGCCCTTTGTCGGTGATGGACCAGCGGGCGTTGGCGGTGAACCGGATCGACTGCCGTTTGTCCTTGCGGGACTTGAAATGGGGAGCACCCATCCTGGGCCCCTTGCGATCGCCCTTGAGGGAAGCGAAGAAGTTGCGGTACGCGCTCTCGGCGTCCCGCAGGGACTGCTGCAGGACGACCGCGGACACCTCGCCCAGCCAGGACCGCTCGATCGTCTGTTTCGCCTCGGTAATCAGCCGGGTGGACAGCTCACCGGCCTTCGGGAAGGGCCTACCCGCCCTGCGGGCGTCCTCACGGGCCCGTACCGCGTCGTTGAACACGACACGGGCGCACCCGAACGCCCTCGCCAACGCGGTGCGCTGACCGGCATCCGGGTACACGCGAAACACGTACCGGAGCTGCATGCCGACCACACTAGGCCGGTCGAACAAGCATCATCACCAGGAACACAAAAGCGAACCCTCACCCCCACCACAGCACAGTCCGGCTCCGCCGAAACGACACCGCGACACTCCGCGCCGCAGGCACGAGATTCGCTTCACCACCAGGGTGAACCCCGGTGCACTGCGAATGAATCCCGGTAGCCGGAGATCTCGATAACTAGTGTCCTGCGGCAGGCAACGTTTGCGACGTTCGTCGTTGACCCTGAGCCGACGGTAAGTGACGTGGCACCGTGCATCGAAGTCGAGCGTTATGGGCGCCGTTCCGTTGCGAATCTGAACGCCCCGAGCGCCGAACCGGTCGCGCGTTCGGTCTGCGGTCTGGTTCGCATCACGACGGCGTTAACGTTCGCATCACGACGGTGTTGAGTAGGTGGGGTCGGGCGCCGATGAGAAATGGCGCCGACAGTCGTCTAAGTACGGTCCGGTGAAAACGCGCTGCGCGCATCAGGGAGAGCAACGAGATGAGACCACTTCGATACTCGATCAACGTCACGCTCGACGGCTGCTGCCATCACGAGGCAGGGCTCCCCCCGGACGAGGAGTCGATGCGCTACTGGACCGCTGAGATGGAGCGAGCCGATGCCCTGCTATTCGGCCGGGTGACCTACGAGATGATGGAGTCGGCGTGGCGGAAGCCGGCCACGGACACGTGGCCCGACTGGATGGATGAGTGGCAGATCCCGTTCGCCGAGGCCATCGACCGGGCGAAGAAGTACGTCGTGTCGAGCACGCTGAGCGAGGTCGATTGGAATGCCGAGCTGGTGCGAGGCGACTTGGGGCAAGCGGTTCAGCGGCTCAAGCAGGAGTCGGGCGAGGGCCTGTGGGTGGGTGGTGTGACGCTCCCCCTGGCGTTGGCAGATCTGGGTCTGATCGACGAGTACGAGTTCCTTGTTCAGCCGGTCCTTGCCGGACACGGGCCGACGTTGCTCGCCGGTCTGCGCGAGCGCATCCAGCTCGAGCCCGTGGACCGCCATGAGTTCCGGTCGGGGGCGGTCGCCCAGCGATACCGGCCCACGCGAGTTACAGCTTGACGTGATTCATCCTGGCACGTTGGCCGCTCCCTCGCGACGGAGCGACGGCTCGGGGTCGCGTTGGCCGCGCTGACCGTGCCCCCGAACGCGCGGACCTATCGACGGGGGACATCGCCCCGAGGTCGGCTCTGGAGCGTAGCCGCCGGCGCCGCGTGACCGGACGTCGTTGCCATGATCTCGGTCGCGCCCGCTGGCCACTCCCGGGGCCATGGGGCGCGCATTCCTCAGAGGAAGACGCTTCGTCATGCCGTTGAAGAAGATGAAGGGGCAGCGTCGCTCGCACCACGTGGGCGACGTGTTCGCGCTCCGGCTGGAGGACTCCGCGTACCGGTTCGGCAGAATCGTCAAGATCGGTGAGAGTGGTCCACGAGGCAGGTTCCCCGGCGGCATCCTCGCCTACCTCTACGACGTTCCCGCCGAAGCTCCGGAGCCGGATCCGGCAGTGCTGACTCCGGACCGGTTGCTCATGCCTCCCTTCTTCACCATGAACTGGGCATGGGACAAGGGGTATTTCCGGACCGTGGCCCACGAGGACCCGGACCCCACGCACCTGCTGAAGCGGCACTGCTTCTACGACGCCAGCATCGACGGCTATGTGGACGAGAACGACGACGTGCTTCCCCGTCGGGTCGAGCCCTGCGGCTGGTTTGCTCTCACCAACTTCGAGCACTTCCAGCACGAGGTGGACGAGGCGATAGCGGGACGCCCCGTGTACGGTGCAATTCCCAAGAAATGACCGCTCAGTCAGTTGATCCCGGGCTGGGCTGCTCGCCTGGTGGCAGACGGGGCATCACTTCCGCGGGCGGGCTCGGCCGCACATCCTCTTCCGCTGTACGGCGTTGACGGACTGTGCGGCACCCATATGGTGCAGGTACGTTCTACACCTCGCTGCACCGGGCACCCCCGGCTCAGTCGCGAACGCGCCGGCCGCTGACTGGCCACGGTCGGCTCGTCCCAGACCGACTCGATCCCCCGCGGCCGTCCGCTTTCCCGTCCAGACATCGGCTCATGGCCGTCGGCACGTTCAGCCGGACGTTTCCGCGGAGGGCTGCCGGTCGGTCGGCAGAAGAATGGGGTCGAAGAAACGGTTGAGCGGCGGGATGATGTCGAGGCGAGGGCTGAGCGACCACTTCGACGTTCAGGGCAACTGCCGAGTCGGAGCGGCGAGCGGCGCGTGATCCCTCTCCGTGGAATCAGGCCCGCTGGGAGATCTGTCGAGCGGAGAGCCCGGAATCCGCGGACCCGAGCAAGTGTCACGGTCGGATCGATCCCGACCGCCACGCCACCTCTCACCGCGCGCACCACCTGTCCGCCTCAGCCGATCGGCCATCCCTCACGCTCACCACAGCCGCGCACCTCGGCCGATCGACCATCCCCTCGCGCGCCACCACCGGCCGCCCCACCACAACGCCGTGTCCGCCCCCCCAGCCGCACCCCGACGGCAACAGCAAGTGCCGTGCTCCGCCTGGGGCAGAGGCTTGCGCAGGCCATAGCGGCGGGGCCGGAACAGTCGTGCTGTCCCGGCCCCGCCGTGGACAATGCGCCACGGAGGTGAAGGTGCTGCCGGTGGGCAGTGCACCAACCTCCTCCATCGGGCGATCGGACGGTGGAGGCCGCCTGGGCTGTGGCAACGGACGCAGGGCCCGGGGTTCTCGTTTCAGCGGGTGTCCAGCAGGCCGGCGAGCAGTTGGAGTCGTTCGGCGTCGGGGCCGCCGTCTTCGGCGGTGTAGACGATCAGCATCGGACCGGGATCACCGGGCAGCGGGTAGGCGTCCCAGTCCAGGTTCAGCTCTCCGACCAGCGGGTGGTTGACGCGCATCCGGCCGCGGGTCGTCTCCTCCACATCGTGGCGGGCCCACAGGGTGGCGAACTCACCGCTGTGGACTGCGAGTTCACCTACCAGTTCCGCGGCGCGCGGATGGCCCGGATGGGCGGCGACCTGCGCGCGGAGCATCGCGGTCAGCTCGGCGACGGTGGCTGCCCGCTCCGGGCAGGTCTGGTCTGCCTCCGGGTGCAGCAGCAGTGCCAGCAGGTTGCGTTGCGCCCGCGGCCTCTGGGTGAACTCGCCCAGCAGGGCCCCGGCCAACGGGCTCCAGGCCAGCACGTCCAGGAAGCGGCCGACGACCAGCGCGGGCGAGGGCATGGTGTGCAGCAGCCGCAGCGTGGTCGGCGGCACCTCCTCCGGCGCATGTCCGCGCGGGCGGCGGGCCGGCGTGCGCGCGGCGGCGGCGAGGCCGTGCAGGTGCCGGGACTCCTCGGCGGTGAAGTTCAGGGCGCGCGCCAGGGCGTCCAGGACCTGCTCGGAGGGGCGTACGTCGCGTCCCTGTTCCATGCGCTGGTAGTAGTCCGAGCTGACCCCTGCGAGCAGGGCCAGCTCCTCCCGCCGCAGCCCGGCAACGCGCCGCCTGGGGCCCGGTTCCAGGCCAACGTCCTGTGGACGTACGCGAGTTCGGCGGGTCCGCAGGAACTCGGCGAGTTCACGCCGGGGATCGTCGGTCACGGCCAGGGCATCGAGGGAGTCGTCGGTCACGGGGCAAGTATGGCGCGGACGCGGCCGGGGATGGTGGGTCTGCCAGTCCCAGGAAAAGGCGAACGACCATGATGCGGGCAACCGGCGGAAGGATCGGATGCACACCAGCCCACCACGGAAGGACCACCGACATGAAGGCCGCCCAGATCACGAGTTACGGTGCCGCGGATGTCCTGCGGGTCAACGAGGTCGCCCGCCCCGCTCCCGGTCCGGGCGAAGTCCTGGTGTCGGTCGAGGCGTCCAGCGTGAACGGGCACGATGTGATCGTCCGCGCCGGGGAGTTGAAGATGGTCTCAGGGCGCCGCTTCCCGATCGGGGCGGGCCTGGACTTCGCGGGCGTCGTCGTCGAGACCGGCGCGGAGGTCGAGGGTTACCGGGCCGGGGACCGGGTGTGGGGCATGGTGCATCCCCGCAAGCGGCACGTAACCGCCGGAGCGGCCGAGTACGTCGTAGTCCGCGCGGAACGCATCTCGCCCGCCCCGGCCGGGCTCTCGTCGGTCGACGCGGCCTCCCTGGTCGTCACGGGCGCGACGGCGCTTCTCGCGCTGCGGGACTCCGTGCACGCGGTGAAGGGGGAACGGGTCCTCGTCCGGGGCGCGGCAGGCGGGGTCGGCACGGCCGCCGTCCAACTGGCCCACGCACTCGGCTGCCACGTGACGGCACTCGCCCGCGACCGCCACGCGCCGGTCCTCACCGGCCTCGGCGCCGACGAGGTCCTCGACTACGGCTCGACCACCTCGGACGCGATCGGCCCCTTCGACGTCATCGTCGACACGGTCGGTACGGAACTGAACTGCTACCGGAGCCGGTTGGCGGCCGGCGGCCGGATGGTCACCGTAGGACTCTCCGCATCCGCCCTGGCGGCGATCGCCGCGTCGAGCGTGTACGGTTCCCGCCGCGTCCGCACCTTCAGCGCCAACCCCGACACCGCCGTACTGCGCGACCTCGCGGACCACGTCACGTCAGGTGCACTGCGCCCGGTCATCGACAGCGTGTACTCGCTCACGGACATCGCGGCTGCGCACGAGGCGTTCGAGCGCGGCGGCGCAGTGGGCAAGCACGTAGTCGCGGTAACCGCGTAGCACCGCCGCTGTCGTGGAGAACGGCCTGCAACCGTCCGGGGACTTGGCAACTCGTCGGCGAAGCTGACGGTCGAGCGGCACGACACGAGCACCGGTTGACGCAGTCATCAACTCGCTGCGGCTCAGCCCGCGCGCCTTTGGAGTTCGGCGAGGTAGTCGCCGATCGCGTCCCGGTTGCGGGCCAGGACGTCGACGCGCTCGGTCAGCCTGTCACGCTCGCGTTCGAGCACTGCCACGGTCTCGGATGTGACGCCGTCGAAGACGATCGGATCGCGCGGTGATTCCAGGCAGGGCAGGATCGCGCGGATCACTTGCGTCGACAGTCCGGCGTCCAGCAGCTCGCGGATCTGCTGGACGCGACCCAGGGCCGTTTCACCGTAGTCGCGGTAGTTGTTGGCCCCACGGGTCGAGGTGATCAAGCCCCTCGCCTCGTAGAACCGCACCTGCCGCGGAGACACACCCGCTCGCGCGGCCAGCTCACCAATACGCACATCGGCACACTACCGCTTGACCTTGACACCAGCGTCAAGGTTTGACGCTGTCGGCATGACCGAACTCAACGGAACCGTCAGCCCAATATTCGAACCCGTCCGCGACGCCGTGGAGCACCAACTGCGCAGCGGCGCCGAGGTGGGCCTGTCGTTGGTCGTCGATGTCGACGGCCAACAGGTGGTGAACCTGTGGGGCGGCCACCGCGACGCGGCACGCACCCACCCCTGGCAGCGCGACACGATCACCAACGTGTGGTCGATCACGAAGACCGTGACCAGCCTTGCCGCCCTGCTGCTCGTCGATGCCGGCGAACTGGACCTCTACGCGCCGGTCGCCCGCTACTGGCCCGAGTTCGCCGCGAACGGCAAGCAGAACGTGGAGGTGCGTCATCTGCTGTCACACACCTCGGGAGTGTCCGGCCTGGATCACCCCGCGCGGCTCGACGACCTGTACGACGTGCGCGCGGCGGCCTCCCGAATGGCTTCTCAAAAGCCGTGGTGGGAGCCCGGTACGGCTTCCGGCTACCACGTCCTGAACTACGGCCATTTGATAGGCGAGTTGGTGCACCGCCTGACCGGTCTGCCGCTGCGCGACTTCGTGCACCAGCACCTCGTCCAGCCGCTCGGCGCCGACTTCCGGATCGGGCTGCGTGACGTCGACGTCGAACGGGTCGCCGACGTGATCTCACCGCCGCTCGACTTCGATCCCTCGACACTCGAGCACGACACCGTCGCGTACAAGACCTTCACCGGTCCCTCGTTCAGCGCGACCGCAGCCAACACCCCGGCCTGGCGCGCTGCCGACCTGGGTGCGGCCAACGGGCACGGCAACGCCCAGTCGGTGGCCGAGATCCTCGCCCCGATCGCCCGCGCAGGAGCCTCCGCCCGCGGTCAGCTCCTCAAGCCCGACACCATCGGACTCATCTTCGACGAGCAGTCCAGCGGCACGGACCTCGTCAACGGACTGCATCTGAGATGGGGCATCGGATACGCACTGCCCGACCGGCGCACCCTGCCCTGGATCCCTGACGGCCGCATCGCGTTCTGGGGCGGCTGGGGCGGCTCAATGGCGATCATGGACCTCGACCGGCGCATGACCATCAGCTACGCCATGAACAACATGGGGGCCGACATCCTCGGCTCACAGCGGGCCGCGGCCTACACCACCGCCATCTACCGAGCCCTCGGTACCCGCGCCCACGCCTGACCAGTCCGGCGTCCTTGAGGGGGCTGCTTCAGACCTTGAGCGCGGGCTGCCTCAGAGGGCGAGTCACCTCGCGCCCGTCCCCATAGTGGGGAGCAGGGCCATAGCCTCCCAACCGGTGTCCGGGCGCGGGCTGTGTGCAGTTCGCCGCCGAGGACGGTGACGCGTTCGGTGAGGCAGACGATGCCGCAGCCGCCACTGGCGGCTGCGGCATCTGCGTGCCGACGCGACCGTCGTCGCGCACCAGCACCCGCAGCATCCCGTCCTCGTAGATCAGGACAACGGTGGCCGCGGTGGCATCGGCCGCGTTACGGCTGTCGTCGACCGGAGGCTTGATGTTCACCTCGCCGAGCGTACGGAGCGGCCGAGACCACGGGATCGACCGATCGGCCGACCCGGTCACGAACGGCCCCGCGGCCCCGTCCTCGCGTTCCGGACCGATGCACCGGAGAGCAGGAGGAATCCACCGGCGCCCTCCCCGCCAAACTGGCCCCTCCTCCCTTGGTTTCCCCACCCGGGGGGGCTCGCCCGGACAACCGCCGCAGCCCGCGTTGTCGACGCCTTCGCCGAGCGTCACGGCCTCGTACTGCCGCGCTTCACGCTCACCCAGGGGCGGCTGCATTCCTTGGAATCGACGTCCTGGATGTGCTCGCCCGGCCCAGGTGAGACGTCTGTGACGATCGGCTTCGGCTGACCAAGCATGCGGCGCCGGAGCTCGCCGATCAGCTTGCTCCGGCGTCGCCTTCGGGCGTCAGGCGCCGTCAGTCCTGTCGGACACGGTCGTGCTGACCGGTGTGCCCGCCTCGACGGTGCGGCTGACCGTGCAGAGCCGGTCGTGCGAAGTCTTCACGGCTCGGGGCAGGATGGTGCGGGCGCGTTCCCCCGACGGCCCGTCCGGGAACGCGACAGAGAAGGTGACTTCGAGGTTCGACATCCGGTTGCCGCTCTCGTCCTCGACCTTGTTGCCGGTCACGGCGACGGAGAACGTGGTCGGTTCCTCGTGACGACTCGTGGCAACCTCTACGTCGGCCGCGGTACAGCCGCCGATGGCCGCGAGGAACAACTCGACGGGCGTGAAGTCGGCACCCCCGCCGGTGCCGAAGCTCAGCGTGCCCCCGCGGGCATTGGTCACGGTGAACCGGCCCGGGCCGGCCCGCTCGATGGTGACAGAACGCAGCGAATTGTCAGTCATGGCGACGACAGTACTGTCACACCCCGCGGACCGTCCTCATGCCGCGCCTGCCCATATACCGAGCGCCTATGGCCGGGCGACGGATGCAGTGGCAGGCAGATTCCGGTTGCGTCCCTTTGACACCATCTGACGGGAAGATCGGCCGGGGCCAGGCTCTTGGGGCCCAGGCGGCTGCGGTCGCCGTCACGGGCGACGATGAGCAGCTCCGCGCCCTGCGCGGCGAGCACGACCTCCTGCTCGATGCGGCCGGTGCGCACTGTACGGGTGCAGGGGCGACCCAGGCGGTCAGCATGTTCGCCCGGGTCATGCCCTCAGATCCTCCGTCATGGGCAGGCACTCGGCGAGCAGGTCGACGACGTCGCGCCAGGCTCGCTGCGCGTGCTGCGGGTGGTAGCCGACGCCGGGGACCGTGGGGTGGTCGACCGGCGGATGGTGGAAGGCGTGCAAGGCGCCGCCGTAGACCGCGAGGCGCCAGTCGACGCCCGCGGCCTGCATCTCGGCGGTGAACGCGTTCCGTTGCGCGGGCAGCATGATCGGGTCTTCCGACCCGACCCCGGCCCACACCGGGCAGCGAATTCGCGCCGCCTCGCCCGGTCGGCCCGTGGTAAGTGCGTTGACTGTGCCGATCGCGCGCAGGTTGACGCCGTCGCGCCCGAGCTCCAGCCCGACAGCGCCCCCGGTGCCGTAGCCGACGGCGGCGATCCGGTCGGGGTCGGTCCGCGGTTCGGCGCGCAACACGTCGAGCGCTGCATGGCCGATGCTCCGCATGCGGTCGGGATCAGCGAGCAGTGGCATGCAACGGGCCAGCATCTCCTCGGGGTCGCTCAAATAACGCCCGCCGTGAAGGTCGAAGGCCAGCGCTATGTATCCCAGCTCGGCGAGAGCATCGGCCCGGCGGCGCTCGACGTCGCTGAGCCCCGTGCCCTCTGGTCCGAGCAGCACTGCGGGCCGGCGGTCGACACCGGCCGGGAGCGCGAGGTGCCCGATCATCGTCAGACCGTCGGCCGGGTACTCGACCGTACGCGTCGTAATCGTCGTCATGAGACTGGACTGTAGTGATCGTCGAGCCCGGTCCGGCCGCTGTTCTGCCGCAGGCAGAGCTGCGCGGACATTCCCCTGAAACACGGCGAGGGCTCACAAGAACCGTCACAAACCTCGTCCCCACGGCAGCTATCCATTCAGTTGCCCCTTTGACCCGTATCTCTGTCAGGCCTCTCACCGGTTTGAAGATGGGTTCCAAGGCCAACGGCAACCTCAGCGGAGGCGGCACCGCGCCGGTGCTGACGGGTCCGGCCTTCATCGCCAAGGACAACGTGGCCGCCGTCCCCGGGTTCGCCGGGTTCGCCGGGTTCGCCGCAAAGGGAACGCGGTAACCGGTTCACCCAGCCCCGGAACCGTACGTCCGTCTCTCAGGCCGACGGTTCCGGGATCGGCCCGCTGCTCCCCCGGACCACCAGCTTCGGGTCCAACACAGCTTCCCGCGGCTCCAGTTCCGGCTTCTCCAACCGCTCCACCGCGAAGCGCACCGCGTACTCCGCCATGAGCCCCGCGTCCTGACGGACGGTGGTCAGGCCGATCGGCATCAGGTGGGAGAGGTGGCTGTCGTCATAGCCGACGACGGACAGATCGCGCGGCACCTCGACGCCGGCCCTGGTCAGGGTCATCAACAGGCCCATCGCGCTGCGGTCGTTGCCCGCGAGGACCGCGGTCGGCAGGGGCTGCCCCTGGTCCCGTTCCGCCAGGAACAGACGGCCGGTCTCGATGCCCGACCGCTCCGTGTGGTCACCGGGGATGACACGAGCCTCGGACTCCAGCCCGTGGCGTCGCATCGCCGCCCGGTAGGCGCGGCGCCGCTCGGCCGAGCCGGGGCCGGTGCCACCGTCGATGTGCACGATCCTGCGGTGCCCCAACTCGACGAGGTGGTCCATGGCCTGCCGTACGCCCTTGCCCTCGGCGGTGTGCACGAAGTCGACGTGGGCGTGCGGAACCCGGCGGCTGACGGAGACGGCGACCGTACGGCGCCCGAGTTCGTCGAGGAAGGAGGGCTCCGCGAACGAGCCGAGCAGGATCACTGCCTCGCAGCGGTGACTGAGCAGTGCTTCCACGGCCTTCTGCTCGCTGCGGCCCTGGGTGGCACCCGACAGCAGCACTTCGTAACCAAGGCGCTCGACCTCGGCGTAGATGCCCTCGATGAGGTCGGTGTGGAAGGTCTGATGGACGGTGAACATCACGCCGAGCGTGCGGCTGCGGCCGCGGGCCAGCAGCCGGGCCGCGCTGTCGGGGCGGTAGCCGATCTCGTCGGCGACCCGCAGCACTCGCTGTCGGGTCTCCTCGCTGGCCCCCGGCTGGTTGCGGAAGATGATGGAGACGAGCGCCCTGGAGACACCGGCCTTCTCGGCGACGTCCGCCATCGTGGGCCGCTGCTTGCCCGATGCATCCACCTGTGAACCCGCCCTTCCGACACCGTCCACCTTGACCGGTGGACTCGAAATCTCCCGGCAACAGACTATTGACATGACATTTGGACCAGGGTCATCGTACTCGTACTAGAGCGCGCTAGTAGAGCGCGACAGCAAGCACCGTGAAACTCCCGATCTCGGGGTGAAGGGACATGTCATGGCAACGGCGCCAGGCCCGCTCCGCACCATCGCCGGCAACCTCTGTCTGGGCTCCGCTCCTGACTCCTGGGGCATCTGGTTCCCCGAGGACGAGCACCAGGTGCCGTACACCCGCTTTCTCGACGAGCTGGCCACGGCCGGCTACCAGTGGCTGGAGCTCGGCCCGTACGGCTATCTGCCCACCGACCCGCAGCGTCTGAAGGAGGAGCTGGACGCCCGTGGTCTGCAGGTCTCCGGCGGCACCGCGTTCGGTGCGCTGCACCGGCCGGAGGCGTGGGACGAGATGCTCGCCCATGTCCGGCAGGTCGCCGCACTGACCGAGGCCGCCGGCGCGCACCACCTCGTCCTCATCCCGCCCATGTACCGGGACGAGAAGACCGGCGCGTTCACCGAGTCGCCCGAGCTGACCGCCGAACAGTGGGCGGGCTTCGGCCGATCCGCCGACCGCCTCGGCAGACTGCTGCTCGACGAGTACGGCGTACGGCTCGTCATCCATCCGCACGCCGACAGCCACATCCAGACTCAGCCGGAGATCGAGCGGCTGCTCAACGAGTCGGACTCGCGCTACACCAACCTCTGTCTGGACACCGGGCACGTGGCCTATGGCGGCGGCGACAACCTCGATCTGATCCGCCGCTTCGGCGAGCGCGTGGGCTACGTCCACATCAAGCAGATGGATCCCGAGGTGCTGGCCCAAGTCGCCGTCGAGGACCTGTCGTTCGGGGAGGCGGTCAAGCGCGGCGTGTGCGTGTCACCTCCCGCAGGCGTGCCGAATCCGGCCGACGTGGTGGCCGAACTCGCGCTGCTCGACGCCGAGTTGTTCGTCATCGTCGAGCAGGACCTGTACCCGTGCACGCCCGAGGTACCGCTGCCCATCGCGGTCAGCACCCGCGAGCACCTGGCCATCTGCGGCCTGACCGGAACCCGCCGCCCGCGCCTCGACCGGTAGGAGGCGGCCATGGACGTCAGGAACGACATGCCCAAAGCCCCGACCACCGTGGCCGCGGACGACGCCCCTCCGGCGGTGTCGCGGCGGCTGCGACTCATCACCGTCATCGCCACGTTCGGCGGACTGCTCTTCGGCTACGACACCGGCGTCATCAACGGCGCCCTGCCCTACATGACCGACGACCTGGGCCTGACCCCCTTCACCGAGGGCATGGTCACCAGCTCGCTGCTGCTCGGCGCCGCGCTGGGCGCGGTCACCGGCGGCCGGCTGTCGGACGCGCGCGGGCGCCGCCGTACGATCCTCGTTCTCGCGGTGGTGTTCTTCGTCGGCGCACTCGGCTGCACGCTCGCGCCGAACACCGCCGTCATGGTGGTGGCCCGCTTCGTGCTCGGCCTCGCGGTCGGCGGCGCCTCGGTGACCGTGCCGGTCTATCTGGCCGAGATCTCGCCCGCCGAGCGGCGCGGCGCCCTGGTCACCCGCAACGAACTCATGATCGTCAGCGGTCAGCTGCTCGCGTTCACCTCCAACGCGATCATCGCCCGGGTGGGCGGTGAGTCCGGCGGCGTGTGGCGCTACATGCTCGTGCTCGCCACGATCCCGGCCGTCGTGCTCTGGTTCGGCATGCTGGTCATGCCGGAGAGCCCGCGCTGGCTGGCCTCCAAGACGCGCTTCAGCGAGGCCCTGGAGGTACTGAAGCAGGTCCGGTCCCAGCAGCGGGCCGAGGCAGAGCTGCGGGAGGTGTCCGCGCTCGCCGTCAAGGAGGATCAGCAGAGACTCGGCGGCTGGCAGGACATGAAGTCCGCACCGTGGCTGCGCCGGCTGATGTTCGTCGGGTTCGGCATCGCGATCGTGCAGCAGATCACCGGCGTCAACACGATCATGTACTACGGCACCCAGATCCTCACCGACGCCGGCTTCACCGCCGACAGCGCCCTGACCGCGAACATCGCCAACGGCGTCATCTCGGTGCTCGCCACCTTCGTCGGCATCTGGCTGCTGGGCCGCGTCAACCGCCGCCCCATGCTGATGACCGGTCAGATCGGCACGACAGCAGCTCTGTTGCTGATCGGTGTCTTCTCTCTGGTGCTGCCTTCCGGCGACGGCCGGGCGTTCGCGGTGCTCGCGATGACGGTCACCTTCCTCGCCTTCCAGCAGGGTGCGATCTCGCCGGTGACCTGGCTGATGCTCTCCGAGATCTTCCCGATGCGGATGCGCGGATTCGGGATGGGTGTCGCGGCGGTGGTGCTGTGGCTCACCAATTTCGCGATCGGCCTGGTCTTCCCGTCCCTGGTCTCCGGCATCGGGATCTCCAACACCTTCTTCCTCTTCGTGGTGGCGGGCGTCTTCTCGCTCGCCTTCGTCAAGCTCTACGTCCCCGAGACCAAGGGCCGCACCCTCGAAACCCTCGAAGCCGAACTCCGGGCGCGCTTCTCCTGATTTCCCCTGTTCCGCAGAAAGGATCACCAACCATGACTGTGCGCGTAGGCGTCATCGGCGTCGGCGGGATCGGCAAGGAGCACATCCGGCGCCTCACCCACACCGTCACAGGCGCCCGTGTCACCGCGGTCACCGACATCGACGCAGCCCGCGCCGAGGAGGCAGCGGCGCCGGTCGGTGCCCGGGTGCTGGCCGACGGCGCAGCCGTGATCGCGGCGGACGACGTCGACGCGGTCCTCGTGACGTCGTGGGGCCCGACCCACGCCGAACACGTACTGAACGCGGTAGCCGCCGGGAAACCGGTGTTCTGCGAGAAGCCGCTGGCCACGACGGCCGAGGACTGCCTGAAGATCGTCGAGGCGGAGACGGCCCACGGCCGCCGCCTGGTCCAGGTCGGCTTCATGCGCCGCTACGACGCCGGATACCGGCAGATGAAGCAGATCATCGACGCCGGTCGCATCGGTGAGCCGCTGATCGTGCACTGCGCCCACCGCAACCCGACCGTCCCGCAGTCGTACACCTCCGCCATGGCCGCCCTGGACACAGCCGTGCACGAGGTGGACGTACTGCGCTGGCTGCTCGACGACGAGATCGTCTCCACCCAGGTGATCACCCCGCGCGCCACGAGCAAGCGGTTCACCCACCTGAAGGACCCGCAGATCATGCTCTTCGAGACCGCCAAGGGCGTCCGCATCGACCTGGAGGTCTTCGTCAACTGCCAGTACGGCTACGACATCCAGTGCGAGGCAGTCGGCGAGGAGGGCCTGGTCCGCCTGCCCGACCCGGCCTCGGTCGGCCTGCGCAGCGCCGGACAGCACAGCACGGAGGTCCTCACGGACTGGGTGGGCCGATTCTCGGACGCCTTCGACACCGAGTTCCGCGAGTGGATCGCGGGAATCGCCGCCGGCAACGAACCCACCGGCCCCTCGGCATGGGACGGCTACGCGGCCACCGTCATCACCAGCGCGACCGTCGAGGCCCTGGAGTCGGGCCACGTCATCGCCACCGACCTCAAGCCCCGGCCCGCACTCTACGGAGGCACCGCATGAAGATCGCCCTCGACCCGTACATGTTCCGCGCCCTGCCCATCGACGACATGGTGCGTACGGTCGCCGAACTCGGCTACGAACACATCGAGTTGTCACCCCGCGACGACTTCATGCCCTTCTTCCTGCACCCGCGCGCCGACGACGAACGCATAGCCGCGCTGAAGAACTCCCTGCGCACACACGGCATCAAGCTGTCCTCCGTGCTCCCTCTGTACAAGTGGTCCTCGCCGGACGAGACCGAGCGACAGGCCGCCGTCCGCTACTGGAAGCGCATGATCGAGATCACCGCCGATCTCGGATGCCCCCTGATGAACTCGGAGTTCAACGGCCGCCCCGAGCAGGCCGCCGCGAGCGAGGCCGCCTTCTGGCGCTCCATGGACGAGCTGCTGCCCGTCTTCGAGCGCGAGGGCATCGCCCTCAACCTCGAGGCCCACCCGGACGACTTCTGCGAGGAGAACACCCCCGCCGTCGACCTCGTCCGGGCGATCAACAAGCCCTGGGTGAACTACCTCTACTGCGCCCCGCACTCCTTCCACCTCTCCGGAGCCTCCGAAGTCGGGGCGGACATCGCGAAGATGATGCGCTACGCCGGGGACAAGCTCCAGCACGTGCACATCGCCGACTCCTTCAACCACAAGGGCTCCTCCGGCCTGCGCTACATCCTCAACCCGCCCGGCACCACGGCCCGCATCCACCAGCACCTCGACATCGACCAGGGCGAGGTCGACTGGGACACCTTCTTCGGCACCCTGCGCGACCTCAACTTCGACGGCGTGGCCACCGCGTGCGTCTTCGCCTGGGAGGAACGCGCCCACGAGTCCTCGGCCTTCATGCTCGACCGCATCACCAAGGAACTCACCCTGTGACCGACCGCCCCACAAGGCCTGCCTGAGACCCCTCCGGGAGCCGGGCGGTGGGGCTCGATGGCATCACTCATCGAGCCCCACCGCTGGTCCATCCTCACCGTCAACGGTGACACAGCAGCGATCGAAGGTACCGGCCGCTACGAAGAGCTGGGCGCCTTCGCCAACCTCTGGGCGGTGACGCTCGACAAGAGCGGCAAGTGCACCGTGTTTCGCATGTGGAACAACGAGATCCGACCTGCACGAGCCCCTGCCAACTCAGCGCCGCAGGTCAGGGAGCAGGCCGATCTCTGCCGGGACATGTGAAGGGCGGACCCGTGTCAAGGCCGCGCACCACTCTCGCCCTGACTCGCTACGAGGCCCCGTTCCTCCAAGGCCGTCAGCACCCGCTCGCCGATCTGCTCGGCGGAGCCGACGGCATGGATCGTCAGCAGCCTGGTGGCGTAGTAGGCGAGGAGCGGGGCGGTCTGGTTGCGGTAGACCTGTTGCCGGTTCCGGATGACCTGCTCGGTGTCGTCCGCGCGGCCACGGCTCAACAGCCTGCTCACCACGACGTCTTCGGGGGCGGTGAACTCCAGTACGGCGTCGATCCCGCCCTCCACATCGGGGAGCATCGACTCAAGTTCCTCCGCTTGTTGCACGGTTCGCGGGAAGCCGTCGAGGAGGAAGCCCCGCTGCGCGTCCGATTCCGCCAGCCGTCGGCGGATCACCTCGCCCGTGATGTGATCGGGGACCAGTTCACCCGTGTCGAGATACCGCTGGGCGTCCTGCCCCAGTGCTGTCCGACGGCTGACGTGTTCGCGGAACAGATCGCCGGTGGAGATGTGAGGGATACCGAAATCCTTGCGGAGGATCGCCGCCTGGGTGCCCTTGCCTGCGCCAGGAGGGCCGATGAGCACAAGTCGCATCTGCGTACGGATACCTTCCGATCAAGCCGCATCCATGACGTGCCGGAACGGCGTCGCTCCTGCCCAGTGGGGCGGGGTCCATAGTCAACAGGCCCGGCCTGTGAGCGTCTACACCGTCCCGCTCGCTGTCTCCTCCTCCGTAACCCGATAGTCACCGGGCTTGAATCGCTTCGACTGCCACCAGTAGGAGACAGTCGTACCCGGCCACAGCGTGTCGATGCGGCCGTCCGCCGACCGGTACCAGCTGCGGCAACCGCCGGATACCCAGACGGCCTTCCTCATCGACCGCTGAGTCTGTCCGTAGGCGCTCGCCTGAACCTCCGGGCGCAGTTCGAGAGCCCCTGTCCTCCTCACATGTGCGTGCTTGATGGCGCCGACGATGTAGCGGGCCTGGGCCTCGATCATGAACACCATCGAGTTGTGCCCGAGTTCGGTGTTCGGGCCCAGCATCATGAAGAAGTTCGAGAACGCCGAGGTCGCGATGCCGAGCTTCGTGGCGGCGCCGTCCCATGACGATCCTGTCGACCGGGCCCGGTGAGCCGTCCGCCGCGACGACCGCGTCCGTCGTGATCTCGCGCAGGCCGGTCGTGACCAGTTCGACGTTGCTGCGCTGAAGCGCGGGGAACCAGTCGTCCGAAACGAACCGGCGCTTGCACCCGGGGGCGTAGTCGGGCGTCGGCACTGCCCTCATCGTCTCATCGGATACGGACTCCTTGATGAAGTCCAGCGCTCGCTGCCGGTGGCACTCGACGACCTCGGGGTGTCCGAGGAACCCCCGGGCCAGTGTCCAGAACTCCCAGTACGTCGCCCAGCGTCGCAGCCGCTGCACGAGGGGCATCCGACCGAGACGGAGACGACGCCGACGCGAAGGGATCTCCGCATCGCCGCGAGGCGTCACCCAGTGTGGTGTCAGCTGGAACACGTAGAGCTTTTCGGCCTGTTCGGCCAGGTGGGGAACGAACTGAGCCACGCTCGCGCCCGTTCCGATCACCGCGACGTGGCGTCCGGTGAAGTCGTGGTCACGGTCCCGCCGGACCGAGCCGCAGGCGAAGGCGGTGCAGGAGCTGGCGGCCATGCTCGGCGTCGACGTGCTGCAGTTGCCGGCACCCGGAACACCGGTCATGCTCGTCACGCCGCGCGCGACTGAGGCTGCCCCAGGACGACGTCACTGCCGCGCTGGGCATCAGCCGCAGTCTCTACGCCGCCGTCGAGCAGGGTGAGCGTGCCCGAAACGGCCGCGCTCGCTGCGGCTCTGCACACCTCGGTCGACCAGGTCCGCCGGGCGCTGCCGCCGCCGTCGGCGTGACGGCTCAGCCGCCGGGCCCGAGGAAGAGCCGGCGGCTCGATCTTGGGCGCCCCGGCCCCTCCAGCGTCCGAGCGCAAGAAGTACAGAGGTTCTGGCCTGTCCGGTGCAACGCAGGTCAGCGGCGGGGTAGCACGCCCAGGAGGGCTGCGGTCAGGGCCAGCTTCAACGAGTCCTTCAGCTCCAGGTGGAAGCGGGCCAGCTCGGGCTCGGCCTGGTAGGCCGCCTGCAGGCTGGGTGGGGGTGTGCTGTACGCCGACAGCGCGCCGGCCATGACCACGGTTTGCAGGCTGAACAGTGTCGCGTTCTCGCCCAGCTCCGGCAGGTACTTCTGGATCAGGGCGGTCATGGTTGTCAGGCGGTCCAGGGAGGCGCGCTTGTAGCGTGCCACGACCTCGACGGAGACGTTGTGTTCCAGGACGCTGCCCTGCGCGCCGAAGAGGTCGCACAGCACCACTCGGCCGGAGAGTGAGCGGCTGAGGATCTCGGCCACCGCTGCCGCCCGCTCGGCCATGGGTAGCTCTTCGTCGATGCCGGCGGCCAACTCGTCTGCCAGTTCCGTCAGCCACTCCTGCAGGAACTGGTCCAGCAGTTCCAGCAGCACCGCCTCGCGCGACTCGAAGTAGCGCAGCACGTTCGGCTTCGCCAGGCCTACCCGGCGACTGAGCTCGTTCAGAGTGACCGCGGCCACGGGCATCTCGTCGAGCATCGCCGACGCCATGTCGAGGATCGCCCGTCGGCGGATCTCCCGCTGCTCTTCGGTTCGCGCCCGCTGGAAAGTCACGATCACCAGCCTAACTTAGGTACCGTCGGTACGTTGACAACGTACCGAAAGTACTTTAACGTCATCGACACAAGATACCTACGGTACGTTACCTGATTGGGAGCCTGACATGAGCGAGAAGTGGACGACGGAGAACATTCCGGACCAGCGCGGGCGCGTGGCCGTGGTGACCGGGGCCAACACCGGACTGGGGTACGAGACCGCCAAGGCGCTCGCCGAGCGCGGGGCGTCCGTGGTGCTCGCCGTGCGCAACGTCGAGAGGGGCGAGCAGGCCGCGGCCCGCATGACCGGCGACGTGACCGTGCAGGCGCTGGACCTGACCTCGCTCGACTCCGTCCGGACCGCGGCGGCGGCGCTGCGGTCCCGGCTCGACCGAATCGACCTGCTGATCAACAACGCCGGCGTGATGTACACCCCGAAGCAGACCACCCGGGACGGCTTCGAGATGCAGTTCGGCACCAACCACCTCGGCCACTTCGCGCTCACCGGGCTGCTGCTGGACCTGATGCTGCCGGTGCCCGGCTCGCGCGTGGTGACGGTCAGCAGCACCGGCCACCGCATCCGGGCCGCGATCCACTTCGACGACCTGCAGTGGGAGCGGTCGTACGGCCGGGTCGGCGCCTACGGTCAGTCCAAGCTGGCCAACCTGATGTTCACGTACGAGCTGCAGCGCCGGCTCGCCACGCACGGCACCACCGTCGCGTTGGCCGCGCACCCCGGCATGTCCAGCACCGAACTCGCCCGCAACACCCCCGCGGCCCTCCGGCTTCCGCTCACCTGGCTCGCGCCGCTGATCACCCAGACGCCGGCGATGGGCGCGCTGCCGACCCTGCGCGCGGCCACCGACCCCGCCGCGCTCGGCGGCCAGTACTACGGTCCCGGCGGACGCAACGAGGTCAAGGGCCACCCCCGGCTGGTCACCTCCAGCCCACAGTCGTACGAGGCAGCCGTCCAGCAGCGGCTGTGGGTCGTCTCCGAAGACCTCACCGGGGTGAAGTTCCCCCTCGTTCAGTCCAAGCAGAACTCGTTTCCCTCCGGGTCAGCCATCACGATGTAGCTTGCGCCGGCAGAGGCGTCGGCTCGTCGCGGCGCAAGCGGGTGGCGCCGAGACCGACAAGGCGCTCGCACTCCGCTTCGAGCGCGGCCATCCGCTCGTCGCCGTGCACGTCGGGTGCAGCGCGTACGTCCAGGCGCAGGCGGTTGTTGGCTGTCTTGCCCTCGGGCACCTGCTGAAAGAAGATCCGAGGACGTACACCCCCAGGCGCCTCCAGACGGACACCCAAACCCCTCATCAGACCGCCTGGTGGCGGCCGGGCTGCTCAAGGGGCGGGGCCGACAGCGTAGATGCCATCCATGTCCTGGCAGCGGTTGAGCCGACTGGAGGTGGCGGGCGAGAGTGTGCGGGCTGCGCTGGAGGAGATCGCCAAGGCCGATCCCAACCGACTGCTGCCGCTGATCCAGCCCGACTGGGCCAAACGATACGGCCGGAAAGTCGAGATCGAGAAAGTTGCTGCGCGAACGTGCCGAGGAGTTCGGCGGGGACGGGCAGAAACTTCTCGCCTCGGCCCGGGCGTCCGATGCCCCCACCCCGTCTGCGGATATTGCGACAGGGAGATCCTGCGACAGGTCTGGATCCACCAGTACTACTGGGATCGCGAGGGACAACCGCGCCGGCGGGAGGGCACGGCTCGAACCGGGAAGGCACCCCCGGCGCTCACGGAGGAATCGAACAGCTCCGGTACCCACTGCGACGGCTCCCCGCAATTGCTGCCACACCCCAACTAGCGCCGCCTTGGCCACCGAACTCAGATCGGCGGCTCGCAGCGCACCCGTGGGCCACCGCTCTCCACCGGCTCCAGAAGCTGCGGGCGACCTGAGGCGATCATCATCCGGTTCGGGCTCAGGGCTTCCAGGTGCGCAGGAAGGAGGTGATCCGGGCGGCGCTGCAGCGCGGGTTGTTCAGCTCGTGGGCGAGTGCGGTGAGCTGTTCGCGGGTGGGATTGACGGGGATGTTGCTGGCCTCGAGATACATGACTGCGGCGGCACAGGCGACGGTGAGGTTGGAGCGCTCCAGCCAGCGGCATCGGCCCAGGGTGTGCACCAGGGCGGCGGCGCGGGAGTAGGCGCCGTCGTAGACGGGTGTGTCGAGGAGTTCGCCGCGGTGGCGGGCGACGGCGGCGATGGGGACGCCGTAGTCGTCGGCGGCCGGGTCGCGGTGGCCGGCCCGTTCCGCCACTTCGAGGATCCAGGATTCGTCGACGTGCAGGATCACGCGGCGGCGCCCGGCCGCGGCTCGGCGTACGGAGCGTCGAGCTGCTGCTCCAGATCGTCGAGGAACATGCCGTGGTCGTCGATGAGTCGCTGAGCCGCGGCCATACCGGCGGCGCGGGCACCGGTGGTGTCCTCAATGATGAGCCGCTCCACGTACTTGTTGAAGTCCAGTCGGCGGGCGGCCGCGGCAGCCTTGCCGGCCGCGAGCACTTCCTCTTCAAGCCGGACCTGCGTCTGCTTCTTCCCGGTAGTCACACCAGCATGGTAGCAGGGTGGTAGCAAGCGGATGGCGGAAGGCAGGATCCAACCCGCCTGCCCGTTCCCTTTCTGCCTGCGCTTTCCCGCCGAGTCTGCAGAGTGAAGTGAACGGGTCCCGGACGGTTGTCCTGCGACAGCGTTCTTGGGCCGCTTGCCGCTGAAGATGGATCGACGACAGTTGGTGTCAGCAAAGGTGAGCCACTGATCTGTTCGTGACAGCGAAGATGGGCCGATTACCTACTGTCCCGTCTTAAATGATCTGACTTCGAGTCGGACCCCTGACCTGCGGCGACCAGTTCAGCTGGGGCATGGGGGCGCCGGGAGTCTCGGGTGATGTGGTCCTGGGCGGGGGACGCCGGATGCCGTCTCAATTGAGCTGGTCCGGCCCTGCTGTTTCAGTGGTCGCGCCGTGGCGTAACAGTGGCTCATCACCCACTGTTACCCGTGCCTGTTACGTCTGTTACCTACGTCTGCTGCTCAAGCTTGTTCCTCACGCCTGTGACTTGCGCCGACGCCTCGGCCGTCTTGGGGCCACCTGCTCCGCTGCCGGCGGTGGCCGAAGAGGAGGCGGGCCCCGGGTCCAGGGCGTCGCGGACGGCGGTCAGGATGGCCTCGGTGTCGGCGCCGAGCGCTCGGGCGGCGGAGGTGAAGTGCCGGGCCAGAGTGGCGAGTTGGTCGGCATCGTGCGCGTGCGGCTCGGACGGGAGTGCCGCTACCCGGGTACCCGCGCCACGGCGGGTGCGGATCAGCTCGGCGGCCTCCAGCTCGCGGTAGGCGCGGGCCACGGTGCCCGGCGCCAGGCCCAGGTCGGCGGCGAGCTGGCGCACGGTCGGCAGGCGCTCGCCCTCGGTCAGCCGGCCGGTGCGGATAAGCGCGGCCAGCTGGGCGCGGATCTGCTCGTACGGCGGCACCTGGCTGGTGGTGTCGACGCGGACGGCGGGGTCACTCATCGTCGAAAGTCCCATTGTCGGCTGCCTCGTCGTCGACCGCCCGGGGTGCCACCACGGTGATCAGAGACCATCCGAAGGTGAACATGCTCAGCAGGCCCAGGGGGCAGATCACCACGATGGTGGCGGCGCCAAGCGGGCCGGCGCAGGCATTCTCCGTCAGCGCGACGAAGATCATCAGAACGACGAGCAGTACCTGGCTCGACACCAGCAGCCCCCAGGCTCCGGTGATCGCCCACGCGCGGTCACGGCGCTGCTGGTCGTTGCCCGGCCCGTGGGCGATACGGCGCAGGGCCCAGACGCAGGCGGGGGTTCCGACCGCGAGGGCGGCGAACATCGGGCCGCTGTAGTACAGGCCCGGCCAGGGGCCGAGGGAAGTGCGTATCCCTTCGCAGGTGACGGTCATGACACGCCCTGCTCCGCCTATCCGGCCCGGGTCGGAGGATGCCGTGACCACACCGATCACCAGCAGGATGGTGAGGGAGACCGCCTGCAGGAGAAGCAGGGGCGTCATACGGGGCGGCACGTGGGCTCGGACCAGGCGCGGGGCGAGACTCGCGGTGCGTACGGCTTCCTGGGGACGCAGGGTCAGGGCGTCACCGAGCAGGACACCGCCCACCGCACACAGGCCGAAAGCGGTGATGGCGAACACGAGGGGCATCGTGATGTCGTCGCTCTCCATGGTGACCAACTGCTGTGCGGCCACGACGCCGACGCCCAGACCGGACCAGCGGGCGTAGTGGTCGGCGTGTTCGAGGAACCGGGACTGGAGCGGGACGGTGTCGAGCATATGGAGATCCCCCCAGATCATCTTGTATCAAGTGGTGAGTACAAGATGCCCTGGTGCGGGATCTTGTGTCAAACCCTCGATACAAGGCGACGCAAAGGAAGACAGCTTCTGACACAAGGGGTTTGAGACGCAGACCGTATCGACGGAGACGGGACACCTACTCTGCGGTGCGGAGCTTGTGCACCGCCCGCCGGGGCAGCCTGGCGCGGACAGCGATCTCGCTGTCACTGCGACCCCAGCCGATCGCGGCGGTGACCAGTTGCCGGCGCTCCGCCTGCGTCGGCTCGAGTTCCTTGTCCAGGGTGTCCGCCGGCGCGTCACGGTCCTGCGATCGGAGTCACAGGGGGATGACGACCAGCGCGGTGTCGTCCGCGTTGCCGTTTGACGGGAGGAGGTCGGCCAGGAGGGCGTCGGCCAGGGCCTCGGGGTCCAGCCGACGGTGGCGGGTGAGGGCGTCGGCGAGTCGGGCCAGCCCCGTGTCGATGTCCTCGGTGCGGCGCTCGATCAGGCCGTCCGTGTACAGGACAAGGGTGGCGCCCTCACTGAAAGGCGTGCGGGCCTGGGCGCGGGGGATGTGTTCGGGCCGGGCGCCGAGCGGCGGGTCGGTGGCCCGGTCGAGGAAGATCACGGTTCCGTCGGGGCGGAGCAGCGCGGGCGGAGGGTGTCCGGCGCAGCTGTAGGTGATGGAGTGGTCGCCCCAGTCGACGAACGTCGTCGCCGCGGTGGTCGATTCGGCGCCCTCGACGGAGCGGGCGTACAGGCCGAGGGCATCCAGCGCCTGGGCCGGGCCCTCGGCGACTCGGCAGGCCGCGCTCAGGGCGCTGCGCAGCTGTCCCATGACGCAGGCAGCCCCCAGGCCGTGGCCGACGACGTCACCCACGGCTACCGCGAGGCTCTCGCCGGGCAGGTCGACCAGGTCGTACCAGTCGCCGCACACGTTCAATGCTCCGACGGCGGGCCGATAGCGCACGGCAGTTACGTGCGGCCCGGTCGGGCCGGGTGGCGGCAGCATCGCCGCCTGCAGGGCCAGCGCGACCTCACGGTCGCGGGCGTGCGCCTTGCGCAGACGTTCGTTGACCTCCTGCAGTTCTCTGGCCCTCGTGTACAGCTCGGACTCCAGCACGCGGGCCCTGCTGTCGCCGCCGGGGCGTCCGAATGCGCGGATGAGTTCGGTGACCTCCTCCACCCGGTGCACGATCAGCGCCACCTGCCCGTCGGGGCCGAGGACGGGTGCGTTGACCGGGCTCCAGTAGTGCTCCTGCCAATGGCCGGGCCGCGTGGGGTCCTCGATGTCGTAGCGGATCAGCGCCATCGTGTCGCGCTCACCGGTGGTCGCCGCGCGGCGCATCGATGCCTCGGTCTCCCGCATGCCGGCCGCGGCCGGCTCGTTGGGGTTCTCGGGGAAGACATCGAAGATGTAGCGGCCCAGCAGCTGCTCGCGGGTGCGCCCGGACAGCCGCTGGAAGTCGTCGTTGGCGTCGACGTAGTCCAGGTCGGGGGTGAGCAGCGCCACCATGCCGGGCAGGGCCCGGAAAACCGCCGCATAGTCGATCTGCGGTTCCCTCATGTGCTGCCTGCCTCGGCGCCGACCGTCAGTGAGCGGTTCCACGATAGGAGCGAACCCGCCACGGGGCCCTGGCACTACTCCGTCCGAGGGGCCTGACAGTCACCCGTACGGCCCCCTGCGACCAGCAACATCCGGAAGCATCGCAGCTCGACCGGAACTCACGGGACAGTCACGAGTACCTCATGACGGCCTGGCACCGCCAACCTTGATCGACAGGACGGACTCGTCCAGCCACACCTCACCAGCACAGTCCCAGGAGAACGCTTCCGGGCCGTGCCGCACAGTGCGGCCCGAAGCCTTCCGATCCGGCCATGCCTTCGTGCGGCCTCGCTCGGGGCGGGTCGAAGGCATGGCAGTCACCGACCGAAGCGTGAGCGGCGGAGCTCCTGGCGCACCGGTGAGACTCGGTGATCGTTGCTGTGCCGTCCGGGTTCTCCCACGTCACCTGCGATTTCCTCGTCAGTGCAACCAATCCAAGCTCTCGGCGGGAACGGATTACGCCCGGACATGTCCCGACCGTGGAGGCCCTCGGTGAAAGAAGTAGTGCAGATCAGTAGAAATCCCTCGGCGGGGCCTGACTTGCAGGAGTTGGTGAGCCGTGTGGCTCTGGGCGACGAGGACGCGTTCGCCGGTGTCTACGACGCCGTGGTGAGTCCGGTGACGGGTGTGGTGCGCGCCGTGCTGCGCGATCAGGCTCAGTCGGAGGAAGTGGCGCAGGAGGTTCTCGTGGAGGTGTGGCGGACCTCTCCCCGCTATCGGCCCGACGTCGGTACGGCCATCAACTGGATCCTCACCCTGGCGCACCGCAGGGCGGTGGACCGGGTGCGCTCGGTGGACGCCGCTGCCGCCCGGGAGCACAAGGCCGCGCTGCTGGACCAACTGCCCGAGTACGACGAGGTGGCCGAGCACGTCGAGGCACGGCTGGAGCGGGAACAGGTACGGCGCTGTCTGCGCACGCTGACCGAGCTCCAGCATCAGGCCGTCACCCTGGCGTACTACCGGGGGCTGACCTACCGCGAGGTGGCGGAGGCGCTGGCGGTTCCGCTGGGGACCGTCAAGACCCGACTGCGTGACGGGCTCATCCGGCTGCGCGACTGCCTGGGGGTGACCGCGTGACGACCATCGATCTGCACCAGCTGACGGGCGCCTACGCACTGCACGCTCTGTCCGACGAGGAGAGTGCCGCGTTCGAGCGCCACCTGCCGGGCTGCGAAGCGTGTGCGCAGGAGACGGCCGAGCTGAGCGCGACCGCGGCTCGCCTGGGACTCGCCGTCGCCACGGCACCCCGTCCGGTGCTGCGCGAACAGGTGCTGCGCCGGATCACCGCGGTCCGGCAGGAGACGCCCGGCAAGCGGGCCCAGGCCCTCCCCCTCCGGGCCCGTCTGCGGGCCCGGGTACTGTCCAGGTGGGCGCTCGCCGCCTGCCTGGCGGCGGCCACGGCGCTCGGCGGGACGGCCGTGTGGCAGCACCAGCGAGCCGAGGACGCCCGCGACCAGGCGCGCCGCACCGAGCAGGCGGCGGACGAGGTGGCCGCCGTACTGGCCGCGCCGGACGCCAGGACCCGGGCCGCCAAGCTGGCCGACGGCGCCACCGGTACTGTCGTCGTCTCCCACAGCCGGGACAAGGCCGTGTTCGTCGCCTCCGGGATGGCCCGTCCTCCCGGCGGGAAGGTCTACCAGCTCTGGTTCGACGACGGCGGGACCATGCGGTCCGCCGGCCTGATGGACCCCGACCGCAGTGACCAGGCCCTCCTGATGCAGGGCACCGTCGACAAGGCGTCGGGCATGGGCATCACCGTCGAACCCGGCGGCGGCTCCAAGCAGCCCACATCCGCCCCGCTCGCCCTGATGACCTTCCCTGGCTGAACGACTGAACGGCCGACCGGGTCAGACCGGCGACGGCGAGGCCCGGCCGTCCACGGCCCTGCCCTGGGAGACGGGCCCTACCGCACCGACCGGACCCGATCACGCCGGGACCGCTGCGGCCGGCCCACGGACCGGTGCCCGGCCGGCGGCGGTGCGTACCGCTCACCGCACGGCCGTCCCGGCACAGCGTGTGCCGGGACGGCTGCCGGAGGAGGCCGGGCCCGATCCGGTGATCCGGCGTCAGACGAGGCCCGTGACCGTCACGGTGACCCGCGGCGTCTGCTGCGCGGGCACCAGGGAGTCCAGGCGGTGCTCGACGGCGCTCCGGACGAGGCGGGCCACGTCCAGGGTCCTGGCCCGCCGAAGCGCGACGACGTGGATCTCGACGTGCCACGGGCCCTCGCCGTCCGGCCGGGTCATGCGCACTCCGGCCGGAGGTGCCCCGCCGGTACCTGGCGTGGGCCGTGCCGGCGCGGAGCGCAGCCGGTCGGCCAGACCCGGCCTGAGGAAGGCCACTCCCGGCACAGCCTGGACAGCCGTGGCGACTTCCTCGACGAGCTTCGCGTGCGCTGTGATCTCGTGGTGCGCGGTCATGGCGTACGACCTTCCTGGCCGTCGTCGGCCGTACCGGCGACGAGGTCGGTGACACGGATGTCCACGGACGCCAGGACCACGCCCAGTTCGCGGTCCGCGGCCTCCCACACACGGGCGCGTACCCGGTCGGTGAGTTCCGGCAGGGAGACACCCACCGGGGCGTGGATGTCGAGGCGGACCCCGCCGGAATCGCATGTGCCGTCTGTCCCGTCAACGCGGGCGTCGACGAGGCGGCAGGAACCCGCCCGGACGCCCGCGACCGTCTCGGCCGCCGCGCGCAGTGCGCGGGCCGCGACGGCCTCCATGATCCACAGATCCTCGGCGGGTTCGCCGAGGGGCAGGGGGCGGCCCGGGCGTAGTTCGAGGCGTACGACGTCCATGATCCGCCGGGTCAGCGGCTCGGCGTCGTAGGCGGAGGTGTCCGCCGACTCCGCTCGCAGGCCGCGCACCACGGACTCCAGGTCGTCCAGTCCCCGCACGGCGTCCCGGCAGTGCGGGCAGGACCGCAGGTGTGCGTCGTCGGTCTGCTGTTCCCAGTCGTCCCAGGTCCGCGACACCAGCCGTCCGCACGGCAGGAGTTCGTCGTCAGCGTGGGTGAACGCGCTGTTCGACGGGTCGGTGCGGTCGGTCATCGCCAGGCCCCCAGTGCTTGTGTGAGACGACGGCGTGCGCGGAAGACACGGGCACGGACGGCCTCCTGGCTGATGCCGACCGCGTCCGCGACGAACTCGTAGGACCGGCCGTCCAGTTCCCGCAGTACCCAGCAGGCCCGTTGTTCGGCCGAGAGCAGGTCGAGGGCCTCCCGCAGTTCGCGGACCGCGTCGCGGCCCTCGGTGATCCGGGCCGGAGAGGTGGCGTGTTCGGCCGCTGGCACGTCACCCGCCGCCTCCAGCGGTGCCACGGGCTTGCGGGCCCGCAGCACGCTCAGGCAGCGGTTGGTGACGATCCGGTACATCCAGGTGCCGAAGGAGGAACGCCCCTGGAACTCAGGCAGCCGCCGCCAGGCGCTGAGGAAGGCGTCCTGTACGGCGTCCTCCGCCTCGGCGCCGGTCCCGAGCAGACTCGTGGCGAGGCGGATCAGCGCCGCCGCGTGGCGTTGCACGAGCACGGCGAAGGCGTCCTCGTCCCCCTCCGCGGCACGGACCGCCAGCAGGGCGTCGTCCGGGGCCGTCGTGTCGGCCCGGGTGTCCGGTGGTTCGCTCTGTGTGCGGGCCCCCACCACTGGGCGGCTCCTCTCGTCCGGTCTTCTGAAGGTTGGACACCGCGGCGCCGTCCCCGTTACGGAGAACTTCGGGAAACCAGGACCGTACGGATGCGGGGCGGGCGGCGCCGGCACGGGGCAGGAAGGCTCCGATGCGCGGCAGCACCATGCGTTTCCGCTCCACGGCCGGACGGCAAGGGACCTCTTTGGGTACCTCTTTAATTCGCAATCCGTAGCCGAAGCGGGCGCGGATTGGTCGGAAAACGAAATTCATCCGATCGTGGGAGCGACCAATCCGCGCGGCTTTCGGAGCCGGATTCCCCCCGTGACCGAGAACGAGCAGGAACCACGGAGCGGATGCCGCCGCAGCAGCCCGACCCGGCCGCTGCTGGGCGCGCTCAGCGGCGCGTTGGCAGGTTTCGCGGCGCTCGCGGTCGCCGAACTGGTGGCAGGCGGAGGACGTCCGCAGGCCGGTCCGGTTGTCGCGGTCGGCGGCGCGGCGATCGACCGTACGCCCGCCGCGGTGAAGGACTGGGCGATCCGCAATTTCGGCAGCGACGACAAACTGGTTCTGCAGCTGGGAATTCTCGCGGTACTGGCACTTTTCGCGCCGGCGCTGGGAATTGCCGCGCTGCGGTTCCGGCGCACCGGGGCAGCCGGCGTGCTGCTGTTCGGAGCAGTCGGCGCGGTCGCCGCGACCGGCAGGCCCGACTCGACCGGTGTCGCCGACGCGCTGCCGTCCGTGGCCGGCGCCGCCGTCGGAGCTGTACTGCTGTACGTCCTGGTGGGCTGCCTCACGCCCCCGGAACCCGCGCCCGGCGCACCGGCGTCCGACGAGGGATGGGACCGCCGCGGCTTCGTGATCGCGGCGAGCGCCGCAGCGGTCGCGTCCGCCGGAGCCGGGCTGCTCGGCCGCTCCCTGAGCGGTTCGAGCGGCCGGGACGCGGTCGCCTCCCGAACGAACCTGGTGCTGCCCGCGCCCGGCTCCCCTGCCCGGGCCGTACCCAAGGGTGCCCAGCTGCGGCTCCCCGGGGTCAGCCCCTTCGTCACACCCAACGATGACTTCTACCGCGTCGACACCGCCCTCGTGGTGCCCAAGGTCGACGCGACGCAATGGCGGCTGCGCATCCACGGCGAAGGTGTCACCCGGCCGGTCACCCTCACCTTCGACGACCTTCTGCGGCGCGAGCTGATCGAACGCGACATCACGCTCACCTGCGTGTCGAACGAGGTCGGCGGCCCGTACGTCGGCAACGCCCGCTGGATCGGCGTACGACTGGCGGATCTGCTGGCCGAGTGCGGGGTGAAGGCGCCCTCGAAAGGAGGCCCGGCGGACCAGTTGGTGGCCCGCTCGGTGGACGGCATGACGACCGGCAGCCCGGTCGAGGACGTGATGGACGGCCGCGACGCCCTCCTCGCCCTCGGGATGAACGGCGAACCGCTGCCCTTCGAACACGGCTTCCCTGTCCGCATGGTCGTGCCCGGCCTCTACGGCTACGTCTCCGCCTGCAAGTGGATCAAGGACATCGAGCTCACCACGTTCGACGCCTACGACCCGTACTGGGTCGAGCGCGACTGGGCCCGCAAGGCACCGATCAAGACGCAGTCCCGCATCGACACCCCCAAGCCCTTCGCCCGCCCCAAGGCAGGCACGGTCATGGTCGCCGGGGTCGCCTGGGCCCAGCACCGCGGCATCGACAAGGTCGAGATCCGCGTCGACGACGGCCCCTGGGAGGAGGCCCGGCTGGCGGCGGAGGACTCGCGCGACACCTGGCGCCAGTGGTCCTTCGCCTGGCAGGCCGCCAAGGGCGGTCACACCCTCACCGTTCGCGCCACCGACCGCGACGGCCGGGTGCAGACCGAGAAGCGCGCGCGGACCATCCCCGACGGCGCCAGTGGATGGCACTCCGTCGTCGTCACCGCCGAGTGACACCCCGAGCCACCTTTCCCACCCCCGTACGAGCGCGGCTACAGCCGCGCCGACCAACAGGAGAAACACCATGAACACCCGTATCCGCCGTGTCGCCATGACCGTGGCCGCCGCCGCAGTGCTCCCGCTGACCCTGAGCGCCTGCTCGGACGACAGCGGCGACTCCGCCAAGTCGGACTCCTCCACCAAGGCGTCGGCCCCGGCGGCCGACGACGGCATGGGCAGCTCCGGCGATGCCTCCACGGCCGACCAGCCCTTCGGTACGGCCTGTTCCGCGGTTCCGAAGGACGGCGCCGGTTCCTTCGACGGCATGGCCCAGGACCCGGTGGCCACCGCCGCGTCCAACAACCCCGCCCTGTCCACGCTGGTCACGGCGGTGAAGAAGGCCGGGCTCGTCGACACCCTCAACAACGCACAGAACATCACCGTGTTCGCGCCGACCAACGACGCCTTCGCGAAGATCCCCAAGGCGACCCTGGACAAGGTCCTGAACGACAAGGCCCAGCTGACGAAGATCCTCACCTATCACGTGGTGGGCCAGAAGCTGGCCCCGAAGGACCTGGAGAACGGCTCCTTCGACACGCTGGAGAAGTCGAAGCTCACCACCGCCGGCTCCGGCGAGTCCTACACCGTCAACGACTCCGCCAGGGTGGTCTGCGGCAACGTCAAGACCGCCAACGCCAACGTCTACATCATCGACACCGTCCTGATGCCCACCAGCTGACGGACCGTCGGCCTCGGGGCGCCACTTCGGTGGCGCCCCGAGGTATTTCCGGGTACCCGCGTCACAGACGCGGCCGGGCCGGGTCTGAAGGAGTGAGAGCACATCAAGGAGTGAGAGCACATCAGCAACGAGGCAGGACAAGACAGAGAGGGCCACGCCATGACCACACAGACCGCACCAGCCGCCAAGGAACTGTCCACCCAGCAGACCGGCAGGTCGCCACAGGCCCAGGCCACGACTGCCGTGTCCGGCGGTACGGCGGGAGCCGACCAGCCGGCCGCGAACCGGGGCCGGACGTCGATCGCCGACGTCGTCGTCGTGAAGGTGGCGGGCATCGCCGCCCGGGAGATCCCCGGCGTGTACGACATGGGCGGCGGCCTCTCGCGCACCATCGGCGCCGTACGCGACCGCGTGCCCGGCGGCCGGCCCAACGTGGGGCGGGGAGTGAAGGTCGAGGTGGGCGAGCGGCAGACGGCCATCGACCTCGACCTGGTCGTCGAGTACGGGGTGTCCGTCATGGACGTCGCCCAGGACGTACGGGAGAACGTCATCTCCGCCGTGGAGCGCATCACCGGGCTTGAGGTCGTCGAGGTGAACGTCACGGTCAACGACGTGCACCTGCCCGACGAGGACGAGCCCGGGACCACGGCCGAAGCCCGCGTGGAGTAGAGCACCCGGTCAGGGGCACCGTCAGGAGTGGATCGGGTGAGAGGTGGATGGGCATGAGTACACCGTTCATGGGGATGGTCGCGGGCATGGCCCTGGCGTTCGCCGGGTTCTTCGGCGGGTTCGGCGCGTTCCTGCTCGTGGCCGCTCTCGGCGGCCTGGGCTGGGTGGTGGGCCGGTGGGCCGACGGCGGCGGCAGTGTCCAGGACGTACGGGACGCGTTCGAGCGGAGCCGTCGATGACCGCCGCCGCGCAGCGGGGCACCACCACCGTCTCGGAGCGGGCGGTGCGCCGGATCGCCGAGCGGGCCACCACCGAGGCGCTGCCCGCACCCGGCGGCGCCCGCACGGCCCGGGCCGCGGCGTCCGTACGCGGCAGGAGGGCGGAGGTGTCCCTCGGGGTGACGCTGCCTTATCCGGCTCCGCTGGCCGACACCGTGCGGGAGGTTCAGCGGCATGTGGTGGAGCGCACCCGGGAGCTGACGGGGCTGGAGGTACCGGCCGCACGCATCAGCGTCATCGCGCTTGCCACGCCGACCTCTGCCCAGCCCCTGGTGTCCCCGGCCGAGGACGCCATCGCGACAAGCGCTCCCTGGCGCTGGTGGTCCCAGCGCCGCGTCCCGGTCGCCGTCCTCACCTCGGTGGCCGCCCTGGGCTGCGGTGCGCTCGCCCTCGACATGTTTCAGGTGCACGCCGCGCACCTGCCGGCCGCGGCCTGGCGCACGTCCGCCGCGTACTGGCTGGCCGGGCACGGACCCGGCGACCCGGCTGTCGTCGTCGCGGGCGGGCTGACGGCCCTGGTCGGCATCTGGATGGTCGTCCTCGCCCTCTCCCCCGGCCGCCGTCACCAGTCCACCGTTCGCACCTCGGCCAATCACGTCGACGCGGCGGTGGACCGCTCGGCGGTTCAGGCCCTGATCCGCGACGCGGTGGGAGACGTGGAGGGCATCGCAGCGGTACGGGTTCGGGTACGACGCCGACGAGTCACCGTGCGGGCCGGGCTCGCCTTCGGCGACCGGGCAGGCGCCCACGCCGCCGCCACGGCCGCCGCCCGAGCCGCCCTGACCGCCTGCCATCTGCGCCGCAGCCCCCGGTTGCGGGTGGTCGTCACTCCGGAACCGGTCTGGCAGCCGCCCACCCCGACGGCTGACGCGACGGCTGACGCGCCCGGGGCGACACCGGGAGACCGTGACGGCCGATCCACACCCACCTCCGCCCTCGCATCCGCCACAGGAGGTGACCGGTGATGGCCCGCACCCGTACCGCCGTCAACCGGACCGTCCTCGGCGCCGTGGGATTCTCTCTCTTCCTGGCGGGCTCATGGCTCACCGCCACGGACCCCGCCTTCGCGGACCGGCTGCCGACGTGGTGGCCCGCCGCCGGTACGGGCACCGTCCTTCTGGACCGGGACCGGCTCGCGCAGTTGCGCGGCGAAGGCTGGTGGACGCCCACCGTCATGGCCGCGTCGATCGGCCTGGCCGTGCTGCTCGCGATCTGGTCCCTCGGGCAGTCGCGTTCGGGCCGGGCCCGGCCACTCGCCCTGCCCTCCCCCGGCTGCACAGTGCGCCCTCAGGCCCTGGCCGAGGCACTGGCCACACGCGTGACGGCCCTCCCCGGCATCGCCCGCAGCCGCGCCCGGGTACTCCCCCGTCGCGGACAGCGGCTGGAGGTACGTCTGCGCGTCTGGCTGGAACCGGACACACCTCCGGACGCCGTCCTGCCCGCCCTTCGTACGGCGACGGCAGAGGCCGACCGGACGGCGACGCCGTACACGGCCCACACACGGGTCCGCCTGAGTACCACCCCACACCGAACACGCCATGTCCGCTGAGCCGTACACCGACGTGCCCGGCGGGGTCCGCCCGGCACGTCGGCCCAGGCGGCCTCACTGGCCACGGCTGCCGACGGCCTGGTGGCCCGCACTGCGGCGCACGCCGGCGTCCCTGTGGAACGACGACATCACGGACTACGCGGCCGCGCTGACGTACTACGCGATCCTGGCCGTGCTCCCCGCGATGCTGGCCACCGTGCTGGCGTTCGGCATGATCAGCCCGGACACGGCCGAGGAGTTCGTTACCCACGTCACCGCGTACGCCCCGGCCCAGTCCGGTGCCGAGCTGCACGCCGTCCTGACCCGCGCGCTGGGCACGGACGGGACGGTCTGGCCCCTGTTGGTGGCGGGTGCGGCCAGCGCGCTGTGGTCGGCCTCCAGTTACCTCGCCGTCTTCCGCCGCGCCCTGCACCACATGCACCGTGTCGAGGACCGCCGTTCGCCCTGGCGCAAAGCGCCCCGCATCGCGCTGACCGCGCTCGCGCTGCTCGGCCTGCTCCTCGTCGGCTCGCTCACCCTGCTGCTGACCGGCCCGCTCGCGGAGGCCGTCGGCCGGACCCTCGGCGTGGACACCACCGCCGCCTGGGCCTGGAGCCTGCTGCGCTGGCCGGTGCTGCTGTTTCTGGTCGCCCTGCTGGTCGTGGTCGTCTTCAACACCGGTCCGGCCGGGGCACGTCGGCGCGGGCACAGCCTGCCCGGCGGCGCACTGGCCGCCGCGCTGTGGCTGACCGTCTCCGCGGGCTTCTCGTCGTACGCCTCGACTCTCGGCGCCTACAGCAGGCTGTACGGCTCGCTCTCCGGCATCGTCGTCTTCCTGATCTGGCTGTGGCTGTCGAACCTCGCGCTGCTGAGCGGCGCGCAGTTCGCCGCGGAACTCGCCAAGGGTGCGGATGTCCGCGCCTGCGAGACCGGTCAGAGCACGGGGAAGGTCTCTGTCCCGTAGCACGCCTCGGGCAGCGGGTCGAGTGCACCGGACGGGTCGAGCAGGTGGGCGACGACGGCGCCGATGGTGTGATGCCAGAAGCGGTGGCGGCGCAGCATCGCGTGGTCTCCGTCGGCGATGACCGCCATCCCGGCCCGCGCCGCCTTGTCCCGTGCCCGGCGCACGCCGTCGGCCGACTCGGTGGGCGAGGTCACGCGGTCCCGTTCGCCGTGCAGGACGACGACGTGCCGGTCCGCAGTCTGCTCCACCGGCTCACCCGGCGGCCACCAGGGCGCGAGGGCGACCACACCGTGCACCAGCGGGTGACCGGCGGCGCGCAGGGCCGCCCGGCCTCCCATGGAGTGGCCGAGCAGTACGGTCGGCACGGGGCCGGCGAGTTCGGCGAGGCCGTCCAGCGCACGCAGGGTGTCCCGTGCCGGGTCCGCTCGTTCGCCGTTCCAGCCTCGGAGGCGGTAGCGGACCTGGGCGACCAGGACGTCCTGGTGCGGCAGTGCGGTGACCACCGCGCGCACGACAGGGTCCATGCGCAACGCGGCGAGCTGCCAGGGCCGCGCGGGGCGCTCGCTCGTCGCCTGGCCGCCGTGCAGCACCAGGACGGCCGCCCTCGGGCGCGACGGCTGCCGTCGCACCGTCAACGGAACGTGTCCGGTGTGGTCCTGTGGCTCGATGAGGCGCTCCTCATGTCTCCGTGCACACACCCGCGCGGATGGTGCTGTGGTCCTCGGGCAGCCGTATCCTCCCGGGTCCGGTCCGTCACGCCTGCCCCGGCCCCCTCGGTCGCGGCGGGCGGGGGAAGAACCCGCTGGTGCGGGCCCGGTACTCGGCGTACCCGGGCCGGTCGGCCATGTGCCGTTCCAGCAGCCGCTTCCCGCTGCCCCGGGTCAGCAAGAGGCTCATCACCACCGGGGACACGACGGACACGAGGGCCGCGCCCGGGGAATCGCAGGCGAGCAGGAACAGGCCCCACCACACGCAGAAGTCCCCGAAGTAGTTGGGGTGCCGGGTCCAGGCCCACAGCCCCCGGTCCATGATCCGGCCCCGGTTGGCGGGATCGGCCCGGAACCGGGCCAGTTGGGCGTCCCCGACCGCCTCGAAGCCGATCCCGACCGCCCACAGCGCCGTACCGGCCCAGGCGAGGGCGGACGGCAGGCCGGGCACGTACTGCGCGGCCTGCACGGGCAGGGACACCAGCCAGACCAGCGCGCCCTGGAGGAGGTAGACCATGCGCAGCGCGTAGGCGTTGCGGCTGCCGGGTGCCTTGGCCAGCATCGCCTCGTAGCGCGGGTCCTCGCCGTGGCCCCGGCCCCGGCGGCCGATGTGAACGGCGAGCCGCAGACCCCAGACCGCCGTCAGCGAGGTCACCAGCAACCGTCGTACGAGATCGCCCTCACCGGTGGAGAGGGCGAAGGTCACGCCGGCCACCGCCGTGAAGGCGATCCCCCAGGCGACGTCCACGATCCGGTGCACGCCCGCGCGCACCGCGACGGCGAACGTGACGAGCATGACCGCGAACGCCGCGGCGGCGGCCCAGACGAGGTTGGGCACGAACGCGCTCCACGGGAAGCCGTTCATGGTCGGGCGGTGGTGCCGGTGGTGTTCATCGGGCGGGATTCTCCTTGGTGAAGAGGTACTGCTGTACGTCGAGGTAGCCGGCCCTGAACCCGGCCTCGGAGTAGGCGAGATAGAAGGTCCACAGCCTGCGGAAGACGTCGTCGAAGCCGAGCGCCTCGACCTCGTCGGCCCGTTCGGTGAACCGCTCGCGCCACAGGCGCAGGGTCTCGGCGTAGTGGGCGCCGAAGGCGTCGCGGCGGGCCAGGCGCAGCCCGGTGTGGGCGCGGGCGGTCTCCTCGATCGCCTCGGTGGACGGGATGAGGCCGCCGGGGAACACGTACTTGTGGATCCAGGTGAAGGTGTCGCGGGAGGCGAGCATCCGGTCGTGCGGCATGGTGATGGCCTGGAGTGCCATCCGGCCGCCCGGGTCCAGCCGCTCGTCCAGGGCACGGAAGTACACCGGCCAGAACTCCGCGCCGACCGCCTCGATCATCTCCACACTGACGACGGCGTCGTATCTCCCGCGGGCCTCGCGGTAGTCGCAGAGCTCGATGGAGACCCGCTCATCCAGGCCTGCCTCGCGCACCCGCTCGCGTGCCAGGTCCCGCTGTTCCCGGGAGAGGGTGAGCGAGGTGACGCGTGCGCCCCTCGCGGCGGCGCGCAGTGAGAGTTCGCCCCATCCGGTGCCGATCTCCAACAGCCGGGTGCCCTCCCCCACGTCGGCGAGGTCCAGCAGCCGGTCGATCTTGCGGTGCTGGGCCGCCGCGAGCCGGTCCCGGCTCGCGGGGAAGCCCCGGAAGACGGCGGACGAGTAGGTGAGGGTGTCGTCGAGGAAGAGGGCGAACAGGTCGTTGGACAGGTCGTAGTGGCGGCTGATGTTGGCGCGGGAGCCGTCGGGGGTGTTGCGCTCGTCGTGTGGATGGCGCGGTGCCCACAGGCCGCGCAGCCGTTGCAGCGGGGCCGGGATCAGGTCGGCGGCGTGCCCGGCGAGCACGGTGAGGGCCGCCACCAGGTCGGGAGCGTCCCACTCTCCGGCCATGTAGGACTCGCCGAACCCGACCAGGCCGTGGGTACCGATGCGGGCGTGGAAGGCGGTCGGGTCGCGGACATCGATCAGCGGCCCGCCCAGCCCGATGTCTTCGAAACCGGCGAACCGGGCCCGCAGCGGCAGCCCGTCGAGGGCCCGCCGGACGAGGGCAGCTGTCACTGCGGTGCGGAGCCGTGAGGCGGCTGGTACGGCGGAGACGTCGGGCCAGCCTGCGGCGTCGACGGTGGTGGTGGTGGCGGCGGTGGCGGTGGCGGTGGC
>NZ_LIQZ01000104.1 GCF_001418655.1 Streptomyces phaeochromogenes | reverse complement strand
GGGCCCTCGTCGGCGCCGGAATCCCCACCGGTTCCGGCGCCGACGAGGGCCCTGACCCCGGCGAACTGCTCGACGTCCTCCACGACGCCAACCTGCTCATCGACATCGGAGAGGACCGCTACCGCTTCCACGATCTCGTACGGCTGCACGCCATGGGGAAGGCCGCGGAGGACGAGTCCGCGGCGGAGCGGGCGGCGGTGTTCCGTCGTATCGCGGACCACTATCTGGCCACCGCGACGCGGGCCGAGCGGGCCATCGATCCTCGGCATCCCTTACGGGAACGTTCCTACGGGCCCGGCCCGGTGGTCACCGAGGACTTCGGCGACGGCACCAGGGCGGCGCTGGACTGGCTGGAGCGGGAGCTGCCCAACCTGATGGCGGTGATGCGGCGGGCCAGGACGACGGAAGAGCGGGACATCAGCTGGCAGCTCGCCGACGCCCTGGGCCCCTTCTTCCTGCGGCGCAAGCACTACGACGCCTGGCACACCTCGCATGCCGAAGGGCTCGCCGCGGCAAGGGAGTTGGGGGACGGGCCGGCCGAGTGCCGGATGCTCACCTCCGGCGGACAGGGCGAACTGGGCAGGGGAGACACCGCCCGCGCCCTGGAGATGTTCGAGGAGGCGGCCCGGCTCTTCGCGGACGCCGGGGACGAGCTGGGATACGCGCGTACGTCGAACTACCGAGGGCTGGCCCATCAGCGCGCGGGCCAACTGGACGAGGCGGCCGAGCTGTTCGAGTGGGCCGCCGTGGAGCTTCCCCGCTGCGGTGACCTCCGGGCCGGCGGGATCGCCCGGCTCAACGCGGCCGATGTCGAGTTCGCCCGAGGTCGGCTTCCCCGGGCGGCCGAGGGCGTCGCCGAGGCGCGTACGACCTTGCTCGCGGTCGACGACTCCTACAACGCGGCGCGTGCCGCCACCCTGTTGGGCAGGATCTGCCTCGGTGACGGCCGGCCCGACGAGGCCGAGCGCTGGCTCTCCGGGGCGCTGGCCGTGCTGCGCGAGGTCGCGGCCCACTACGAGACGGCCCGTGCGCTGGATGCCCTGGGCGAGGTCGCCGAACTGCGCGGACAGCGCGAACTCGCCCAGGGGCACTACCGGGAGGCGCTCGATCTCTACGTCGGCGTGAACCGGCCGGGACCGGCCGAGGGCGTGCGGGAGCGGCTGCGGAGGCTCGACGAGGGCGGGGCTGCCTCCGCCGACGAGGGCGGGGCCGCCTCCGGCCCAGGAGACCGTGGCCCAGGAGACTGCGGCCCAGGAGACCGCGGCTGAGGGGTTTCTGAGAGAGGCGCCCTCGGTTGGCAAGCGCCGGTTCTGGCAGCCCCTCGCCAAGACGTTCCCGAGTGGGCGATCAACCAGGCGTGCGCCAGTGAGGCCCAGACGGGCCAGGGGTGCAGGGCGGCATGGCGCGCGGTGAGCGTCAGCATGAGAGGCGCGCGGGTGGCGCCGGAGTCGTACGGCCCGAGCCGCAGCCGGCACACGCGAGTCCCGTGGTGCACCGCGACCACCGCGGCGCCCGGGTGGCGGGCGGCCATCGCGTCGGCCGCCGTGCCTCCCGCGTCTCCCGCGTCTCCCGCGTCTCCTCCGCCCGGTGCACCCGGTGTGCTCGGTGCGAGCAGGACGTCCGCCAGCGGCGGCCAGGGGCTCGGGGCGGGGAGCGCGACCCGTAGATGCCGGTCCACGAACGGACGGTCGTGACCCGGCAGCGCCAGCGTGACCTCGACCTCGTGGACCGAGGGTGCCCGCAGCCGCTCGTCGATGGAGGCGACACGGGAAGCCGCGAAGGCAGCCGCACAGGAAGCGATGAAGGGGTCGGCCAAGTCACTCATGAGCCTGTGCTCCCGGCTCGTCGCAGCGCACGACGAACGGCAGCCGTGCCCGCTCCACGGTGAGTGCAGCGGCCGGTGGGCGCAGCCGGAGCCGGCGGTACAGCAGCGCGCGCATCCGGCGGGCGAACCGGCCCGGCTCCGAGCTGAGCCGGCCCGCGATCCGCGTGTACAGCTCCGAGCGGTACGCGGCGGAGCTCTGCCGCAGTTGCCTGCGCAGCGGACGGTCCGTACGGATCCGGGGTGCCAGGGACCGCAGTTCGGCCATCGGCGAGCAGGGGTCCAGTTCCGTGTCCGGGGAGCCGGCCGTCAGGATCCGGGCACCGGTCATCGCGCCGTAGAGCGACACGGAACCGTGGTCGCTCACGATGTAGTCGGCGGCGACGACCGCCCCGCACCACTCCGCGTGCTGGCCGACCAGGCCGACGCCGGACCGGTTCAGCCGGGCGAAGGCGCTGCGGATGTGCCATTCGCTGTGCGCGTTCCAGACGTTGGAGTGCAGCATGACCACGATGCGGAACTCCTCCCGGGGAAGCTCGGCGGCCAGCCGCTCCAGCAGGTCCCACTGCTGTCCGAGGAGCGAGTCCGGTCCCCAGGTGGAGCAGACGAGCACCAGTTCCTGACGCGGCCCGGTGCGCAGGGCCTCCCGGTACAGGGCACGCGAGGGCAGGCTCGCCACCACGCGGTCGTAGCAGGGGTCCCCGACGACCTCCGCGACGGGCAGCGCCTCGGGGCACTCGCGGCCGAGGCGTGCCCGGTCGTCCTCGTGTGCCAGCACGATGGCCGACGGGACGACCACGCCGTCCCTGACCAGCCACTGCCGGCCCAGTCCGTACACCTCGCGCTCCGCCACGGCCCGCCCGCGGCGGTCGCCGGGCGCGGAGACCCGTTTGTTGTACGAGGCGCCGTGCGGGAGCACGATCACCGGGACGTGCAGCTCGTGCAGACCGCCGTAGCTCGCGGCCAGCGCGAGGTCGAACCGGGTGTGCACGGCCTGGCTCCAGGGCACGACCAGCGCCCGGGTGTCCTCAAGGAACGTGTCCACCCCGTGGTTGAAGACATCCGCGGCCGTCGTGAAGACCACTTGGACCCTCGGGTCGCCCTCCAGCAGCCGGACCGCTTCCAGCAGTCGCCGCGCGGAGGTCACCGTGTGCACCACGGCGAGCACCCTCTTGCGTATCCGGAAGGTGGCCCAGCGCTCGACGTCCAGACGCAAGGGCACCGCCAGACGCCGGTCGGCATCCGGCATCGTCATACTCATACGTACTCCCCCGTCACGCCAACTCCCTTGTTGGCTCAGTGAGTTGAAGAGGAGCCACCCGCTCGCGGCAGCGCGGCCCCACCGTCCTTGTCTGCCCCGGGGGCTGGACGCCGGGCTTGCAGAAACCTTGCAGTCTCCGTACGGGAGAGCTTGCGGATCACCCGAGGGGGAGTGCGCGGACTTGGCATGCGCCCCTCACGCGCCTGTGCGCCCCGCTCCGCTCCCTCCGGCGGTTCCGGCAGTGCCCGGACAGTGAGTGGGAGGAAGCGGCTCAACCATCTGGGGGAGATGGTGGACCTCCTTGCGCTGGGGCCTCTCGAACTGTGGCACCAGGGACGTCAGTACCCGCTCGGCTCGCTGAAAGAGAGGTGCGTCCTCGGGATCCTGCTCTACTCCCGGGGAGATCCGGTCTCCGTGGACACGCTCGTCGAGCGGGTCTGGGACGACGACGATCTGCCCGCGGCTCCCGTGGAGGCGCTGCGCACGTATCTCTCGCGGCTGCGCACCAGGCTCCACCGTGCCGTCGGCGACGACGCGCTGGTCGAGCGGGCGGCGCCGCGCCGCTACCGGCTGCGCGTCGAGCACGAGGACGACGTGGACTTCGTACGCCTAGAACAACTGCGAGCGCAGGCCCGTGCGGCGGCCGGGCGGGGTGACACGGAGTACGCCGTCGGTCTGCTGCACGCCGCTCAGGCGCTCTGGCGCGGCGAGCCGTTCGCGGAGTTCACCGGCGCCTGGGCCGCCTCCGCGCGGGCCCGGCTGACCGAGGACCACCGGCGGGTACGGGAGGAACGCATCCGCCTGGAACTGGAGTTGGGCCGCCACGCCGACCTCGTCGGCGAACTCCACGAACTGGTCTCCCTCGACCCGCTCGCCCAACAGGCCGTCGCCGCCCTGATGCTGGCCCTCTACCGCTCGGGGCGCGACGGGGAGGCGCTGGGCCTTTACCGGGAGACCCGCGTCCGACTCGGCAACGAGTTGGGCATCGACCCCGGGGCGGACCTGAGGGACCTACAGCAACGCATCCTCCGACAGGACCCGGCCCTGCGGGAGCCGGGGCCGGAGGCCGGCCCGTCGCGCACGGTGCGGGGCGCGGGCGCTTCCTTACGAGTGACGGGGGCGGCCGGTGAAGGACGCCCACCAGGATCGGCCGAGAGCGCTGCGAACGCGGGCAACACCGCAGGACACGTGGGCAGCAGTCTCCCGCGTGACACCAGGGACTTCACCGGCCGCAGGAGCGAGCTGGACATCCTGCTCTCCGAGCCCGACCCCGAGGAGAACGGGACGGCGCTGCCCCTCACCGTCGTTCACGGCATGCCCGGTGTCGGCAAGTCGGCGCTGATCATCCACGCCGCACACCGCCTGCGGTCGCGCTACCCCGCGGGCCAGTTCTACGTGGATCTGCGCGGCTACAGCGACCAGCCGCCGTACGAACCCGCCGACGCCCTCGCGTTCCTGCTGCACACCGTCGGTGTGGCCGATCCGCTGCCGGCCACGCTCGACGAGAGGATCGCGCGCTGGCGGGAGTGGACCGCACACCACCGGGTGCTCGTCGTCCTCGACAACGCGCGGGACGCCGAGCAGGTGAGGCCGCTGTTGCCCGGTGCGCCGGAGTGCCACGCGATCGTGGCCAGCCGCAACCGGCTCGCCGACCTCGACGGTGCCACCTCCCTTCCGCTGGACGTGCTGTCCGTGTCCGAGGCGGCCTCGCTCTTCGCCCGGATCGCGGGCGCGGCAAGGGTCTCCGACACCTCCGCACTGCGCCGCGTGGTGGAGTTGTGCAGCTGCCATCCGCTCACGGTCCAGCTGCTCGCGAGCCGGTTCCGGCACCGGGACACCTGGGACCTGGAGTACGTGGCCGACCGGCTGGCCCGCGCGGGGGACCGGCTGGACGAGTTCGACGAACGCGTGGCCGCCGCGATGCGGTTGTCGTACGCCGATCTCGACGCACCCGCGCAGCGGCTGTTCCGCCGGCTGGCGTTGCACCCGGGCCCGGACATCACCCTGGAAGCGGCGATCGCGCTGTCCGGGGACGAGCCGGACGCGGTCCGTCGTGCGGTGGACGCCCTTCTGGACCGCCATCTGCTCGACGAGCCGGTCCGGGACCGCTGCCAACTCCATGATCTGGCACGGGCGTTCGGCAGTCGGCTCGGACGCCGGGAGGATCCGGAACCGGCCCGGCGGGAAGCTCTGCGGCGGCTGATGGCGTACTACCTCACGGCCGCCGACCGGGCGGACCGGATCGCCTATCCGCGCCGGCGCCGACGGGCACTCGGGCCCGAGCTGGTGTCGACGGACATCCCCGGGTCCGCTACGGCCTCCGATGTCGACGGGGCGTCGGTCTGGCTCACCGTGGAGCGGGGCAACCTGCTGGCCGTGGCGCGTACGGCCGCCGCCGGGTTCCCGGACTTCGCCGCCCAGTTCCCGCACGTCCTCGCACACTCCCTCGAACTCTGGGGCACGCACGACATCACCGCCGAGTTGCACGGGGCGGCGATTGCCGCGCTGCGCTCCGGCGACGACCGGGCCGCTCTCGCTCAGACGTTGGTGGAGCGGGCGAGCGTGCTGGCTCGGGAGAACCACAGCGTGGCGCTGGCCGCCGCCACCGAGGCGCTCGGCCTCTTCGCGGAACTGCGGGACACCCACGGCCGCGCCGACGCCCTCTTCGAGATCGGCCGCGCCCATCTCGGCGCGGGTCACGGTGAGGCGTGCCTGGGGGAACTCGAACGGGCCCTTGAGCTCTACCTGCTGGTCGGCGACCGGCACGGGGTGGCCGCGACCCTGAATGTGCAGGGCACGGCGTTGGTGCACCGCGCGGAGTACGCGGAGGCGGGCGACCGCTTCGAGACGATGCTCGCCATCCACCGAGACCTGGGCGATCTCCATGGGCAGGCGACCGCCTGGAACAACCTGGGTGACATCCGGCTGGCCGGGGGGCGGCATGAGGAGGCTCGGGGGTTTTACGAGCAGGCTTTGCGGCTGATGCGTCGAGTTGGTGGGAGAAAGGATCTCGCCATCATCGACACCAACCTCGGCGCGGTGTATCACGCCACGGGCCAGTCGGTTCGGGCTCTCGGCTGTTTCCGCCGGGCCCTCGCCAGCCATCGGGCCATCGGTGACGCCATCGGAGAGGTCACGACGCTGATTCGGCTGGGCGAGACCTGTGCGGGGTCGGGGAGGCTGGAGGAGGCTCTTGCGCACTTCGCTGCGGCAGAGGGAGTCGCGAGACGAATCGAGAATTCGTACGAGCGGCAGCGTGCGCTTATCGGAATTGCGGACACGCAGTACGCGATGGGGCGATTGAGTGCCGCGCTGGGCGCCTATCTGCTTGCGCAGGAGATCGCTGACAAATACAGCTATTCCCTGTGCTCGGCGCAGGCCCTGGCGGGAATGTGCCGCACCTGTCTCCGTATGGGGAACATCAAGTCGGCGCGCGCCTATGTAAAGCGCGCGCTGACGATTTACCGAAGGCTCGGGGCGGTGGCCGAGGTGGATGAGCTGCGGCGGCTGTTCGCCGACCGGGAGGCTACCGGGTCCTGAGGGTCCTTGTGGGAAGGGGATCCGGTACTTCTGTACTTACCAGATGCAGTCGGCCGCCGCGGCGGATACCGAGAGGACGTAGAAGAAGACCGTGGTGCCGGTGAGCGTGTAAAACTTACGCACTTCTCTCCCGATGCGTGCAAGGGTTTGAATTAAATCCAACAGTGCGATGGATTCGTGCGGAGCATAGCCCATTTGGGGGACGCTATGGCGATGATGTGCGAGGAACACCGAAACCCCGCCTAAGCATCCGCTTTCCTGTCCTGGGTCAGTGCGCCCAGCCGCCGGTCCAGTGCCATCGAGAGCTCCGCCTCCACCACGTTCTTCGCCAGGGGTCGCAACCGCTGGAGGTCCTCCGGTGTGCGGTCGGCCGGTCCGGTGGTGAGGACGAGGTCGGTGAACAACTCGGCCAGGGCCTCGGTGTGTTCGCGGACGCGGCGGGCCGCGGTGAGGACGTCCGCGAGTGGGATGCCCTCGCGGACCAGGGCCGCCGAGGTGTCCAGGAGGCGGCGGCTGATGTGGACGAGGTCTGTGCCGTCGGTGGCGAGGTAGCCGAGGTCGAGGGCCGCGGCGAGGTTCTCCGGGGTGTCCTGGCCCGCGAAGACGTCCGCCAGTTCCTCCGGCGAGAGGCGGACCGGGGTCTCCTCGGTGGGCGCGCCCATGCCGAGGAGTTCGCCGACGTCGCGGCCGTGGTCGAAGGCCTCGGAGAGTTCCGCGATGCCGTTGAGGGTGTGGCCGCGTTCCAGGAGCGCGGCGATCGTGCGCAGGCGGGCCAGGTGGTCCTCGTCGTACCAGGCGATGCGGCCCTCGCGGCGCGGTGGCGGGATCAGCTTGCGCTCTCGGTAGAAGCGCAGCGTGCGCACGGTGATGCCGGCCTCCCCGGCCAGCTCCTCCATTCGGTACTCCCGCTTGTCCGCCACGCCGGAAGCCTATGTCGTACCGTCGGTAACTTTCCTTCCCCCGGACCCCTACCCATCGGTATGGAGCTGCTCTACGCTCCCATTGCGCCAGTGTTCACTGGCGGAGTCGGCAGCGTCGTACGTGGCAATGTCGTACGCGGCAATGGAGGCGTCGGGATGACCGAGCACGAGCATGTACGGGTGGCGGTGATCGGCTCCGGCTTCGGTGGGCTCGGAGCCGCTGTGCGGTTGCGCCGCGAGGGCGTCACCGACTTCGTCGTCCTGGAGCGGGCCGACAGCGTGGGCGGGACCTGGCGGGACAACAGCTATCCGGGCTGCGCCTGTGACGTGCCGTCCCACCTCTACTCCTTCTCGTTCGCGCCCAATCCCGACTGGCCGCGCACCTTCTCCGGGCAGGAGCACATCCGCGCCTATCTGGAGCACGTCGCCGACGTCTTCCGGCTCCGGTCGCACCTTCGGTTCAACTCCGAGGTGAAGATGATGACTTGGGACGGGGAGCGGCTGCGCTGGGTCATCGAGACCAGTAGTGGGACCCTCACCGCCGATGTCGTCGTGTCCGCGACCGGGCCGCTGTCCGACCCCAAGGTCCCCGACGTTCCCGGCATCGACACCTTTCCCGGCAAGGTCTTCCACTCGGCCCGCTGGGACCACGACTACGACCTGCGCGGCAAGCGGGTCGCGATGATCGGTACGGGCGCCTCGGCCATCCAGATCGTGCCGAGCATCCAGCCGGACGTCGCGAAACTCACCCTCTTCCAGCGCACCCCGCCCTGGGTGATGCCCCGCGTCGACCGGGCCATCAGCGGGGCCGAGCGCTGGCTCCACCGGCAGCTGCCCTTCACCTCGCAGGCCCGGCGCGGACTCCTGTGGGGCCTGCGGGAGTTGCAGGTCCAGGCGTTCACCAAGCGGCCCAACGAGCTGGGAATTGTCGAGCAGTTGGCCAAGCGGAACATGGCCAGGGCCATCAAGGAGCCGCAACTCAGGGCCAAGTTGACCCCGACCTACCGCATCGGCTGCAAGCGCATCCTGCTCTCCAGCACGTACTACCCGGCCCTCGCGCAGCCCAATGTGGACGTGGTCGCGAGCGGGCTCAGCGAGATCCGCGGGTCGACCGTCGTGGCCGCCGACGGGACCGAGGCCGAGGTCGACGCGATCGTCTTCGGCACGGGTTTCCACGTCACCGACATGCCGATCGCCGACCGGGTCGTGGGCGCGGAGGGCAAGACACTCGCCGAGGCTTGGCGGACCGGCATGAAGTCGCTGCGGGGTGCGACGGCGGCAGGCTTCCCCAACTGGATGACGATCATCGGGCCGAACACCGGCCTCGGGAACTCCAGCATGATCCTGATGATCGAGTCCCAGCTCAACTACATGGCCGACTACGTGAAGCAGTTGGAGGTGCTTGGCGGTCCGGCCGCCCTCGACGCGCGGCCCGGCGCTGTCGACGCCTGGAACCATCGCGTCCAGGAGCGTATGAAGCGCACGGTCTGGAACACCGGCGGCTGCACCAGCTGGTACCTCGACGACAACGGCGTCAACACCACCATCTGGCCCGGTACGACCACGGAGTTCCGCGGTGCGACACGGCGCGTGGACCTGGGGGAGTACGACCTGCTGAGGCCGCCGCCCGAGCCGGAGACGGCACCGAAGCGTCGTACGACGAAGAGGGTGGAGGCGGACGCGTGAGCCGGCTGATGCATGTGGCGTCCGGGCCGTACGCGCCGCCCGTTCCCGCGCGTGAGCTGACCGCCGTGTCCGCCGACGGGGCCCGGCTGCACGTCGAGGTGCACGGGGCCGACGGGGCGCCCGCGGTGGTGCTCTCGCACGGGTGGTCGTGCTCGACCGCCTTCTGGGCGGCGCAGATCCGGGACCTCGCCGCCGACCATCGCGTGATCGCGTACGACCAGCGGGGACACGGGCGCAGTCCGGCGAACCCCGTGTGCAGCGCGGACGCGCTCGCCGACGATCTGGAGGCGGTGCTCGCCGCCACGCTCGCGCCGGGCGAGAAGGCCGTTCTGGCCGGGCACTCCATGGGCGGGATGACGCTGATGGCCGCGGCCGGGCGGGACCGGTTCCGGGAGCACGCGGGCGCCGTTCTGCTGTGCAGTACGGGCAGTTCGCGGCTGGTCGCCGAGTCGCTGGTGGTGCCGATGCGGGCCGGGCGGTCGCGGACCTGGCTGACCAGGAAGGTGCTCGGGTCGAAGGCTCCGCTCGGGCCCGTCACGCCGGTCGCCCGGCGGATCCTCAAGTACGCGACGATGGGGCCCGGTTCGGCGCCCGGCATGGTCGAGGCGTGCGCGCGGATCGTGCATGCCTGCCCGAGGAAGGTGCGGTACGCCTGGTCGCACGTGCTCGACACGCTCGATCTCGACCATCGCGTACGGGAGTTGAGCGTGCCGGCCGCGGTCGTCGTCGGCACGGCGGACCGGATGACGCCCGTCGTGCACGCGCGCTCCCTCGTCGCCGCGCTGCCGAACTGCGTCGGTTCCACCGAACTGCCCGGGCTCGGGCACATGACCCCGGTCGAGGCGCCCGCGCTGGTCGCCACCCGGATACGGGAACTCGTCTCCACCTACATAGGCAGTCAACGGATCCAGCAGAAGGAGGGCGCATGAGCAGGGTCAGCCTGGAAGGGCAGGTCGCCGTGGTCACGGGGGCCGCGCGGGGCGTCGGGGAACTCCTCGCCCGCAAGCTCTCCGCCCGCGGTGCCACGGTCGCCCTCGTCGGTCTGGAACCGGACGCGCTGAAGCAGGTCGCCGAGCGGCTGCACGGCGAGAGCGGGCACTGGTACGCCGACGTCACCGACCACGAGGCGATGGCGCGGGTCGCGGCGGAGGTGAAGGAGCGGTTCGGGAAGGTCGACATCGTCGTCGCCAACGCCGGGGTCGCCAACGGGGGGCCGTTCGTCGACTCCGACCCGCAGGCCTGGCGGCGGGTCATCGAGGTGAACCTCATCGGGTCGGCGACGACCGCGCGGGCGTTCCTGCCCGTACTGATGGAGAGCCGCGGGTATCTGCTGCAGATCGCCTCGCTCGCCGCGATCACGCCCGCGCCGATGATGACCGCGTACTGCGCGTCCAAGTCGGGCGTCGAGGCGTACGCGCACAGCCTGCGGGCCGAAGTCGGGTACAAGGGCGTACGCGTGGGGGTCGGGTATCTGTCCTGGACCGACACCGACATGGTGCGCGGGGCCGATCAGGACGACGTCATGCGGGAGTTGAGGCAGCGGTTGCCGTGGCCCGCGAACAAGACGTATCCACTGGGGCCGGCCGTCGACCGGATCGTGGCCGGGATCGAGCGGCGGTCCAGCCATGTGTACGGGCAGTGGTGGCTGCGGGGGATGCAGGGCGTACGCGGGTATCTGCCGGGGATCATCGGGGCGGTGGGGCAGCGGGAGATGCGGCGGTTCGCTCCGCGGGTGGGGCAGGTGTCGAAGGGGCTCGTCGGGGCCGGGGGAGAGGCCGATGAGCAGGCACGGAGCACGCTGGGTAACTGACCGTTACTGATCGAAATGCGCGCTTTGGCGGTCCGTGTGAATCTGGTTGAGCCCCCAATCCCCACCCACTACGGGAGTGAATCTCATGGGCATGAAGGACCAGTTCCAGGACAAGGCCGCGGAGCTTGACGAGCAGGCGCGTCGACGTGCCGAAGCCGGCCGCGACGAGGCGAGCGAGCGTGGGCGGCAGCCGCAGGAGCCGCGTGACCCGCGTGAGCGGGCGACGCGTGAGCGGGCTCCGCGGGAGCGTCAGGAGCCGGGGCGGCAGGTGCCGGATGAGGCGCAGCGGGCTTCGCGCGATGCGCAGGAGCGGTTCGATCAGGACTTCTGATCGAGTGTGCTGAGTGTGGGGTGCCCTTCTTTGGGAGGGCGCCCCACGCTTTTGTGTTTGGCGGGGGTTGGTTGTTGGGTGCGGGTTGGTTGTGGCTGGGTGCGCAGTTCCCCGCGCCCCTAAAAGATCCCCTATGAAGGCGTCCTCGGCGGCAGCTTCGGGCGGGTTTTCGTAGGGGTGTTTTTGTAGGTTGGTGGGGTCGCTGCGGGGTGTAGGGACAGGAGGTCCAGGGCCAGTTGGACTGCGTCGTCGAGTTGGGCGTGGCGGCCTTCTGCCCAGTCGAGGGGGGTGCGGAGGATTTCGAGGTCGGGGGTGACGCCCTGGTTCTCGATGGACCAGCCGTACGCGTCGAACCAGGCGGCGTTCATGGGGACCGTGATGACGGTGCCGTCGCCGAGGAGGTGGCGGCCGGTCATGCCGACGACGCCGCCCCAGGTGCGCTGGCCCACCACCGGGCCCAGCTTCAGCAACTTGAACGCCGCCGTGATCATGTCGCCGTCCGAGGACGTCATTTCGTCGGCCAGGGCCACCACCGGGCCCCGCGGGGCGTTGGACGCGTACGACACCGGCTGGGCGTTGCGGGTGAGGTCCCAGCCCAGGATCGTGCGGGTGAGTTTCTCCACGACCAGCTCGCTGATGTGGCCGCCGGCGTTGCCGCGTACGTCGACGATGAGGGCGGGCCGTGACACCTCCATGCGCAGGTCGCGGTTGAACTGGGCCCAGCCCGAGCCGCCCATGTCCGGGATGTGCAGATAGCCGCAGCGCCCGCCGCTCAACTCCCGTACGACCTCACGGCGTTTGGCGACCCAGTCCTGGTAGCGCAGGGGGCGTTCGTCGACCAGGGGGACCACCGCGACCCGGCGTGAGCGGCCCTCGCCCTCCGCCGGGGTGAACGTCAGCTCGACCGTCGTGCCGCCCGCGCCCGCGAGGAGGGGGAAGGGGCCCGCGACGGGGTTCACCGGGCGGCCGTCCACGTGGGTGAGGACCGCGCCCTCGCGGATCCCCGTACCGGCCAGCGGGGAACGGGCCTTGGAGTCGGAGGAGTCGCCGGGGAGGATGCGCTGGACGAGCCAACCCTCGTCGCGTCGCACGAAGTTGGCGCCCAGCAGGCCCTGCGCCCGCTGGTAGTGCGGCGGGCCCTCGTTGCGGCGGGCGGCGGTGACGTACGCGTGCGAGGTGCCCAGTTCGCCCAGGACCTCGCGGAGCAGGTCGGCGAACTCGTCGGGTGAGGCGACCCGTTCGACCAGCGGGCGGTACTGCTCCAGGATCCCGTCCCAGTCGATGCCGCACATGTCGGGGGCCCAGAAGTAGGCGCGGATGAGCCGGCCCGCCTCGGCGTACGCCTGGCGCCACTCCGCGGCCGGGTCCACCTCATGGAGGATGCGGCGGAGGTCGATCCAGACGGTCGTGTCGCCGTCGCCGGACTCCGTGGAGGGGACCGCGCGCAGGTCGCCCTCGTCCACCACGACCAGCCTGCTGCCGTCGCCGCTCAGCGCGAACCAGTCGAGGTGCTCGACCAGTTCGGACTTCTTCGCCTTGGTGATGTTGAAGTACTCCAGGGTCGGACGCCCGCTCGTGTCGTCCGGGTTCGCGAACGTCTCGCCGAGCGCGCCCGAGATCGGCCAGCGCAGCCAGACCAGGCCGCCGCCCGCGACCGGGTACAGCGCCGAGTACTTGGACGCCGTGACCGGGAAGGGGGTCACCCGGCTCTCCAGGCCCTCGATCTCGACGGTCACCGTGCCGTCGCCGGTCTCGTCCTCGACCGGATCCAGGCCGCCCGCGGCCGGGCGGCCCTCCGGGTTCACCGCGAACGGCGACGGGGTCGCCGAGGACAGGGGGACGAGGTACGGGCGGCAGCCCAGCGGGAAGGAGAGGTCCCCGGTGTGGACGTCGTACACCGGGTCGAAGCCGCGCCAGGAGAGGAAGGCGAGGAAGCGGCCGTCCCGGGTGAAGACCGGGTTCTCGTCCTCGAAGCGGCCGTTGGTGACGTCGACGACCGTGCGCGCGCCCGGCCCCTCGATCCTGGCCATCTTGATCTGGCGCAGGGTGCGGCCGATGCCGGGGTGCGACCAGGTCAGCCAGGCCCCGTCCGGGGAGAAGGCCAGGTCGCGCACCGGCCCGTTGATGGACCGGATGAGCTCGGTGACCTCGCCCGACCCTGTCCCTGTCCCCGACCCCGACCGGGAGGTGCCCCCGGACTCCGACTCCTCCGTCGCGTCGAGCAGCAGCAGCCGCCCGTCGTTGGACGCGATCGCCAGCCGCTCGCCCTTCGGGTCCGAGACGAGTTCCAGGACGCGGCCCAGTTCGCCGGAGGCCAGCCGGCGCGGCTCGCGTTCGCCGCTGGCACGCGGCAGATAGGCGATCTCGACGGCGTCCTCGCCCTCCGCGTCCGTCACGTACGCGACCTGCCCGCCCGAGCCGAGCATCTCGGGGAGCCGGACGCGGACGCCCGGGGTGTCCGCGATCGTGCGCGCCGGGCCGTCGCGGTGCGTGAGCCAGTACAGGCTGCCGCGTACGACGACCGCGCCGGCCCGGCCCGTCTCGTCCACGGAGATCCCGTCGACGTGCTGCGCGGCCGGCACCTGGTACGTACGGCGTCCGGTGCGCGGCCCGCCGAGGCGTACGTCGAGGCGGCGGGGGAGCGATTCGGGGGACAGGTCGTCGACGATCCACAGGTCGCCCGCGCACTGGTAGACCACCCGCGTGCCGTCGCTGGACGCGTGCCGGGCGTAGAAAGTGTCGTGGTCGGTGTGGCGGCGCAGGTCGGAGCCGTCGTGCAGACAGGAGTAGAGGTTGCCGATGCCCTCGTGGTCGGAGAGGAAGGCGATACGGCCGCCGACGAACATCGGCGAGTCCAGGTGTCCGTCGAGATCGGCGAGGATGCGCCGCCCGTGCAGCCAGAGGCGGCCGGTGGCACCGCCGCGGTAGCGCTTCCAGGCGGCGGGCTCGTGCGGGGGCGTGCCCGTGAGCAGCAGGGTCAGGCGCTCGCCCGCGAAGTCCTCGACCGCGATGCGGGAGACCGGGCCCCACGGGAGCTTGCCGCCGGGGCAGCCGTCGACCGGCACGCTGTAGGCCCAGGTGAAGTACGAGAAGGGCTCGCCGTGCGAGGCGACGGCGAGGATGTCGCCGTCGGGGGACCAGCCGCAGACCTGGGTGTCGGCGTTCCCCCAGTAGGTGAGCCGCCGGGCCGGACCGCCGTCCACCGGCGCCAGATGGATCTCCGGCACGAGGTTGCGCCAGGTCGTGTACGCGAGGTGCCGGCCGTCGGGCGAGAAGCGCGGGTGGCACACCTTCGTACGGTCGACGGTCAGCCGCCAGGCGCGGCCGGGAGTGTCGAGGGGGGCCACCCACAGGTCGTCCTCGGCCACGAAGCACAGGCGGTCGCCGCTGATGTGCGGGAAGCGCAGGTAGGCGGCGGAGCCGTGGCCCTCCCCGGTCGCCCCGTTCGCCCGGGTCTCCCCGTGGTCCGCGGCCCTTCCTGCCGGGGGCCCGTCTCCGGTCGCGTTCTCGTACTCGTCGCTCACCCACCCATGCTTTTCCGGTGGGCGGGGCCCGGCAACTCGTGGTCCGGCGGAACGGGCGGGCCGCGGCCCGGGTGAGGGGGCGGTGGGG
>NZ_LIQZ01000103.1 GCF_001418655.1 Streptomyces phaeochromogenes | reverse complement strand
GTCGAGCACCGGCGGCTCGACGGGCGGCGGTGACAACGGCGGGAGCAACGGAAGCAGTGGGGGCGGCACGGACGGCGGCTCGACCACGGAGAGCTCGAGCTCGAACGGGAGCGACGGCGGTTCGACCACCACCGGCGGCCAGACCACCAAGCCGCCGACCCAGTCAGTGAAGGTCACGGTCTCGGGCTCGCACACCGACTACACCGGCGCCTGCCCGCCGCCCGACGCGGAGGCTCCGACCTTCACGGCGACGTTCACGGTGACGGTCGTGCCGGCGGACGTGGAGTACCGCTGGGTGACGGAGACGGGCGAGGTGTCCGACCCGAGCTGGAAGACCCTGTCGTTCCCCGCGAACGGCGGGAAGACCAAGCAGAACACGGTCATCGTGACGACGTACGACGCGTCGGGTACGTACGAGAACAAGATCGGTGTGGAGGTCCGCAGTCCCAAGGAGGCGAAGTCGGAACAGGTGCCCTTCTCGGTGACGTGCGAGACGGAGGCCCCGACGGGCGGGGCCTCCTCCGACGCTCCGCAGGCACTCGCGCCGAACGGAGCGATCAGGCCTCGGCAGTAACCGGCCGAGGCGATCGGGCCTCGGCAGTGATCAGTCCGAGGCGTTGAGGACGGGCAGATAACCACCCGACTGGCCCGAGGCCGTCGGGTGGTACGACTCGCCGATGTTCAGCCAGTTGACGCTGTGCAGCCAGGCGCTGCCGGAGCAGATCTCGTGACCGGTGAACGTGGGGCGTACGTCGCCGAAGGTGAAGCCGTGGTCGGCCGCACGCTTGGCGATGGCGCTGTCCAGGTAGTCGGCGGCGCTGTTGATGGCGGCCCGTTCCGTCTCGGAGAGGCCGGCCAGGCAGCTGCCGCCCAGCTTGTAGAACCGGGGGTAGCCCAGGACGACCACATGGGCGGCCGGGGCCTTCGCGCTGATCGCCGAGTAGACCGAGTCGAGCTTGCCGGGCAGTGTCGAGTCGACGTACGCCTTCGCCGTGTTGATGCGGGCGACACAGGCGCTCTCGGACTGCAGGACGCAGGTCGTCATGACGTCGGAGAAGCCCGCGTCGTTGCCGCCGACGCTGATGGAGACGAGGCCCGTGCCGGAGCCGAGCGGGCCCAGCTGGTTCGCCAGAACATCACCCGTACGAGCGCCCGAGCAGGCCGTGAAACTGAACGACGAGGGTGAATGGGCAGCCGCCCAGAGGTAGGGGTAGGCCTTCGTGCTGCGCTTGCAGTCGCCGCTGGAGCCGATGTAGCTGCCCGCGCCGACACCGGACGAGTAGGAGTCGCCGAGGGCCACATAGCCCGTGGCTGCTGCTTGCTGGGACGCCTGGGCCGTCGTTGCCCCGGTGAGGGCGAAGGCGGTGGCGAGGAGGAGCGAGGTCACGTATGCCGTAAGTCGGGAACGTCTCATGGAACCTCCCTTTAGCAGGATCTCTGCCGTAACTTTCGTAGCAGCTACGCGTGTTGACAGGAAGTGTCCATGCCAAGACTTTTCCGGACCTACCGGGTCCTCCGCTGTGCGTTCACTGTGTGTTCGATTGCGTGTCCATGACAGGCGCGTGACAAAGCGTCAACTCCCTTGAGCTGCACGCGTAGATCGATCACGCTGATGCCTCAACCGGTAGCGGAACGCAACGCTCCTGGTTGTGCGTGCGATCACGCACGCACCCCCCACAGACGTGCGCCCCACCCAGGCGTACGCCGCCTATGAGGAGGACTCCCTCGCATGGCACAGCTGCGTAGCAAGAAGATCCGGATCGCCGCGATAACCTCCGTGGCGACCGCCGCTCTGCTCGGCGCCGTCACCGCGCTTCCCGCCCAGGCCGCACCGGCCGAGGGCCGGGTCCTCGCGGCGGACTCCCCCACCGCCGTCAAGGACAGCTACATCGTCACGCTGAAGAAGGGCGTGGACTTCAAGGCCTCGTCGACCGAGGGCAAGGGTCTGATCAAGGAGTACGGCGGCACGGTCAAGAAGACGTTCGGCGCCGCGCTGAACGGCTACACGGCGACCCTGTCCGCGGCCGAGGCCAAGAGACTGGCCGCCGACCCGTCGGTGGCCGTGGTCGAGCAGAACCAGACGGTGCACGTCACCGACACCACCCAGTCCAACGCCCCCTGGGGCCTGGACCGCTCCGACCAGGCGGCACTGCCGCTCTCCGGCACGTACACCTACCCGGACACGGCGGGCAGCGGCGTGACGGCGTACGTCATCGACACCGGCGTGCGCATCACGCACTCGCAGATCAGCGGCCGGGCCAGCTACGGCTACGACGCCGTGGACGGCGACACCGTCGCCTCGGACGGCAACGGTCACGGCACGCATGTCGCCACGACCATCGCCGGCTCGACCTACGGCATCGCCAAGAAGGCGAACATCGTGGCGGTCCGCGTGCTCGACAACGCGGGCTCCGGCACCACCGCCGGCGTCATCGCGGGCATCAACTGGGTGACCCAGAACCACAGCGGTCCCTCGGTCGCCAACATGTCGCTCGGCGGCGGCGCGTCCACCACGCTGGACACCGCGGTGGCCAACTCCATCGCGAGCGGCGTGACCTACGCGGTCGCGGCGGGCAACAGCAGCGCCAACGCCTCCTCGTACTCCCCGGCCCGCGTCGCGACGGCGATCACGGTCGGCGCCACCACCAGCACGGACGCCAAGGCGAGCTACTCCAACTTCGGCTCGATCCTCGACATCTTCGCCCCCGGTTCGTCGATCACGGCGGGCTGGTACACCAGCGACACAGCGACGAACACCATCTCCGGTACGTCGATGGCCACCCCGCACGTCGCGGGCGCAGCCGCCGTCTACCTGGCGGGCCACACCTCGGCCACCCCGGCCCAGGTATCCACCGCCCTCGTCAACGGCGCCACCACCGGCGTAGTAACCAGCCCCGGCACGGGTTCCCCGAACCGCCTCCTGAAGATCGTCCCGTAATGACGTACGCAGTTCCCCGCGCCCCCATCAAAGGGCGCGGGGAACTGCGCATTCTTTTGGCGGAGGAGCGGCTGCACCCTTGGCGGCACGGCCCAGCCCTCAGGGGCGCGGGGAACTGCGCAATCTTTTAGCTTCTAGGGGCGCGAGGCTCTGACATTTGCGGCTCCGCCGCGGGGCGCGACCAGCCACAACCTCCCCGCAGCCAAACATCAACGGCCCCCTCGTCTTGACGCCCCGGGCCGGACTGGGCCACATTGAAGCCCGGCATCCGGCGCGTCGGGGGGCAAAGTCGCCAATGCAGACCTTACGCATACGTATCAAGCCATCTCCATCGGACCCATCCCCATCGGGTGGTGAAGAGCGGTTGGACCAGGATCCGGGGAGGGACCTGCTCCCCCTGCTCGCGGGCGCCGCCGTGGCCATCGCCGGCGTCGGAGCCGTGCTGGCCCTGACCGACATGGACTCACCCCTGCGCGCCCCGTTCGCGCTCTTCTTCCTGCTGGCCGCTCCGGGAACCGCGGTAGGAATCGCCCTGCGCGGCATGGAACCGTTCGGCCGCACCGTGGCGTCCCTGTCAGCAGCAGTAGCTCTCAACCTCCTGGTCGCCCAAGGCATGCTCGCGGTGCACCGGTGGTCGGTCCGTGGCGGAATCGCGGCCGTGGCCGCGCTCAGCTCCCTCATTCTCCTGCTGGTCCTGGTACGGCGGTTCCGTGGCCGTACGGTGAGAAGACGGGCATCCTGACGTGAACATCAGCGTGTACCGCCCCGGCGAACTCACCGCCGCCGACCGGGCGGCGTGGTCGGCCCTTCAGTCGAAGGCCCATCTGCACGGCGCGCCGGAACTCGCCAACCCGTTCCTGTCACCGGAGTTCACCCTCGCCGTCGGACGCTGCCGACGCGGCGTACGGATCGCCGTAGTCCGGGAGGGCGGCGAACCCGTGGCCTTCTTCCCGTTCCAGAGAACCACCACCGGCGTCGGCCGGGCCGTCGGCCTCGGTGTCTCCGACTGCCAGGGCCTCGTCCACGGGCCCGGCTTCACCTGGGACTCAAGGGAACTGCTGCGGGCCTGCGGGCTCGCGGTGTGGGAGTTCGACCACCTGGTGGAAGGCCAGGAGCCGTTCGAGGCCGAGGCCTCCGGCACCTTCCCCTCCCCGGTCATGGACGTCGACCGGGGGTACGAGACGTATCTCGCCGAACTGCGGGCCCGGTCACCGAAGTTCACCCGGACCACGCTGGCCAAGGACCGCAAGCTCGGCCGCGATCACGGCGAGGTCCGCTATGTGCACGACGAACGTGATCCCAAGGCGCTGCTCACCCTGATGGGATGGAAGTCGGCGCAGTACCGCAGGACCGGGCGCAGCGACCGCTTCGCGCAGCCGTGGATCACCCGGCTGACGCACCAGCTCTTCCACACCCGTTCCGAGTCGTTCGCCGGAACTCTGTCGGTGCTCTACGCGGGCGGCAAGCCGGTCGCCGCGCACTTCGGACTGCGTTCGGAGCGCGTCCTGGCGTGCTGGTTCCCCGCGTACGACCCGGCGTTCTCCAAATACTCCCCGGGCCTTGTCCTGCATTTGCGCATGGCCGAGGCGGCTGCCGCCGACGGCATCGCCTATCTGGATCTCGGCCGGGGGCAGAAGGAATACAAGGATTCCCTGAAGACACGCGAACTCGCCGTGTCCGAGGGGTTGGTCACGCGCCGCCATCCCGTGGCGCTCGGACACCGGGCGCGGCGCGCCCCGGTCCGGGCGCTGCGCAACGCGGTGCTGTCTCGGCCGGAGCTGTTCGAGCCGGCCGACAAAGCGCTCAAACGGATGGGAAAAATCCGCTCGGGCCGTTAGGTAACGTCCAAACCAACAAAAACGTGAGGCCACGTTCCAGGTCTTGCCATATCGTCTCAATCATCAATACCGTCGTACATCCACCCGCATCGGACCATCATGCACATGCGATTCAGGGGAGGGCTCAGGATCGCGACGAGGGCCCGGCGCGGGGCGCGGTAGGGGGGTGCCGTGCTCGGTGACCGCTTTTGTGCCGAGTGCCGCCGCGCGACCGACCCAGCCAGTCGGCCAGCTTTGCCAGCTCACCCGGCTTGCACGGAGATCGATTTCGGCATGCCGTAAGTGACAAAACCCCCCTTTCGAACCGGACAAAATGCCGGACCGCCCAGGGGCGGGCGGTCCACCGGACGAGAGGGATCAGACTCATGAGTTCTGTTGTGCGCCCGGCGGTTTCGGGCCAAGATCCGCTCACAGCCAACAAGTACCGGCCCATATCGACTCACCTGGCCATAGCGCCTCCGGTGAGCGTCGTGATTCCCGCCATGAACGAGGCGGAGAATCTCCCGTACGTCTTCAAGACATTGCCGGGATGGATCCACGAAGTGGTTCTCGTCGACGGCAATTCCACCGACAACACCGTCGAGGTCGCCCGCGAACTGTGGCCCGACGTCAAGGTCGTCAAGCAGGTGGGCAAGGGCAAGGGAGATGCCCTGATCACCGGGTTCGCGGCCTCCACCGGCGACATCATCGTCATGGTCGACGCGGACGGCTCGGCCGACGGCCACGAGATCGTCAGCTATGTCTCCGCGCTGGTCTCCGGGGCGGACTTCGCGAAGGGGTCGCGGTTCGCCAACGGCGGCGGCACGGACGACATGACGCCGATCCGCAAGCTCGGCAACTGGGCGCTGTGCACGGCCGTCAACCGAAAGTTCGGCGCCCGCTACACCGACCTCTGCTACGGCTACAACGCCTTCTGGCGGCACTGCCTCGACAAGATCGACCTCGACTGCACCGGCTTCGAGGTGGAGACCCTGATGAACATCCGGGTGGTCAAGGCGGGGCTCAAGGTCCAGGAGATACCGAGCCACGAGTACCTCCGGATCCACGGCTCCAGCAACCTGCGCGCCGTGCGGGACGGGCTGCGGGTGCTCAAGGTGATCCTCAAGGAGCGCTCCAACCGGCGCTCGCTGCGCCGTCGTCCGCACGCCGTGGCACTCAACTCCGGGCCGGGAGAGGTGTCTTGAGAACCCTGGACATCTCCGTGGTGGTCTGCGTCTACACCGAGGACCGCTGGGAGGACATCCTCGCGGCGGTCGACTCGGTACGGGCGCAGTCCAGGCCGGCCCTGGAGACGCTCCTGGTGGTGGACCACAACCAGGCGCTCCTGGACCGGCTGTCGAAGGAGTACAAGGAGACCGAAGGGGTTCGGGTGCTCGCCAACGCGGGCCCCCGGGGCCTCTCCGCGGGCCGCAACACCGGCATCGCCGCCTCGTACGGCGACGTCATCGCCTTCCTCGACGACGACGCGGTGGCCGAGCGCGACTGGCTGCTCCACTTCGCCGAGGGGTACGAGGATCCGCTGGTCATGGCCGTCGGCGGCCGTACGATGCCGATCTGGGCGTCGGGCCGCCGGCCGGCCTGGTTCCCCGAGGAGTTCGACTGGGTCGTGGGCTGCACGTACAAGGGCCTGCCGCCCGGCCGGGTCCAGGTGCGCAACGTGCTCGGCGGCAACGCCTCGTTCCGGCGCAGCGCCTTCGACGCGGCGGGCGGCTTCGCGACCGGCATCGGACGCGACGGCGACAAACGTCCGCTGGGCTGCGAGGAGACGGAGCTGTGCATCCGCCTCACCCACGCCCGGCCGGACGCGGTCCTGCTGATCGACGACCGTGCGGTGATCCACCACCGGGTGCCCGAGGCACGCGAGCACTTCGCGTACTTCCGTACGCGTACCTATGCCGAGGGTCTGTCGAAGGCGCTGGTCGCGCGGAGTGTGGGCGCCGACAAGGGCCTTGAGTCCGAGCGCCGCTACACCACGCGCGTACTGCCCGCCGGGGTCGCGCGCGGGCTGCGCGACGCGCTGCTCGCCCGCCCCGGCGGCGCGGGCCGGGCGGCCGCCATCGTGACCGGAGTGGTGACGGCGGCGGGCGGGTACGTACTCGGCAGCGTCCGGGCACGCAGGGGTGGGGCCACGTTCTCGGTCGTTCAGATCGAGGGGGCGAAGCCATGAGTGACCCGCACGATGCGCGCGTGCCGATTCTCATGTACCACTCCGTCGCGACCGCGCCGAACGACGCGACCCGTGAGCTGTCCGTGGCGCCCGAGGCGTTCACCGAGCAGATGGCGCTCCTCGGCGACCTGGGGTTCACGCCGGTCGACACCGCCGCCCTGGCGGAGTGCTGGCGTGCGTCGAAGCCGCTGCCGAGGCGGCCGGTGCTGATCACGTTCGACGACGGCTACGAGGGCGTGCACCGGCACGCGCTGCCCGTGCTCGCCGAGCACGGTTTCGCGGCCACGCTGTTCGTGTCGACGGGCTGGCTGCGCGGCGCGTACGACACCGGGGGCGCCCTCGACGAGATGCTCGACTGGGACCAGGTGCGCGCGCTCGCGGGCGCGGACGTCGAGATCGGCGGCCACAGCCATACGCATCCGCAGCTGGACCAGCTGACCGACGAGGCCCTCTGGTTCGAGCTGCTCCGCTGCCGGGAGATCGTCGCCGACGAACTGGGCGTGCGCCCGGCGTCGTTCGCGTACCCGTACGGCTACTCCAGCGGCCGGGTGCGCCGGATCGTGCGCGAGGCCGGGTTCGCCCAGGCGCTCGCCGTCGGCAACAGCCTCGCGCGGCGCCGCCAGGGGCCGTACGCGCTGCGGCGGGTCACCGTGCGCCGCAGCACCGGTATCGAGGAGTTCGGGCGGCTCGTGGAGGGCCGCGCGATCGCCCGTACCTTCGCCAGGGACCGGGCCCTCACCAAGGGGTACGCCATGGTCCGCAGAGCACGACAGGTTCGCCGGAAGGCCATCCGTTCCCGTGTCTGACACGACCACGGCCCAGGCCGACACTCCCACGCCCGAGGCACCCGAGCGGTCCGGGCGCCGCCTTCGTCTGCCCGGCCTCGGCCGGTCGTCCGGAGGCAGCCCGCTGTTCCGGAACGCCTACGCCCTGATGCTGAACACCGGGATCTCCGCCGTGCTGGGGCTGGGCTTCTGGCTGGCCGCCGCCCGGTACTACTCCGAGTCCGCGGTCGGCCAGGGCTCCGCCGCGATCGCCGCGATGAAGCTCCTCGCGGGGCTCACCGCGGTGACACTGACGGGCGCCCTCGCCCGCTTCATCCCGGTCGCGGGACGGGGCACCGGACGGCTGATCTTCCGTACGTACGCGGGCAGTTCGGTGGTCGTGGCGCTGGCCGCTGGCCTCTTCCTGCTCACGCTGAACCTCTGGGGTTCCTCGTACCGCTTCCTGCACAGCCCACTGATCGCCGTCGGTTTCGTCCTGGCCGTCGTCGCCTGGTCGGTGCTGACGCTCCAGGACGGGGTGCTGACCGGGCTGCGCAGCGCGCTGTGGGTGCCGGTCGGCAACACCGTGTTCTCGGCGGTGAAGCTGGTGCTGCTGGTGGCGTTCGCCGCGGCGATCCCGACCATGGGTGTCTTCGTTTCGTGGGTCGCGGCCATCGCGGTGTCCGTGCTGCCGCTGGGCTGGCTGGTGTTCCGCCGCCTGGTGCCGCGGCATGTGAAGGCGACCGCGGAGCACGCCGAGCCGCCCACCACGAGGGAGATCGGGCGGTTCCTCGCGGGCGACTACACGGGCTCGCTGTTCTCGCTCGCCGTGGTGTACCTCGTCCCGGTGATCGTGGCCGCGCAGGTCAGTTCCACCGACAACGCGTACTTCTACATCACCACGACCATCGGCGGCACGGTCAATCTGCTCGCCATCAACATGGGCGCCTCACTGACCGTCGAGGGCTCGCACGACCCGGCGCGGCTGGCCGCGAACACCCGGGCCGCGCTGCGCCGGATGGCGCGGATCATGCTGCCGGTGGCCGCGGTGCTGTTCTTCGGGGCGCCCTGGATCCTCGGTGTGTTCGGCCAGGGGTACGCGGACGCGGCGACGCCGCTGCTGCGGTGGTTCGCGGTCGGCGCGGTGCTGCGGGTCGTCATGGAGACGTACTTCGCGGTGCTGCGCGCCCAGAGCCGCACCTCCGGACTCGCCTGGCTGCAGGGCCTGTTGTGCCTGCTGGTGCTCGGGCTGACGGTGATCCTGCTGCCCCGCATGGGCCTGACCGGGGCGGGCGTGGCGGAGATCTCCAGCCTCGCGGTCATCGTGGCGCTCGCCGCGCCGAGGCTGTACCGGATCGTCAGGACCGCGCCGGCCGACGCCGTGCCCGAGGACGCGGCGCCCGACGGCGACCTGGCGGACCTGGGCGCCCGCGAGGTGCCCGCGTCGCAGCAGGACAAGCCGAAGAAGGGACGCGGCCCGGCCTGGGCGCAGCGGCTCGACACGGACACGCTGGCGCTCGGAGTGCAGCTGGACTTCGACCACCTGGAGCGGCGGCCTGACGTACGGCCCGGTCCGGGGACCCCGCCCGTCGGGACGCCGAAGGTCGAACGGCCGGAGCGCCGCAGCGAGCCGCGTCCCGACCACCGGCCGACCTGGGCGCTCAAGGCGCCCCTCCAACTGCCCCCCGCTCGCGTGGAGGTGGGCCTGCCCGTCGAGGAACGGGAACCCGGCTCCGAGACCTCCCTCGGCCCGTCCGAGGTCGAGGTGGACGCCCCCTTCGAGCCGTCGGAGGGCAGGTCCGGTGACGAGTCGGAGGGCGTACGCGAGCAGCGCTCTTCGCAGCTCGCACGTGAGACGGGTGGTCATGGCACGGACGGGCGTGGGACGGGCGGGCAGTCCGGACCGACCGCGCCGCCGGTGTCCTGGTGGGAGCGGCTGCGGCCGACCCGGCTCGGGGTGGTGCTCGGCTGTCTGCTGACGGCCGCACTGGTCCTGTACTGGGTGCCCGCGGCCGGACTCGGGGAGCGCGATCTCGACCGGATGGGCGGGCTCGGCCTGGTCTCGGTGCTGCCGACGCCGACGCTGGTCGGGGCCGGTCTGCTGGTCACGGTCTTCGCCTCGCTGCTCTGGCTGGGCCGTGAGCACCGGGCCCTGCTGCTGGTCACGCTGCTGGCCACCGTGGTGTCGCTGCACGCGTTGCCCGCGGTCATCGAGACCGAGCCGCGGTTCGCGACGGCCTGGCAGCACCTCGGGTTCATCGACTACATCGACCGGACCGGGTCCGCCGTGCCCGACCTGGACGCGCGCTGGAGCTGGCCGGGCTTCTTCGCCGGGGCCGCGTTCGTCGCGAAGGCCTGCGGGGTCACCGACCTCACCGAGGTCATCCGCTGGTGGCCGACGGCCATACAACTCCTCTATCTGGCACCGCTGTTCCTGCTCGTACGCCATATGCGCGCGAGCTGGCGGGCCAAGTGGACCGGCATCTGGATCTTCGTGCTCAGCGGCTGGGTGGGCCAGGACTACTTCTCGCCGCAGGGCTTCACGTACCTCCTCTATCTCGTCTTCGTGGCGATCCTGCTGGTGTGGTTCCGGGCGCCGCGGGTGCTGTGGACGAAGGCGCGGCCCGGTGAGCTGGAGGTCGAGCCGACCGACCGGCGCCAACGGGCCGTACTGCTCATGGTGTTGATCGGGCTGTTCATGGCGACCGTCCCGGCGCACCAGCTCACGCCGTTCGTGATGCTGGGCGTCCTCGCGGTCCTGGTCCTGATCGGCCGCTCCGAACTGCGCGGCCTGCCCATCCTGTTCGCCGTCGTGGTCTCCGTGTGGATCGGCTTCCTCGCCGAGCCGTACTGGTCGGGGCACTTCGACGAGCTGTTCGGCGGGGTCGGCGGCGTGGGCAGCAATGTGTCCTCGTCGGTCTCCGGCCGTATCGGGGAAGGCAGTTCGTCCCACAAACTCGTGCTGTACGCGCGTGTGGTGCTGGCCGGCGGTGTGATGGCGCTGGCCTGCTGGGGCTGGTGGCGGCGGCGCGACCACAAGTACCGCGAGCGCTCGCTGCTGGTCCTCACGTTCGTCCCGTTCCTGGGCTTCGGCATGCAGTCGTACGGCGGCGAAATGGCGCTGCGCGTCTTCATGTTCGCCCTACCGGGGGCGGCCCTGCTCGCCGCACTGGCCCTCTTCCCGCGCACCGGTGTCACCGCGAAGGAACGGGACAAGGACCGGGTGAGCCTCGCCCCGCTCGCCGCGCTGATGGCGGGTCTCGTCCTGATGGGCGGCTTCCTGGTGGCCCGCTGGGGCAACGAGCCGTTCGAGCGGATCCGGCCGGGCGAGGTCGCCGGCATGGAGTACGTGTACGCCCACGACAAGCCGACCGTACGGCTGCTCTGGCTCAGCGACGACACGGTCAACAACGTGACGCCCGCGATGCCCTGGGGCGCGCGGGACATGGAGAAGGTGGAGTACCTGCCGACGCTGGCGCCGCCCGATCCGGTCCTGGTGTCGGGCCTGGTCAAGTCCCTCAAGGACGCGGGCCCGAACTCGTTCCTCATGGTCAACCGCAGCCAGGTGACCTACCTCCAGCTGGACGTGGGCTACTCCAAGACCTGGGACACCCGGCTCGTCCATAACCTCGACGCCCGGCCGGAGCTCCGCAAGACGTTCGCCAACGACGACGTGACGATCTACGCGCTGCGCAAACAGCCGGACGGCAAGGTACCTCAGCCCGATCCCGGTCCGATCGGCCCCCAGGTGACCTGGACGCCCTGGTCGGTCGTCGGAGGCCTCGCCGCGATCGCCCTGATCATCCTGCTGACGACCCGCGAGGTGGTACGGGTGGCCGTACGGCCCAGCGTGCGGCAACTGCAGTGGCTCCAGGGCAGTTTCTGGTTCTCGCTGCCGTTGCTGGCGGTGCTGCTGGCTTCGCTGATACAGAGATTCCTGACGATGGCCTGAGGGAGGGAGAGGTGGCGCGCCCTGACATAGGGCGCGCCATTTAGGGGCGCGGGGAACTGCGCGACAAGCCACAACGAACCCGCAGCTTCAAAACGACACCGGCCCCCTCCCCGCGGAGCGCTACCGGCGAAGCCACTTCACTTCGTACGCTCCCATCTCGAACTGCTTCCCGTCGATCTTCGCGCTGATCTCCCGGTCGAGGGTGTTCACGACGAGGAGGGCCTTGTCGTCGGCGAGGACCCGTACGTTGGGCTTGTCGTCCGCGGCGACGGAGACCTGTTCGTACTTGGTGCCCGGCGGGAACTCCTTGTCGAAGCGGGAGATGAGGTCGAGCATGGACAACGCCTTGCCGCCGCCGGCGCGGTCGGTCGGGGTCCACAGGCAGCCGGGGCAGGTGGCGCCCTTCTCGGTCTCCGGGTTCCAGTAGAAGGCGGAGGTCGTGCCGCCGCGGGCCATCGCGATCAGGCCCGAGGCCTGTACGGCGACGCGGTGCGGCTCGGACCAGCCGTCGCGGATGTCGTCGCCGTCGGCGGGCTCCACGTAGTACTCGGCCCACCACAGCGGCAGGTCACCGGTCTGCTCTCGCACCCACCGGCTGACGGCCGTGAACTTGTCGGTGGCCCCGAACTCGTCCGGCAGCAGGTCGTCGTCCTTGGTGTAGCTGGACCCGTCGACGACGACGAAGTCCGCGCCGGCCTTGTGCTTGTTCCAGTACTCGAAGGCGTCGAGGATCCGCTGGTCCATGGTGCCCCAGCTGCCCTTCAGCGTCGTCGACGCGTTCTCCTTCTGGCGCGGGTCGAGGCTGTCCATCACCAGATAGGGCCCGCCGACCTCGATGTCCTTGTCGACCTTCTTGAGCGCCTTGTACACGAGGTTGTAGAGCTCGGTGTAGCCCTCGTAGTCCCAGCGGGCCTCGGCGTCGTTCCAGAAACCCTTGAACTCGTTCCAGACGATGAAGTGCCGTACGTCCGGGTAGCGCTTGGCGACGGTCGCGGCGAGGGCGGCGTAGTCCTTGTAGTGGGCGCGGTCCGGTGCCGTCTCCAGTGCCGCCTGGCTCCAGTCGGTCTTGTCGGAGCCGGGTGTGCCGCCCTTCATCCAGTCCGGGGCGCAGCACAGCGTGACGACCGGTGTGCCGCCCGTCTCCCGGACGAAGTCGATCCGGCGGTCCATGTCCTCGAAGTCGTACCGCCCCTTGACCGGCTCGGGGTTGTCCGCGCCCCAGCCCATGATGTGCTGGATCTGCGGCAGGGGCTGCTTGCCGAGGCGCTTCTCCACCCGCTTCGTGGCGGCGCCGCTGCCCTCGTCGGCGCTGAACTGGGTGTGGGTGAAGCCCCAGCCCACCTCGGGCCTCGGTTCCGACTGGGGAACGGCCGGTGTGCCGTGCACCTTGTCACCGTCGCGGGTCGTGCCGGCCTCGCTTCCCGCGTCGCCGGGAAGGGTGTGGATCAGGGTCAGCACCAGGGCCAGAGCGGCCACGCCCACACCGAGCAGAGCGGTGAACCGCCACCGCCGAGCCCCCGAATTCCACCCATGACGTCCCATCAAGGGCAACAGTAACGGCGGGGGTCAGCGGTAGAACAGGTTCCGTCGACCACAGCCCTGTAACAGGACGGAAGGGATACACAGGGGATGCACAGGGCCTCGGGGACCGGGCGTCGGCAACGACGGCTTTCTCGCTGGCCGGCACGCAGTCACACGTTTCCCTCCGGCGCGCGCCTCCCGTATGCCGCTCCCGTACGCGCCCTCCCGTATGCCCCTCCGATATGCCCCCTTCGATGCGCAACGCGGAAACCGGATGCACGGGTCGCCCACGTGACGGATCATGGCGGCATGTCTGCCAACCCACACGACGCTCTGCCGATCCGGCTCAACGTCGACGACAGCGACTCACCGTCGGACGTCGTCGACGCGCTGTTCCTCGGCCGCTTCGCGACGGGCGAGCAGCCGCACTCGCACTCGGTGAACATCGACCGCGTACGGTCCGGGGCCACGCTGCTCCCTCCTGAGGCGCAGGTGCTGCGGTCCGCACGCGACGACGACCGCAGCGCGACCCTCGCCGAGGGGGACGGCTGGACGGTGCTGGTGTCGCGCTGGAACCGGGGCGCCGACATCACCGTCACCGCGACCAGCGCCGAGCTCGCCGAGAAGGTGCTCGGCCAGGCAACGGACGGCGCGGCCGACGAGCCCGAACCCCAGCCGGAGAACGTGACGATGGGGTTCTGGTACGTGTCGCCCCGCCGCGGACCGCACCGCACGACCCGCCAGATCTCGGCGGGTACGTGGGAAGAGGTGCGCGCCAACTACACCGCGCCCGTGGCGGACGCGATGGACGGCCTGATGAAGACGACGCCCGAGGACATCGCGGGCCGCCTGCTGTTGCTGCACGGTCCGCCGGGCACGGGCAAGACGTCGGCGCTGCGGACGCTGGCGCGTTCGTGGCGGGACTGGTGCCAGGTGGACTGTGTGCTGGACCCGGAGCGGCTCTTCTCCGACGTCGGCTATCTGATGGACATCGCGATCGGCGAGGAGGACGGCACGGGCAAGGGCCGCTGGCGGCTGCTGTTGCTGGAGGACTGCGACGAGCTGATCCGCGGCGAGGCCAAGCACACGGCGGGCCAGGCGCTCTCCCGCCTCCTGAACCTCACGGACGGCCTGCTGGGCCAGGGCCGCAACGTCCTGGTGGGCGTCACCACCAACGAGGACCTGGAGCGCCTGCACCCCGCCGTCGTGCGCCCCGGCCGCTGCCTGGCCCGTATCGAGGTCGGCCCGCTCACCCGCCGCGAGTCCGCCGCCTGGCTCGGCACGGAGGAGGGCCTCCCCCGGGACGGCGCCACCCTCGCCGAGCTCTACGCCCTGCGCCGGGGCACCTCCCCGACCTCGGTCCCGGACCAACGAGAGGGCGCGGACGCGGGTTTGTATCTGTAAGGCGTGCGGCCCGGCACGACGGATCCGGGCGCTCCCGAACCCGACACCCGACGGGGCCACCTGACCCCCTTGCCCACGCCGCCACCCCTCCGACCGGCTGACCGCCGGCCGCAGCCGCACCACGCCAACTCCGCACACCGGGGCGCCCCCTTCAGGGACGCGGGGCTGTGTCGATGTGCGGCTCCGCCGCGTGGGCGCGACCAGCCACGGCGGCCCCGCAGACAGCAAACGACCGGCAGCATTCCAGGGCGGCTCCAACGCCAACGCCAACGCCAATCGTCAGCCGCAGCCGCTGGCGCCAAGCCAGCGCCAACTGCCAGCCGCCACCCGCCCGCCGCCAGCTGTCGTCCGTCAGCTGTCAGCCGGACGCCCCGTACGCCGCGCGCAGCGCGTCCCGGGCCGCGGCGAGGGCGGCGGCCTCGGACAGCCCGAGCCGCCGTGCGCGATCGGCGTAGGCCTGTGCGGCGGACGCGGCTTCCCGGTCCGCCGCCGAGCCCGCGGCAGCGACGAACGTTCCGTTGCGCCCCCGCGTCTCGATGACCCCGTCCGACTCAAGAGCCCGGTACGCCTTGGCGACCGTGTTGGCGGCGAGGCCGAGCTCCTCGGCCAGCCCCCGTACGGTCGGCAGCCGGTAGCCCACCGGCAGCGCCCCGGCCCGCGCCTGTTCGGAAATCTGGGCGCGCACCTGCTCGTAGGGCGCGATCCCCGCGTCGTCCTCGATGTCGATCTTCAGCGTCACGCAGTGATTGTCCCGCACCGGCGGGAAAATGAGAGGCACCCGGCCTCACCGCCCACGTAGCGTGCGACGTCATGACTGTGATCGTCCGCGACTTCCGCGCGGGAGACGCCGAGGGCTTCGCCCGTATCCGGCACCTGGCGCTCCCCTTCATACTCTCCACCCCCGAGGCCATCACCTACGACGCCGCGAACGCCCACCCCGACGCCCACTTCCAGCCGCTGGTCGCGGAGGAGGACGGCGAACTCGTCGGCACGGCCCAGGTCGGCATCGTGTACGACAGCCCACAGCCCGGCCAGGGCTATCTGAACGTGTACGTGCACCCGGACCGCCAGGGCCGGGGCGCGGGCTCGCTGCTCGTGAGGACCGCCGAGGAGCGCCTCGCCGCCCTGGACGTGACCAGGGTCTTCGTCCGGGTCGTGGACGAGCCGGCGAACCGCGCCTTCGCGGAGAGGCGCGGCTACCTCCCCCGCCGCTCCGCGCACTTCCTCCGCCTGGACCTGGCGACGTGCACACTGCCGCCGCGCCAGGAGCCGCCCGCGAACGTCGAACTGCGCACGGCCGCGGACTTCGCCGACGATCCCCGCCCGCTGTTCGACCTGGACGCGGAGACGCTGGCGGACGAACCGAGCGACATCGCCCATGAGTTCACGGACTACGAGGCCTGGCTGAAGGAGACCTGGCACCACCCCCTCCTCAGCCATGAACTGACCTCGGTCGCGGTCGTCGACGGCCGCCCCGCGGCGTTCAGCGCCGCCCGCACCGACGGCGGCACCCGCTACGGCACCGTGATGACCGGCACGGCCCGGGCCCACCGCGGCCGAGGCCTCGCCAAGCTCGCCAAGAACGACTCCCTGCACCGCGCCCGAGCCGCCGGCTTCACGGAGGCGTTCACGGCTAACGACGCGGGCAACGAACCGATGCTCGCGGTCAACAAGTGGTTCGGCTACGAGATCTGCGCCACGGAGGTGCAACATGTCCGCGAACTCGCCTGACTCCTCTCCCCAGTTGGACATCGTCCTGGTCAAAGCGGGCCGCACGAAGATCCGTTACCCGGCCGAGCTGCTGCACGACGACGGCACCCACGTGACCGTCCGAGCGGCCTGGGCCGGTGACGGAGTCCGCGACTTCGGCTTCGTACGCTTCGAACCGGGTGACGTCTTCACCGAGCACTACTGGCGCGACCGCTGGTACGCGGTGAAGGAGGTCCGTGGTCCCGAGGGCGTGCTGAAGGGCTGGTACTGCGACATCACCCGCCCGGCCTCCGTCTCCGAGGGCGAGCTGGTCGTCGAGGACCTCGACCTCGACCTGTGGCGCTCCGCCGACGGCACGGCCGTACTGCGGCTGGACGAGGACGAGTTCGCGGAGAGCGGTCTGGAGACCACCGATCCGCAGGCAGCGGCTGCCGCCCGGTCGGCCCTGGACGAGCTCGAACTCCGCGCCCGTGACGGCGACTTCGAGGCGCTTCTGGCATAGGCCCGCCCCATCCCGGACACCTCCGCCCGCAGCCTCGCCCGGCATCGCTCAGGGCAAGGCCACCACCGCGTACCGCTCGTCCTCCACCTCTCGTCCCCACAGCAGCGGGTCGTCCGACAGCGGCTCCACGCGGACGTCCTCCGCGAGGGGTGCGAGCAGTCCGGTCAGCCGACCGACGGAGATGCCGACCGGGCTCACCGTCCCCCAGACGCCCTCTATGAGCACGAGCCGTCCGCCGGGGCGGAGCAGTCCGCACCAGTGCCGCAGGACGCGGCCGGGATCGGGCAGCGTCCACAGCACATGGCGGACGAGGACGACGTCGAAGCGCTGCTCCCCGACCGGCGGGGCCGCCGCGTCCCCGACCAGGAACGCCGCGTCCCGCCCGGCCAGCTTGGCGCGGGCGAGGTCGACCATGCGCAGCGAGGAGTCGACCCCGGTGACCCGGTGCCGCTGCTCGGACGCGAGGAGCGACAGGCTGCCGGTGCCGCAGCCCAGATCGAGCACATCGGCCGGACCGCGCGGCAGCCAGCCGCGCAGCCTGGCCGCCCAGGCCTCGCGCACGGCGGGATCCCGCAGTCCGTGGTCGGGCTCGTCGTCGAACGTCGCGGACTCGGCGTCCCAGTCGACACCGGACCGCTCTCCGCCGCTCTTCACTTCTTCGGCCTTCACTTCTTCGCCGGCGCTGTTACTCGTCATGTGCCCAGAGTGACACCCGGCACTGACAACGGTCCGACACCGGGCCCGCGGCAGAACTACGCCGTACCTGTGTCCGAACTGCGCGGAACCTCCAGTTGTCCGGCATGTGGACTCACAGGTGAAACGTGACTACCGCCACTGACAAGCGGGCACCGATGAGTCACTCTCCCCGGAACGGTCTACCTCCGTACAAACGCGGAACCCGGTAGATGCAAGGAGGCAGCCATGCGCCGTGTAACCGTGCAGAAGCCCCTGAGGAAGTCGGACTCCCGTCGCGTGCGGGACGACGCGGACGAGCGCCCCGCCGAGCGCCCCGAGGTCCGAAAGGACATCGCACGCACGTGGTGGCCGGACGGCTGAGCCGTCACGGCGCCAGGAGTAGTCACGGCGCGAGGAGCCCCGTCACGGCGCCAGTCTCTTGCGGTAGTGGAGGCGGTCGTACGGCCCGTCCACGCGGCGCTCCACGAGTTCGTACCCGTACTTCGGGTAGATCTTCTGGTTCTCCCACATCAGCGCGTTCGTGTAGAGCCTGACCTCGGGCAGTCCGAGCGCACGCGCGTGTGCGTCCACGAAGGCCAGGAGCCGGCGGCCCACACCCTGCCCATGGGCGTCCGGGTGGACGGCGATGCTGTCGAGGAACAGATGGTCCTCGTGCGCCTCGATCACCACGAGTCCGGTCACGGGCTCCCCCGTGACGAACACCCGCCCCGCGGCGACGTCGGCCGCGTGGTCCGCCTCCATGGGCCGAGGGACCACCCTGATGCGCTCGATGTAGGGGCGGTAGGCCGCGTCGGTCACGGCCTTCACGGCAGCCGTGTCGGAGGCGACGGCGGGGCGGATCCGAGCCTCGTACGGAGTGTCCGCCGGGGCGCCTTCCGGAGTCTTCGTCATGGCCGGAACGGTACCTACCTGATCGCAGTCTCAGCACCCCCTTAAGCGGACCATAAGGATCGCCCTCACCCCCTCCCAGCAGGCGATTTTGCGGTTTCTAGGGGCTAGCTTGCTGATCGCCCCCAGGCATCACAAGCACCCCGGATCCGCTTCGAGGAGTTCCCCATGTCCGCTCGCCGCAAGGCCACCCGCACCCGCCTCGCCACGGTCGCCGCCGTCGGCGTCGCCCCGCTCGCCCTCACCGGTCTTGCCGCCGCCCCGGCGGTCGCGCACGGCTCGATGACGGACCCGGTGAGCAGGGTCGCGGGCTGCTTCGCGGAGGGTCCGGAGAACCCGAGGTCCGCCGCGTGCAAGGCGGCGGTCGCGGCCGGCGGCACACAGGCCCTCTACGACTGGAACGGCGTCAACATCGCGAACGCAGCCGGGAAGTCGAAGGAGATCATCCCCGACGGAAAGCTGTGCAGCGCGGGCAACGACAAGTTCAAGGGCCTCGACCTGGCCCGCGCCGACTGGCCGGCCTCCCGGCTGACCTCGGGCAACCGCACCTTCCGCTACAAGGGAACGGCCCCGCACAAGGGCTCGTTCGAGCTGTACGTCACCAAGGACGGCTACGACCCGGCGAAGCCCCTGAAGTGGTCGGACCTGGAGTCCAAGCCCTTCCTCAAGGTCACCGACCCGCGGATGGAGAGCGGCGACTACATCTTCGACGGCGTCGTCCCGGTCAAGTCGGGCCGCCACCTCATCTATTCGATCTGGCAGCGCTCGGACTCCCCGGAGGCGTTCTACACCTGCTCCGACGTCGTGTTCGGGGAGGGCGGGAGCGGAAGTGGGGGCGGCGCCGGGGCCTCCACGGCCCCGACCGCGTCGGCACCGTCCGACCAGGAGATCGAGGACGGCACCGACGAGTCGTCCGTGGAGCACGGCGGTCACGGCGACGACGACCCGAAGACCCAGGCCACGGCCACGGCAGCCGCGGACACCGCCTCGGATTCCGGTTCCGGCACCGACTCCGCCACGGAATCCGCCGAGGCGGCGGGCCCCTCCGGGACGACGGACGACTCCGCGAGCGACGCCGAGCCCGCCGGCGGTTCGGAGAACCTCGCCGAGACCGGCGGTTCGAACACCACTCCGTACGTCGCGATCGGTGGGGCGACCGCCCTGGCGCTCGGCGCGGCGGCGCTGTTCGCGTCGGTTCGTCGCCGTGCGGTGGGTGGCCGCCACAGCCGATAACCCCGTAAGGAGGCGCGGGGCCGTATCGATGTGCGGCTCCGCCGCGTGGGCGCGACCCGCCACGGTCGGCCCGCAGTTCCCCTCCTGCGCTAGCCGATCACCGACAGGCAGGTCGTCGGGGTGGCATGCGCCGGATCAAGGGCGTTCGCCACCTCGTGGAAGGCGATCCGGTCGATGAGCCCGATCGCCGCGTGTTCGGAGAGGTCGACCGCACACAGGTCCTGGATCAGAACATTGCGTACGTTCGGACCGTCGAGGTACTGCGAGCGGTACGGCGTGACGACCTCGTCGTACTTGGTGGCGATGACCGTGTAGCGGACACCGGGGACGGTGTCGCCGCCCGCGTTGAGCTTGGTCAGGAAGGCCGATCCGGCCACCTGGTCGGCGAGGGCGGGGGTGGCGGTGGAGAGCAGGTCGGCCGCGCCGGGGAAGTGGTCGAGCAGTTGGGCGAGTCCGTTCAGCGTGGTGCCGTGGTTGTCGGGGGCGATCCCGACGAGGGCGTTCACCTTGGCGGCTCCGCCGAGGAACTTCAGATAGTGGCGGGGCATCATGCCGCCCTGCGAGTGGCCGACGAGGTCGGCCTTGGCCGCACCGGTCGCGGTCAGCACTTTGTCGACGAAGGTCTTGAGCTGCTCCGCCGACTTGTCGATGGGGCCGAGGCCGTTGAAGAACGGCACGCCGGGCAGCTGCCCGTAGTCGAGGGCGAAGACGCAGTAGTCGCGGTTCACGAGGTAGGGCGCGAGGCCCAGCCAGTTGTCGACGGAGTTGGCGAAGGTGCCGTGGACGAGGACGACGGGCCGCGGGTGGGCGGCGGACGGCTTGCAGGAGTAGTCGTTCCAGCCACGGCTCGGCGCGGCCTCGGCCTGATCGGTGGCGGCGGTAGCGACGGTCGTGGTCGGGACTACGGTGACCGCGGCGGTCAGCAGCAGCACGGTCAGGGGTCTGAGCAGGCGTTTCCAGGGCAGCATCGAGTGATCTCCTTGCGGCTCAAGGGAGTTGCGATGGCGTACGCCCTGTGATCCGGATCACGAGGATGCTGTTCTTTTGCCAAGTTACGAGTGAGTAGTAGAAGTGTGAAGTTACGCGTCAGTAAAAACTTCCGGTGCTAACCGGGAGCACTGACACGTGCCATGGAACCGTCACCAGGCGGGCCTGATGGGACCGTAGGGCGCAATGCGCAGCAAACGGTCACGCAACGCCCGGACTTCACCCTCACCAAGCAGTTCGACCCAGGGGCCGACAGCCTCCGCCGCCGCTTCCTCGGCAGCCCGCGTGCAGGCCCAGCCCTGCTCGGTCAGTACGACCAGCCGGGCGCGCGCGTCGGCGGGGTGCGGGCGGCGCTCGGCGTACCCCTTGCGGACGATCTCGTCGACAAGTTGACTCGCGGCCTGCTTGGTCACACCCAGATGTGCGGCCAGCTCCGTGACCGTCGCCCCGCCGGGCGCGAGCCGCGCGAACGCGAACCCGTGCGCGGGCCGAACCCCCTCGAACCCGCGGGCGACGACACCCTCGTGGATGCGCTGAGTGAGCTCACCGGCGACGGCGAGCAGGGCGGCGGACAGGGCCATGGCCTCGGAGTTCTGCACGCACGCATTGAAACACCCTTGACTAATTGGTCAAGCAGCTTGACCATGGATGCATATAGTCAAGCAGCTTGACCATTCACCACCGCTACTCACCACCACCATTCACCGCTGGAGGCAGCCGTGCCCGTAGTCCGCTCGTCCGAAGCCGTCGTCCACGAGATCCACGGCGCGCGCTTCGTCTCGTACGCCACTCCCCTCAGCGGGAGCAAGGAACTGTGCGCCTGGCGGGGCGAGATCCCCGCGGGCACGAAGGCACCGGCGCACACCGTCAACCGGGAGGAGATCTTCCATCTCCTGTCCGGCGAACTGCTGATGACCCTCGACGGCCGCACCGAGCGGATCGCCGCGGGCGACACGGTGATCATCAACCCCGGCTCGACGCTCGCCGTGGAGAACCCGACCGAGGAGACCGCGATCTCCTGGGTCACCACGTCCATAGGCCTCCAGGCGGAACTGGCGGACGGCACGGTCATCACTCCGCCGTGGGCCAACTGACCGCAGGGGTCAGGGTTGTCCGAAGCCGCAGGTCCGTCGTGGCTGGTCGCGCAGTTCCCCGCGCCCCTTTTGGCGCGCGCCCCCTGCCTGGGAAACGGTTACGCCACCAGCGACCCCGGCATCACCGCCCGCGGCCCGAACTTCGCCCGGACCCGGTCCGCCACCTCCTCCACCCGCCGGACCTTCTCGTCCACCGGGTCGAAGGTGAGCTGGTAGGAGGCCTGTTGGGCAGGGTCAAGGCCCTCGGCGCGCAGGACGATGCCGCGGACCCGGGCCCGCTGCAGCCCGAGCGCCTCGTACATGCGGTACGCGGCGTCGGTGAGCGACGAGGAGTGGGCGGTCGGCTCGGGGAGGGTGCGGCTGCGGGTCGTGGTGGAGCGGTCGGCGTAGCGGACGGTGAGGGTGAGGGTGCGGCACACCTGCTCCAGGGCGCGCAGCCGGGAGCCCAGCTCCTCGGCGGCGGAGAGCAGGGCGCGCCGGTGCAGGTCCGGGTCCAACTCGTCGCGCGGGAAGGGACGTTCGGCGGCGAGTGACCGGGAGACGGCGTTCGGTACGACCCGGCCGCGGTCGATACCTTGCGCCATCTCGTGCAGTTCGCGGCCCATGCGGGCGCTGGTGAGCCGCTGCAGTGTGGACAGAGGTGCGGCGGCCACCTTGCCGACGCTGTCCAGGCCGTACTCGCACAGGGTGCGGGCGGTGGCGGTGCCGACTCCGGGCAGCGCCCGCACGGGCTGTTCTTCCAGGAACTCCGCGAGGGCGCAGGGGTCTTCGGGTACCACGTGGGTCGTTCCGGGGGCGGCTTCCCGCAGGGCCATCCGTGCGAACATCGGCCCGGGTCCGGCCCCGATCACACAGTCGACGCCGTGCCAGGCGAGCGCCCGTACCCGGATCAGCGAGGCCAGTTCCTCGACGTCCCGCTTGAAGTACCGTTCGGCGCCCCGCAGATCGGCCAGCGCTCCGTCGGGCGGCAGCGCCTCGATGACGGGGGTGAACTCCTCCAGCGTGCCGAGGAGCCCGGGCAGGGCGGCCTCGCTCGTCGGAGGCAGCTGGAAACGTACGCAGAGGATGGTCATCCCGCACTCCCCGGGCTCTGGTGCCACAACTTCTTTCCACCGGCGGGCCCTTCGCCCGCCGGGCGCAGATCGGCCCACGGATGCATTTCGTATCCCGTGGGCATCTGGATTCGACGGCCGCCCGTCGGATCTCCCGTGTCCCGCGAACCGCCCTCGGCCCCGCTCTCGGACCCGCCCTCGGCCCCGTCCTCCCCCTGCGGTTCGGCCAGTCGCAGGGCCACTCCGTCCAGGCCTTCCTCGCGCCGCAGTTCCACCAGGTCGGCGAGGTTCCAGGCGGCGGCCCCGACCACGCTGAGGCTGCGCGGGCCGCGCCGCTGCACGACTCCGCGTACGAGCAGGAGCCAGGAGTGGAAGACGGTGTGCGCGCACGCGTCGTGGGAGTCGTCGAAGAAGGCGAGGTCGACCAGGCCCGTGCCGTCGTCCAGGGTGGTGAAGATGACCCGCTTGCCGGAGCGGATCGGCGGGGTCTGGGTGGCCGCCTTGGCGCCCGCGACCAGGACCGTCTCACCGTGCCGTGCCGCCCGCAGCCGGCGCGCGGTGACCACGCCCAGCTCGTCCAGGAACGCCCGGTGATCGTCCATCAGATTGCGTGAGGCGTCCATGGAGAGCACACCCAGCTCGGCGCTGAGCCGCTCCGCCGAGGAGAGGTCGGGCAGCCCGGCCGGTGCGGTCTTCTGACCACCGGCCAGCGGAAGTTGGTCCCCGCGACCACCGCGCGCTCCCCGGTGCAGCTCGGTCAAGTGCAGTTGCAGATCACGGCGGTTGGCCCCGAAGGCGTCCAATGCCCCGACCTGTGCCAGTCGTTGGGCAAGTGGCCTGCTCGGCCTGGCCCGTTCCCAGAAGTCGAGCAGCGAGGCGTACGGCTGCCCGTCCGCGATCCGTACCGCCTCGGCCTCGCTGATGCCGTGCACGTCGGAGAGGGCGAGCCGCACGCCCCAGGCCTTCCCGGAGCCCCTGGGGATCCTCCCGGCCGCTCCCCCGAACCCCCCGGCCCCCTCGAACC
>NZ_LIQZ01000102.1 GCF_001418655.1 Streptomyces phaeochromogenes | reverse complement strand
GCGGGGGCGGTGTGCGGGTGGGCTCAGGGCTCGGACTGCGCGTCGGCTTCGCCGTGTCGCTGTTCGTGTACGACGTGATCCACTCCATCTGGAGCGAGTCCACCGAGGCGTCGATCTCCCAGCGCTGGGCCTTGCCCTCGCTACGGGTCTTGAGGACCAGGCCCGTCTCCTCGTCCCCCGAGACGGGCGCCAGAGCGAGCTTCGGGCGCCCCAGGGGAACCAGGTTTCCCTCAAGGGTGAGGTCGTAGCGGATGGACACCTGGTCCTTGTCGCCGTCGCAGGGACCGAGCCTGACGGAGGAAGGGAGCCGGGAGTCGAGGCACAGGTTCTTGTCGGCCAGGCTGCGCAGCAGGCCGTCGCTCTCGTACGCCCACTGCTGCCGCTCCGAGGAGCTGCAGGTGGCGACGGTGGCCTCCACGCCAGCGATGGCCTTGCCGTCGGCGATCCCGACGCAGTCGCCGCTCGCGACGTTGCGGAGCCGCCCGCTCAGCGTGCCGGTCTCCGTGCCGCCGGTGCCGACCCTGGTCGGCCTGGCGTCCGGCTCCTGCGACGCCGTTCCGGCATCCGAGGAGGAGGGCTGCCCCGTGCTGTCCCCGCCGGACCACAGGACCAGTGGCACGAGTACGCAGCCGCTCACGGCCAGGATGGCCAGGGCGACGTTGCGTCGGCGCGGGGAGCGCCTGCCGGGCTCGCCCGGGCGGGAGTCCGCATGCGGCGGAAGCCGTACGGCGTGGCGCGGACCCGCGCTGTGGAGGCCGGCGCCCGGCCGACGACCGGTGTCCCGGTGGGAGCCGGTGCCCGGGGCGTTGGCCGTACCCATGCGGGAAACGGCAGTCGGGTGGGACCCGGTTCCCGAACCCGGATCGGCGCTCGGTCCGGCGGCCGGGTGGGCGCCGGTTCCCGGGTGAGGGACGGGATCCGGGCGGGATCCTGCGCCGGAGGGATCGGGAGCCTGCCGAGGACTGGGTCCCCAGACGGAATCGGTGTCCGAGTAGAGATCGGCGTCAGAGGGGTGTCGCAGGGGATGTCCGGTACCCGGCTGAGGGACGGAACCCGGAGCGGGCCCGGTCCCGGCCCCGGTGCCTGTGCCTGTGCCTGTGCCCGCGAACGTGCCCGTGCCCGCGCCCGGCTGTGATCCCGGAGCCGCCGGGTAGGAGCCCATACCGGGATGGGGGTCCATGCCCGGAGCCACGGACACCACGGGACCCGCCTGTGTCTCCTGCGCCCGGACCCGGCGTCCCGGCCTGGAGTGGAGATACTGCTGGGCCGCCCATCCGAGCACCCCCTCGGCCAGGAGGCCGGCGAGACGGCCGCCCGACTGGTCCAGCTGGCCGGCCGTGGACTGGCAGTGCGGGCAGTCGGACATGTGCTCCTGCAGATCGGGGCAGATCCTGCCGCCGGGCCGGAGCGAGACGTCGAGCAGCCGGCTGTAGCGGCGGCACTCCTCGTCGGGGGCCAGTTCGCGATGGTTCTCCAGGCAGTTCTGGCGCAGCAGTTCCCGCGCCCGGTCCAGCGCGACGGAAGCGTCCTCGACGGAGATTCCGAGCAGACGGGCCGGTACCGCGAGATCCTCGGCCTCCACCTCCGCATGCCACAGAACGCAGCGGGCGGACTCCGGCAGCCGATGGAACGCGCGGGACACGAGCCGCCTGTTCTCCGGCGGAAGAAGCCGGTCCGCGGCCCGTTCCTTGTCGTTCGGGTCGGACCGCAACTCGGGACGGAGCAGCTCCCGGCGTTTGTCCGCGTCCCATTCGCCCGCTATTCGGCGCACCGCCACCAGCAGTTGCGGTCGCCACGCCGACTTCGGTCCGGTGCGCCGAACCGACTCCCCGAAGAGCCGGGTGAATGCTGCGGTGGTGAGCATTCCGGCGTACTGCGCACCGTTCGTGCACAGTCGGGCGTACGAGAAGACCGGCACCCAGTGCCGGGAGAGCAGTTCCCCCGAGGGATACTGGGCGGGTGTCTTGCCCGAGCCCCTCTTCAGGTCTGCCGAGAGCCGTTCGTCGGTCGCATCGAACAGGCTTCCGGTTATAGGGGAATTCGACGGGGTCGCGTCGCTCACGTGCACTTTCCTCCAAGGCCCCCGCAGAAATAGTCCATACCAAGGGGTACGGAATTTTTCCTGCACGCTGACGGGTGCACCTTTGCACAACGCACGCCCCGGAACAAGAGAAGGCCCTCCAATCCTCCATTCCTCGCGGCGCCTTGATGGAGACAAAGCGTCAACAGAGGCCCGAAGCAATGCGATTCGGAATGACAGACTCTCAAGTTACTCGAAGTAAGTACCGTTTTGGCATCAGAGGAGAAGGAGGCCGACACCGGTAATTCGTTGGAATATGCAACCCAAGAACGCAAGGAAGGAGCTTGACGGCGGAGTCCACGGGACACCCCGGTTCGCCTCTGCAACAGGCCATCTGATTCGATTCAACGAAATCGACAATCACTCCCGAAGGACAAACCCTGAGTTCCACACTCGCCACAGCCCTTTCCGCCGTTCTCCTCGTGGCGGTACTGGCCTGTGCCGTGATCCGGCCCTTCGGCCTGCCGGAGGCCACCGTGGCCGTCCCGGCCGCCGGTGTGGTGATCGCGGCCGGCGCGATCACGCTCGACCACGCACGCGCCGAGGCCGAGCTGCTCGGGCCCGTCGTGGGCTTCCTGGCCGCGGTGCTCGTGCTCGCCAAACTCTGCGACGACGAGGGGCTCTTCCAGGCGTGCGGTGCCTGGCTGGCCCGTACGTCCAAAGGCCGGCCGCAACGGCTGCTGGCCGCCAACTTCCTTCTCGCCTCGGTGATCACGGCCGTGCTGAGCCTGGACGCCACCGTCGTCCTGCTCACTCCGGTGGTGTTCGCGACCGTGGCCCGGCTCGGCGCCCGCCCCAAGCCCCACGTGTACGCCACCGCCCATCTGTCGAACACGGCCTCGCTGCTGCTGCCCGTCTCCAACCTCACGAATCTGCTGGCGTTCGCGGCCAGCGGTCTGAGCTTCACCCGGTTCGCCGTGCTGATGGGGCCCGCGTGGGCCGTCGCCATCGCCGCCGAGTACCTGGTCTTCCGGCGCTTCTTCGCCGCCGACCTCAAGGACGAGGCCCCGGAGCCGGCCACGGCCGAGCCGGTCGAGCTGCCCGTGTTCGCGCTGGTCACGGTCGCCTGCACGCTCGTGGGCTTCGCCGTGGCGTCCGCGCTCGGCATCGAACCTGCCTGGGCCGCACTCGCCGGGGCGCTCGTCCTGGCCTGCCGGGCGCTGATCCGCGGGCACACCACACCGCTCGCCGTCGTACGCGCCACCTCGCCGGCCTTCCTCGCCTTCGTCCTGGCGCTCGGGATCGTGGTGCGTGCCGTGGTCGACAACGGCCTCGCGGACGTGCTCGGCCACCTGGTCCCCGACTCGTCGAGCCTGCTGGCGCTGCTCGGCATCGCGGCCCTCGCCGCCGTCCTGGCGAACCTCATCAACAACCTGCCGGCCGTCCTGGTGCTGCTGCCCCTGGCGGCCGTGGCGGGCCCGGGCCCGGTCCTCGCCGTACTGCTCGGGGTGAACATCGGCCCCAACCTCACCTACGCCGGGTCGCTGGCCACGCTGCTGTGGCGGCGCATCGTGCATCAGCACGAACACGAGGTCGATCTCGGCGAGTTCACGCGGCTCGGTCTGCTCACCGTGCCCGCCACCCTGATCCCGGCGGTGGTGGCCCTCTGGCTCTCGCTGCGCGTGTTCGGAGCCTGAGGCGCACGCCGCCCGACTCGCCGGGACCAGGTCGGCCGTCACGCCCCCGCCAGGTCGTGCGCGGAGCATTGACGCTGTGACATGGCCATGCAATGCTCCGTTTTGGGAGCGCTCCCACCGTCCTGTCGTCCCCGTGAGACGGCATCCGTGGACCCAGTCCAGGCACCGGGAGGCGCTCCATGCTCACGTTTCCGCACGTGCACCGCCGCCCCACAAGACGCCGTACGAGAAAACGCACGACGGCCGCCCTGCTGACGGCGGCCCTGCTCTCCGGCGGCATGGCCCTCGCCCCCGGCGCGACCGGGCTGTCGTCCGCCGGGTCACCGTCAGCCGCACCGCCGGCCGCCGCCGACCCGGCCGCCACCGCGACGACGCCCGTGCGCGTGAACCAGGCAGGCTACCTGCCGGACGGCCCCAAGCGGGCCACGGTGGTCACCGCGGCCACCCAGCCGCTGGCCTGGCAGTTGCGCAACGCGTCGGGCGCCGTGGCTGCCTCCGGCCGGACCGTCGTACACGGCGCGGACACGGCCTCGGGCGAGGCGACCCACACCGCGGACTTCTCCGCGTACCGGAAGGCGGGCTCGGGGTTCGTCCTCGTGGTCGACGGGCAGAACAGCGCGCCCTTCGACATCCGCGCGGACCTCTACGACAGCCTGCGCTCGGACGCGATGGCGTTCTTCTACCACCAGCGCAGCGGCACGCCGATCGAGGCCTCTCTGGTGGGTCCCGCCTACGCGCGCCCGGCCGCGCACATCGGGGTCGCGCCGAACCAGGGCGACACGAACGTGCCCTGTCAGGCCGGAGTCTGCGACTACACCCAGGACGTGCGGGGCGGCTGGTACGACGCGGGCGACCACGGCAAGTACGTCGTCAACGGCGGGATCTCCGCCTGGACGCTCGTCGACTCCTTCGCGCGGGCCAAGCGGGCGGGCAACGCGTCCGCGCTCGGCGACTCGACCCTGCGGATACCCGAGCGCGGCAACGGCGTCCCGGACGTGCTGGACGAGGCCCGCTGGGAGCTCGACTTCCTGATGCGGATGCAGGTGCCGGAGGGCAAGCCGTACGCCGGTATGGCCTTCCACAAGATCCATGACGCGGCCTGGACGGGCATCCCGACCCGCCCCGAACTCGACTCCCAGCCCCGCGAGTTGCACCGCCCGTCCACCGCGGCCACACTCAACCTCGCCGCCACGGCGGCCCAGTGCGCGCGTGTCTTCAAGCCGTACGACTCCACGTACGCGAAGCGGTGTCTGAGCGTGGCCCGTACGGCGTGGACGGCGGCGAAGGCCAACCCCGCGATCTACGCCCCGGAATCGGACAGCACGGGCGGCGGCCCCTACAACGACACCCAGGTCACGGACGACTTCTACTGGGCGGCGACCGAGCTGTACGCGGCGACCGGCGAGCGCGCCTATCAGGACGCGGTCACGTCCTCGCCCTGGCACACCTCGTCGGGCGCCCTCACGCCGACCGGCTTCAACTGGGCCGACACCGCGGCGCTCGGCCGGCTGACCCTGGCGACCGTGCCGAACGGGCTGCCCGCCTCGGACATCAGGCGGGTGCGCGCGTCGGTGACCGCCGCGGCCGACGGACACCTCGCCATGATGGCGGGCCAGGGCTACGCGGTGCCCATCCCCGCGAACGGGTACGTGTGGGGTTCCAACAGCCAGGTCACCAACAACGCGATCGTGATGGCCACGGCCTATGCGCTGACTGGTCAACAGCGTTACCGCGCCGGGGTGTTGGAGTCGATGGACTACCTGCTGGGCCGCAACGCCCTCGATCTCTCCTATGTCACCGGCTACGGCGACACGTACGCCCGCAACCAGCACCACCGGTTCTGGGCGAACCAGTACGACGCCTCGCTGCCGAACCCGCCTTCGGGCTCCCTCGCGGGCGGTCCCAACAGCGGTCTGCAGGACCCGGTGGCGCAGGAGCACCTTGCGGGCTGCTCCCCCGCGGCCTGCTACATCGACGACATCGGTTCGTACTCCACCAACGAGGTGACGGTCAACTGGAACGCCCCGCTGGCCTGGCTGGCGGCCTTCGCCGCCGAGCGCTGCCCGCCGCGCGACTAGGCCACGGCAGTCGTCCGTGCCACGGCTGTCGTCCGGGCCGCGGCGGTCGTCAGCGTCGGAGCCCGGCCCGGTACGCGCCGGGCGGGGCTCCGTAGCGCTGCCGGAAGACGCGGTTGAAATGGAACGGGCTGCTGAAGCCGGAGGCCGCGGCGACCCGTTCCACCGGCAGGTCGGTGGCTTCCAGCAGTCGCGCGGCGTGCAGCAGCCGGGCGGCCAGCAGCGCCCGCATCGGGGAGAGGCCGAGTTGCTGGGTGAAGAGGTGCGCGAAGCGGGAGGGCGAGAGCGAGACCCCCGTAGCCAGTGATTCCACGGTGTGCGGGGCGCCCGGGTCGGCCGCGATGAGCGCCTCGGCCTGCCGGATCCGTCCGTCGAGGCCCGACCGGTCGGGTTCCCCGCGTGCCGTGGCGGTGGCGAGCAGGACGGCGGACTCCAGGGAGCAGAGGGTGAGCTCGCGGGCGGCGGTTCCGTGGGCCACGGCGACCCGGCCGTCCTCGGGCTCCCCGTCGAGCTCTTCTTCGGCCCTTTCCTCGGGCGGGGCCCCCGCCCCGGTCCACCGGGCGTCCGCGAGCATCCGCCGGAACGCCGAATCCAGTCGTCCCCGCACGCCGTCCGGGACCGGTGTGACGGCGTACAGCCGGTCCCCGAGGGCGTAAGGCCGCAGCCACTCCGTCCAGGTCGGCCGTGCCTGACAGTGCACCCACCAGAACGCCCAGTGCCTCGCGCCCGGTGCGACCGCGTAGTGGTGGGGCAGGTCCGGGCCGAGGACGACGAGGTCTCCCGCGCCCGCCCCCGTCTCCGCGGCGCCCTGGGCGAGTCGGCCCTCACCGCCGGTGGTCCAGACGAAGAGCCAGCTGTCGGCGCCGCCCGGCCGGCTGATGCTGTAGCCGGGGCGCTGGTCGAAGCGGCCGACCGTCACCAGGCCGGGCGGCGGGGACGGGACAGCAGGCTCGGGCAACTGGACAGCACGCACAGGCATCCTCCCGGAAGGCGCTTCTGCCTAGCGTGAGGCATGCAGGACACCGACGCGAAGGGACGGTCGCATGACAGTCACGGACACTGACAGGGGCGCGACGACGGAGGCGGGCGGGGGCGCGACAACTGAGGTCGGCGGGGGCGCGAGTGGGGACGTCGTGCGGCGCTTCGAGGAGGACGGCTTCACCGTGGCGCGCGGGCTGTTCGCCCCGGCCGAGATCGACGCGCTGTGCGCCGAGTTCGACGCGCTGCACGCCGGCGGACCCGTCCCCGGACACTTCGAACCCCGCGCGACCGAGACGACGGGCCCGGCGGATCCACTGCACGCCTACCCCCGGGTCATGAACCCGCACCGCATCAACGACCTGGCGCTGCGCCACCTCCTCGAACCCCGACTGCGGGACATCCTCGAACCGCTGCTGGGCGAGGATGTGTTGGCGGCGCAGAGCATGTTCTACTTCAAGCCGCCCGGCGCCCGCGGCCAGGCCCTGCACCAGGACAACTTCTATCTGCGGGTGGAGCCGGGCACGTGTGTGGCCGCCTGGGTCGCCTGCGATGTGATCGACCGTGAGAACGGCGGCCTCGAAGTGGTCCCGGGCACCCATCGCATGGACGTGTTCTGCCCCGAAGAGGCCGACGAGGGGCTGTCGTTCGCCCGCGAGTACGTCCCGCCGCCGCCCGGACTGGCCCCCGTCCCGGTCGACATGGAGCCCGGTGACGTGCTGTTCTTCAACGGCAGCCTGGTGCACGGCTCCCAGCCCAACCACAGCGCAGACCGCTTCCGCCGCTCGTACATCGGCCACTACGTCGGCCGCTCCGCGGAGCGCATCGGCCGCCACTACCCCACCCTGACGATGAGCGGGGACCCGGTCCCATTGCGGGAGAGCGAGGGCGCGGGCCCGTGCGGCACGGAGTTCGAACCGGCGGGCCCGCACTGACCCCCTCGCCGAGCACGCGTCAGGAGCGCAGCAACTCCGCCGCGCCCAGGTCGAGTACGCCGTCGTGCCAGGTCAGCCCCCGCAGATCCCGTACGACGACGGGGGCGTCGGTGTCGAGACCGCGCGGCCCGACGCCGATGACGTACGCCCCGGCCGCGGCCCCCGCCGTGGCACCGGCCGCGCTGTCCTCGAAGACGACCGTGCGTGCCGGGTCCGTGCCCAGCTTCCCGGCAGCCGCGAGGTAGCCGTCGGGGGCGGGTTTGCCGTGGCTGACGTCGTCCGCGGTGATGAGCACGGGTGGCAGGGGCAGGCCCGCGGCGGCGATACGGGCCCGGGCGAGCGCGTTCACTCCGGAGGTCACCACGGCCCAGCTGCCCTGCGGCAGGCTCGTCAGCAGGTCGAGGGCGCCGGGCAGTGCGGTCGTGGTGGCCGCCGCCTCGATCTCCAGGCGGTCGATCTCGGCGAGGGCGGCCGGCCGTTCCCCGGGGTCGGGCACGAGCAGTGCGACGGTGTCGGCGGAGCGCCGGCCGTGCACCATCGCGGTGACCCGGTCGACGGCCAGACCGCGGGCGCGGGCCCACTGACTCCATGCCTGGTCGACGCCGAAGTCGGAGTCGACCAGCACGCCGTCGTTGTCGAACAGGAGTCCCTCGCAGGGGATGTTCACTGAAATGCACCTCACAGGGGCGGTTCCGGGCACGTCGGCCGGCCCGTCTCCCCGGAGGCGGGGCGGCCTCCGGGAGAGCACAGCAGGGCCGAGCCCTTCAGGTGACGGGACGGTTGCGGTAGCGGCCGACGAGTTCGCGCGCAGCGGTCTGCATCCGGGCGGGCGGCAGCCCCTGGGCCAGCAGGGTCAGGTCGTCGACGACCATGTCTCCGATGGTCAGGAAGGCCTCCGGGATACCGCCCGCGCGATGGGCGGAGAGGATCAGTCCCTCCAGTTCGCGGGCCGGGTCGTCTGCGGCGACGGGTTCGTCGGGCCAGACGTCGATGCCCGCGAGCAGCCTGCCCTCGGCGACCCGCGCGAGCAGCGCCGGGAAGTCCACGACGGGCGCTCTGCTGACCAGCACGAGCCGCGCGCCGTCGGGCAGCAGGCCCAGCTCACGCTCGCCGAGCAGATGACGGCTGTCGTCCGTGACGGTCGCGAGGACGAAGACGAACCGGCTGCGGGTCAGGGTCTCGTCGAGGGTGGCCGGGACGAGCCCCTGCTCGCGCAGGACGGCGGCCGGCAGCCAGGGGTCGTAGACGCGGAGGGTGGGGCGGAAGGGCGCCAGGAGAGGGTGGAGGCTGCGGCCGAGGTTCCCGAATCCGATCAGGCCGATGTCCGCGCCGCGCAGCAGTACGGCGTCGGTGTTGCCGTCGGACACGTACCGTTCGCGTCCGGCGCGGAAGGCGCGGTCCTCGCGGCTGATGCCGCGCGCGAGGTCGAGCGCGAGCCCGAGTGCGTACTCGGCGACGGCCTGGGCGTAGGCCGGTCCGCAGCCCAGGACGTGGATGCCGCGCCGGAAGCACCCTTCGTAGTCGACGTTCGGGAAGAAGTTGCCCTCGACGTTGAGCAGGGCCCTCAACTCGCCTGCCCGGGCGAGGCGTTCGGCCGGCAGGTCGGGCTGGCCGACGACGGCGAACGCGTCGGGCAGCGCCTTGTCGAAGGCTTCCTCGGTGTCCGGTTCCACGACGGTGAAGCGGTCGTCGAGCCGGGCCAGTGCGTCCGGCGTGAAGATGCGTTCCTTGGGATGCGGGTCGGCTTGCAGGATGACGAGCGGCTTGTGCGGGGTGCTCACGGCTCTCCTTGCATCCGTCACGGTTCTCGTACAGGCACTGACCTCGGCCTCACCAAACGGTAGCCCGACGCTGCCGGCACGGCACCATGGCCGAGCGCCCGGTCAGTCGGCGGAGAGCCCCGCCGCGAATCCCAGGACCGCGTCGGCGACCGGGCGGGGCTTCTCCAGCAGCATCGCGTGGGTGGCGTCGAGGTCGGCGACGGTCACCTCGGGGCGGCTGTCGGCCAGTTCGGTGAGATCCCGGGCGAGTCCCTTCGCGTAGGCGTCCATCAGTTCGCCGAACCGGTCGAGACCCGGGATCGACGGGACCGGCCGCAGCGCGCGGCCGAGCAGCAGGGGGCGGTCCATGCGGCGGAAGAGCGCGAAGAGGTCGAGCGAGTCGATCTCGGCCAGCATCTCCAGGGCGTGCTCCCGTCCGGGCCGCAACTCCAGCTGCCCGTCTGCGCGTTCGTGGACGGAGCGCCGGACGCCTGCCTCCAACAGCTCGTACGGGATGCCCAGTTGCGCGGACATTTCCCGCTGCTGGGCGAGCAGGTCCTTGAGGCCGCCCGGGGGAACGACCTGGCCCGCTGCCGTCGCCGCCAACTCCCTTATCTGGGCGAGTCGTTCCTCGGCATGGGCCGGTTCAAGACCGACGTACTGGCCGGGCCGGCCCCACCCGAATCCGTCCAGGTTCACCGCGCCCGGAGTGATTTCCGCGTGGTCGAGGGCGTACCGGACGGCGAGCATCCCGCCGAGCGAGTGGCCGACGGGGAGCGCCCCTGGGATGCCGTACGTGTCCAGGACCGCCTCGATGTCCGCGAGCACCTCGGGTATGCGCCACGAGCCGTCCGGCGAGAATCCGTGGCCCCGCAGGTCCACGGCCAGCACCCGGTGGTGGCGGGCGAGGAGCGGGGCGACGGCGGCCCAGTCGGCGAGAGAACGGCCGGCGCCGTGCAGCAGCAGGAGCGGGGTGCCCTTGCCGCCGTGGTCGTGGACGGCGAGGGCGACGTGGTCTCGGATCATGATCAAACACTAGAACGTGCGGTCTGGCCGGGGCTCCCGTGGGGTGGTTGGCCCTGTCATCGGGTGCGGGTGGGTCGGGGTTGGCCGCGTAGTTCCCCGCGCCCCCAAAAGGCCTGTGGCCATGCCCGTTGCCAAGTGTCGGCAGGTTCGGGTTGCTCGCGCAGTTCCTCGCGCCCCTAGGTGGGGTTCCCTGGGTGGGTCGGGGTTGCGGCGGTCAGTTGGCGGCGGGCCCGAGCCGCCGGCTTCTTGGGGGCGCGGGGAACTGC
>NZ_LIQZ01000101.1 GCF_001418655.1 Streptomyces phaeochromogenes | reverse complement strand
CCTCCACGCGCGCGTGGAGGGTGCCCGCGGCGGCGTCGAGCGCGTTGTCGACGAGGTTCCCGACGATCGTGACCAGCCCCCTCGGGTCGATCAACCGGTCCGGGAACAGCGTGCTGTCCGAGATCCACAGGGCCACTCCGCGCTCCGCCGCGACGGTGGCCTTGCCCACCAGTAGGGCGGCGAGCAACGGGTCATGGATCTTCTCCGTGACCTGTTCCGCGGTCGCCCTGTGGTCTCCGACAACCTCGCCGACGAACTCCACGGCGTCGTCGTACATCTCCAGTTCCAGCAGTCCGAGCAGCGTGTGCATGCGGTTGGCGTGTTCGTGGTCCTGGGCGCGCAGGGCGTCGATCAGGCCGCGGGTGGAGTCGAGTTCGCGGCCCAGCTGCTCCAGTTCGGTGCGGTCGCGCAGGGTGGCCACGGCACCGCCGTCGTCGGTGGGCATGCGGTTGGCGACCAGGACACGCTGGCCGCGGACGGTGAGCAGATCGGTTCCGGTGACGGTCCCGGCCAGCACATCGGTCGTACGGCCCTCTCCGAGCGCGGTGTCGAGAGGCTGCCCGACGGCCTCGTCGCCGATCCCCAGCAGACGCCGGGCCTCGTCGTTGAGGAGCCGGATCCTGCCCCCGCGGTCCAGCGCGACGACGCCCTCCCTGATGCCGTGCAGCATCGCCTCGCGCTCCGCCAGGAGCCCGGCGATGTCCGAGAAGGCCAGGTCACGGGTCTGCCGTTGCACCCGCCGTGAGATCAGATAGGCGGCCAGCGCGCCGACGGCCAGGGCTCCTCCGGCGTACGCGAAGAGCCCGGGGATCGCGTGGATGAGGCGGGCGCGCACGCTGTCGTACTCGATGCCGACCGAGACCGCGCCGACGATGCGGCCGTCGGTGTCGCGCAACGGCACCTTGCCGCGCGCCGAGCGGCCCAGGGTGCCGCTGTCGATCTCCATGACCTCCCGGCCGGACAGGGCGGACCTCGGATCGGTCGAGACGTGCCCGCCGATCTCGGCGGGGTTCGTGTGCGACCAGCGGGTGCCGTCGACGTTCATCACGACGACGTACTCGGCCCCGCTGGCCTTGCGGATCCGCTCCGCCTCGGCCTGTACGGGCCCGTCGGCCGAGGCCGGTGTGGACTTCAGCTCCTCGGCGAGCCTCGGCTGCGCCGCCGTGGTCTGCGCGATCGCGAGAGCGCGGCGCATCGCCTGGTCGTCCAGCTGTTCGCTCAGCGGGGCGAGGAACAGCCCGGTCGCGAGGACGGCGACTCCGGCGGCGATCGCCACCTGCATCAGCAGCACCTGCGAGAACATCCGCTTCGGCATGCCCAGGCGGAGTCGTCGAGGGGGAGTGGGGCTCATGCCTACGACGGTACGGGGAGGGGCGTGCGGTGCCGTAGGAGGTGTGGCATGGATCTCGTTTGGGAGGGGTGGTCAGTGGCCCGCGGGGTGCGCGACAGCCGTACGGGACAGCTCGCGCACCGCCATCACGTCCATCCGGGCCGGAGAGCCGAGAGCCGAGCCGCAGCTCTCGGGGCGGGGCGGCAGGGCCGCGCCCTGGGCGACCGTGACGAGCCAGTGGCGGCTGTCCGTGTGGGCGACGGTCACCTCCCAGCGGGGTGCCGACCCCTCCGTACGGACGACGCTCAGCGCGCCTGTGGCGTCCTCCTGGGCCGCCGTGCGCACGGCCAGTTCGGCGGCCTGTCCGGGACGCTCCCACGCAGAGCTCCCGCGGCACCCTTCGGTGACGACACGGCCCTCCCGTATGCCCTGGAGGATCTCCTTGACGGCGTGGGCCTCGGCTCGCCCGTACGCGTATCCGAACGGCAGCACGAGGAGGGTGGGGGAGAATCGGTGGCCCCCCAGATGCGTGACCTCCCATATGCCGTCCACTCCGGAGGCGGCGAGTTCGGCGGCCAGGGGACGGCCCAGGAGTGCGCAGCAGCGGTCGCGCTTGCCGTTCGTGCACACGAGCGCGAGCGGGTCGCCGGTGTGCGGGGCACCGTCGAGAGTCGTGTCGAAGGTCCCGGGCAGGCCCTTGCCGAGCTCGGTGAAGTCAAGTTCGAGTAGTCGCTCGGGGTCAGACGTGATGGCTTTGTGCAGCCATACGTTTCCCGGGGTGGTGTGGGCCGCGTACACCTGGCGCTCGGCGACCGTGTGGCAGTCGGCGTGGCGGCCCGGGCGCCGGATCAGCGCGATGCGTACGCCGGTGCCCTCGGCGGCCTGCTCCAGCGCTCGGCCGAGTGCGGGGTCCAGGTGGCTCGACGTCAGCGCTTTGGCGCCCCAGGGGCCGGGCTGTTCGACGAGCAGCCACGTCCTCGCGGTGGCGGCGGTCCCCGCGAGGGGCTCCTCCAGGTCCCGTGAGACCTTCGCGCACGTACTCACAGAGGTGAGCCTAACCTGACTTGACCGGAGTGACTTCCGGGGCGGGTGGTGTCACTGCTCCGGAAGTGGCTGAGGGGGCCGTGCGCCTACGTAGTGTCCGCTCGGGCGCATGCGCAGCGGGGCCTCGTCGTACTCCTCCAGCACATGGGCGATCCAGCCGGCCGTGCGGGCCACGGCGAAGATCGTCTCGCCCGCCGAGGCGTGCATGCCGGACGAGGCCGTGAGGACGGCGAGGGCCAGGTCGACGTTGGCGTGCAGGGGTGCGTGGCGGGCCGTGGTGTCCACGACGTCGCGGGCCGCGGCCAGGGCGGGGGCGGCGCGGGGGACCTCCTCCAGGAGGCCGAACAGCACGCGCGCGCGTGGGTCCTCGCCGGGGTAGATGCGGTGACCCAGCCCGGGGACGCGGCGCCCGGCCCGCAGCTCGTCCGCGACCACCGGGGCCGCCGTACCCCGGTCCAGGACGTCGAGCAGCATCCGGTGCGCCAGGCCGCTGGCCGCTCCGTGCAACGGGCCTTCGAGGACTCCGAGGCCCGCCGAGACGGCAGCGTACGTGTGGGCGCGGGCCGAGGCGGCGACCCGCACCGCCAGCGTCGAGGCGGCCAGGTCGTGGTCGACGAGCAGCGCGAGCGCGGTGTCCAGGGCGCGCAGGGACGCCTCGTCGGCCTCGCGACCGCTGAGCCGGGCCCACAGGCGGTGTGCGAGCGAGCTGTCGTCCCGATGGTCGTGACTCTTGGGGGGCAGAGCGTCGACGAGCGTGGGGATCAGCGTGCGGGCCGTGCCGAGCACGGCCCGTTCGGAGAGGTCGAAGCGCAGCGGGTCGGCGGTCGCCGCGGCGATGGCCGCGACGCGGAGCCGGTCGGTCGGGCCCGTGTGCTCGGGCAGCGCGTCGACGGCACGGCGGGCGACGGCGACGGATGCCTCCGGTGCTGTGAACGTGACACCCGGGCGCAGGACGCCCGTCCACAGCCACTCGGCGACCTCTTCGTAGGAGTGGCGCGTGGCCAGTTCGGTCGCGTCGACCCCTCGGAAGTAGTACCGGTCCTTGTCGATCAAGGTGATCCGGGTGCGTACGGAGAGCATGCCGGCGGCCGGTGAACTCTCCGCCGGTTCACGCCTATTGCGACGCGCGAGCGCCTCCACCTCCTTGGTGTCGAAGGTGCTGCCCCGGCCGCCTGTGCTGCGTCGGCTGCTGAGCTGCCCGCGGCTCACATAGGCGTAGACCGTCTCGGGCTTCACTCCGAGCAGTTCGGCGGCTTGCTTGGTGCTGATCCGCCGCGCTTCGTGCGCGAGGGCCGGTTCTTGATCTGTCATGAGTGTCACCGTATCTATGCAGCTGGAATATTGATTCAATCAACATTGACAGGGATTGAGTCAAGCATGGACAGTCGAATCAAGTCCAGGGAGGAAACATGCTGATCAACCGGGCCGCGACCGCCTCAGTCGACGTACCGCGAGGACTCGCGGGCGTCGTCGTCACCGACACCGTGCTGGGTGACGTCAGGGGGGTCGAAGGGTTCTACCACTATCGCCAGTACTCGGCCGTCGACCTCGCGCGGACCCGGAGCTTCGAGGACGTGTGGCATCTGCTGGTACACGGTGAACTGCCGGACGCGGCACAGCGTTCCGCCTTTGCCGCGCGGACGGCGGAACTGCGGCGGCTGCCGGTGGAGGTGCGGGCCGTGCTGCCCGCGCTCGCCGCCGCAAGCGGGAGGTCAGGGGCGCTCGCCGGGATGCGCACCGCGTTGTCGCTGCTCGGTGCGGCGCGGGGGTTCCGCCCGGTGTACGACATTGACGCCGAGCAGCGTCTAGCGGACGCGCTCGCCGCGTCGGCGGCCGTGCCGACGTTGCTGACGGCGCTCCACCGGCTCGGGCAGGGACTCGAACCGATCGAGCCGCGTGACGATCTGCCCTACGCCGCCAACTACCTCTACATGCTGACGGGTTCGGAACCGGACGCGGACCGGGCGAGGGCGATCGAGCAATACTTGATCTCGACCATTGACCATGGATTCAATGCGTCAACATTCACGGCGCGGGTGATCACGTCGACGGGGGCGGATGTGGTGGCCTGCCTCGTCGGTGCGGTGGGCGCCCTCTCGGGTCCGCTCCACGGCGGCGCCCCGAGCCGGGCCCTCGACACCCTCGACGCGATCGGGACTCCCGGCCGCATCGACTCCTGGATCCGCGAACGAGTCCTCGCCGGCGATCGCATCATGGGCTTCGGGCACCCCGTCTACCGCACCGAGGACCCCCGCTCGCGCATGCTCCGCGGTATCGCCCAGCAGTTCGGCGGCCCCATGGTCGACTTCGCGGTCGAGGTCGAACGCCAGGTGGAAGCGATCCTCGCGGAGCTCAAGCCAGGCCGGGAACTCCACACGAACGTGGAGTTCTACGCGGGTGTCGTCATGGAACTCTGCGGCCTGCCCCGCGAGATGTTCACGCCGACCTTCGCCGCGGCCCGCGTCGTCGGCTGGAGCGCCAACATCCTTGAGCAGGCGGAGGACCCGAAGATCATCCGCCCGGCGGCACGGTATGTGGGGCCGGGGGCGCCGGTTGCGGTGCCGGCCGCATGACGAAGGCCGGCACGGAACGAGTCCGGGCCGACCCTGTGTGTCCGGTCAGGCGTCGGGGATATCGGCCTTTGCCTTGATCAAGGTCTCGCGGGTGATCACCACGATGCGTTCGTAGTCAGCACGTGAGGCATCTGCCGGAAGATCTGTGTCCAGTGAGTCGGTGACATCCGTACCAATGATGGCAAAGCGGCCGTCGGACAGCTCGAAAATGTCCGGACAATTTGCTCCGCCGGAGCTGCCCCGGTCGCGTGGAGAAACACCGAGGCGACGGATGATCTGACTCACTGTTGTTTTCCTTCGGTCTTATGGTCTGAGGGCGACGCGTGCGCATACGTCGTCCTAATGCACCCCATGAGGTGCCTGGGACCATTTGACCTCAGTTGTGACCTCAGTGACGGGGCGCCCCGCAGGCAACGCGGTGTGGGCGCCGCACGTAGTTAAACCTGCGACACCGGGGAATCTAAACCTATGGCGCCGGGGAAAGTGAAGGTTTGCCACTTCGTTACAGCGGGTGCGATTCACTCGTGTGGGTTTAGGTGAAGAAGTGGGAGAAATTGACCTTCGTTCCCCTTGGCGTGGTTGTGGCGTCCCTACTCTGCAGGCGGTTCGCCTACGACCCACCACTCGTCTATGTCTGCCTCCTCCAGTTGTCGGAGAAGCTCATCGACCATGCGTCCGAGCTTCGCTTCGTCCGACTCGTCGGCCATCGTCGCCCGTTGGTGCTGTCCCGCGCGCCAGTAGTCGCGAACGATGGGGTTCTGGAGCAGGCCTCGGACGAAGCCGAAGAACTCCTCCCGGCTGATGTTTCCCACCCTGTAGGCGAAGAGTTGGTTTGTGTACAGAGCATTCGCAAATAGGAACTGGCGTCGCTTCTGAGGGGAGAGCGAACGTTCGAAGACGTCGAGTACCTCGGCGAGTTCGGGGTTGTCGATGGCTTTGCTGAGCAATTCCCAGTGAAGGCGCTGCTGGGTGGCGAGGTTGGTGTGTTGCTGTGTTTGCGCAGCCTCCTCAAGATGTTCGATCCGGACGCGCAGCGAGTCGATCCTGTGACGCTGTACGGCCAGAGCGGTGAGAGCTCCGGCCAGCAGGCCAAGACCCGCTGCGGCGGCCGAGTTCAACCCCTGCACCGCACGCTTCTGTGTGGCCATGTCAACCCCCGAATCAGGCGACCGTCCGCCGGTCGTCGGTGTGGGTCGCCAGGGGGCGGACCGGCGAGCGGTGGGCGGCGCGCTTGCCGTCTCCCAGGGTGCCGAGCGGCTCTGATCGGCAGGGAGGCGGAGAGGAGGCGCACGGAGGGAAGCGCGGGTCGCGCAACTCGGCGCCATGCCAGACGTGTGCCCCGCGAGCGCCGCTAACAATCGTTCACTCCGATGGCTTTCCCCCGGCTCGTATCCTGGTTCGGCATTCGTTTCCCGTCGCGAGAGCCGGTCCGTGAGCCGGTGCACGCATTGGTGTGAGAGAGGTCGCGCGTTGAGTCAGGCGAGCCCCCAGCAGATCCCGGTCATCGTCCTCGCCGGCTTCCTGGGCTCCGGCAAGACCACCCTGCTCAACCACCTCCTGCACCGCAGCGGAGGCAGTCGTATCGGGGCGATCGTCAATGACTTCGGTGCCATCGAGATCGATGCGATGGCCGTGGCCGGGGCGCTCGGCGACTCCACGGTGTCCCTGGGCAACGGGTGTCTGTGCTGTGCCGTGGACGCCAGCGAACTCGACGTCTTCCTGGACCGGCTCACTCAGCCCTCCGCCCGAATCGACGTCATCGTCATCGAGGCGAGCGGGCTGGCCGAGCCCCAGGAGCTGGTCAAGATGCTCCTGGCCAGCGAGAACCCGCGCATCGTCTACGGCGGGCTCGTGGAGGTCGTCGACGCCGCGGAGTTCGACGCGACCCGCCAGAAGCATCCCGAGATCGACCGGCACCTCGCCATCGCCGATCTGGTCGTCGTCAACAAGGCGGACCGCGCGCCGGATCCCGACCGTGTGATCGCCCTCGTCCGGTCCCTCACCGACCGCGCCGCCGCCGTCGTGTCCGCCTCGTACGGGCGGATCGACCCCGAGTTCCTCTTCGACCGCAGGCCCACGGAGGAGCGCATCGGGCAGCTCTCCTTCGACGACCTGCACCGGCATGAGGACGGTGAGCGCGATGGCCTTCCCCAGCCTCATGGCCACCATGACCATCACGGCTCCCATGACCATCACGGCTCCCGCGACCATGACGGCCATCTGCACTCCGCCTACGAGTCCCTCGCCTTCACCTCCGAAGTGCCCCTCAGTCCCCGGCGGTTGATGGATTTCCTCGACAGCAGGCCCGAGGGTCTCTACCGCATCAAGGGCTACGTCGACTTCGGTCCCGCCGACCCCCGCAACCGGTACGCCGTGCACGCCGTCGGCCGTTTCCTGCGCTTCTACCCGGAGCCCTGGGCCCCGGGCGAGCGCCTCAGTCAGCTCGTCCTCATCGGCTCGGGCATCGACGCCCTCGCCCTCGGCAAGGAGCTGGAGGCGTGCAAAGAGGACGCCCCACACGCCGACGAGCACAGCATGTGGGGCGTCCTCCGCTACGTACAGGAGCCAGAGGCGGCGCAGGGCCCGGACGGTCGGGCTCAGGGCGCCGACCTGCCGGGTGCCTACGACGTCTAGACCGGGCCCGCCACCACCGAGACCGTCTTCGCCAGGGAGACGCCCGAGCCGTCCCGTCGCGGGTCCATCTCGGGCAGCTCCGCGGGCGTGCCGTCCTTCTGCGCGGCCCGGGCCGGCGCGGGACCTGCCCAGGCGAGGCTCAGGCAGTCCTCGCCCTTCAGGAACCGCTGGCAGCGCACGCCACCCGTGGCGCGGCCCTTGCGCGGGTACTGGTCGAAGGGCGTCAGCTTGGCCGTCGTCTGGACCGAGTCGTCCAGGGTGCCGCGCGAGCCCGCCACCGTGAACACCACCGCGTCCACCGCCGGGTCCACCGCCGTGAACGAGATCACCTTGGTGTTGTCCGTGAGCTTGATGCCCGTCATACCGCCAGCGGGCCGGCCCTGGGGGCGGACCTGGGAGGCCTGGTAGCGCAGCAACTGGGCGTCGTCGGTGATGAAGACCAGGTCCTCCTCGCCGGTGCGCAGCTCGGCCGCGCCGACGATCCGGTCACCGTCCTTGAGCGTGATGACCTCCAGCTCCTCCTTGTTGGAGGGATAGTCGGGCACCACGCGCTTGACGACACCCTGTTGCGTGCCGAGGGCGAGCCCCGGCGACGACTCGTCGAGTGTCATCAGACACACGATGTCCTCGTCGCCCTCCAGGGTCAGGAACTCCGAGACCGGCGCGCCTCCCGAGAGGTTGGGCGCCGCCGTGGTGTCCGGTAGCTGCGGGAGGTCGATGACGTTGATCCGCAGCAGCCGGCCGGCGGACGTGACCGCGCCGATCTCGCCCTGTGCCGTCGCAGGCACGGCGGAGAGGATCAGGTCGTGCTTGGCGCGCTTGCCGTCGCTCTCCCCGAAGGGGTCACCGTTGGCCGTACGCGCGAGGAGCTTCGTCGACGACAGGAGCACGCGGCACGGGTCGTCGGCCACCTGGAGCGGCACGGTCGTGGCGGCGGAACCGGCGGACTCCAGCAGGACCGTACGCCGCTCGGTGCCGAACTTCTTGGCCACCGCGGCCAGTTCGGACGAGACCAGCTTGCGCAGCTCGGAGTCCGACTCCAGGATGCCGGTCAGTTCGTCGATCTCGCCGTTGAGCCGGTCGCGCTCGGTCTCCAGCTCGATGCGGTCGAACTTGGTGAGCCGGCGCAGCGGCGTGTCCAGGATGTACTGCGTCTGGACGTCGCTCAGCGAGAAGTGCTCGATCAGGCGCTGCTTGGCCTGGGCGGAGTTCTCACTGGAGCGGATGAGGCGGATGACCTCGTCGATGTCGATCAGGGCCACCAGCAGGCCCTCGACCAGGTGCAGCCGGTCGCGCTTCTTGGTGCGGCGGAACTCGCTGCGGCGGCGCACGACCTCGAAGCGGTGGTCGAGGTACACCTCCAGGAGTTCCTTGAGGCCCAGCGTGAGCGGCTGGCCGTCCACCAGCGCCACGTTGTTGATGCCGAAGGACTCCTCCATCGGCGTCAGCTTGTAGAGCTGCTCCAGGACGGCCTCCGGAACGAAGCCGTTCTTGATCTCGATGACCAGGCGCAGGCCGTGGTTGCGGTCGGTGAGGTCCTTGACGTCGGCGATGCCCTGCAGCTTCTTCGAGCCGACCAGATCCTTGATCTTGGCGATCACCTTCTCCGGGCCGACCGTGAAGGGCAGCTCGGTGACGACGATGCCCTTGCGGCGCGCCGTCACGTTCTCCACGGCCACCGTCGCGCGGATCTTGAAGGTGCCGCGGCCCGTCTCGTACGCGTCCCTGATGCCGGTGAGGCCCACGATGCGGCCGCCGGTGGGCAGGTCGGGGCCCGGGACGTGCTTCATGAGCGTCTCGAGATCGGCGCCGGGGTGGCGGATCAGGTGACGGGCGGCGGCGATGACCTCGCCGAGGTTGTGCGGCGCCATGTTCGTCGCCATGCCGACCGCGATGCCCGACGAGCCGTTGACCAGGAGGTTCGGGTAGGCGGCCGGGAGGACCGACGGCTCCTGCTCCTGGCCGTCGTAGTTCGGTGAGAAGTCGACCGTGTTCTCGTCGATCGACTCCGTCATCAGGGACGTCGCGTCGGCCATCCGCGCTTCGGTGTACCGCATGGCGGCCGGCGGGTCGTCGTTGCCCAGCGAACCGAAGTTGCCGTGGCCGTCGACCAGGGGCAGGCGCATGGAGAAGGGCTGGGCCAGGCGGACCAGGGCGTCGTAGATCGACGCGTCGCCGTGGGGGTGGAGCTTACCCATGACCTCGCCGACGACGCGGGCGCACTTCACATAGCCGCGGTCGGGACGCAGGCCCATCTCGTTCATCTGGTAGACGATGCGGCGATGCACCGGCTTGAGGCCGTCGCGGGCGTCCGGCAGGGCTCGGGAGTAGATGACCGAGTACGCGTACTCGAGGAAGGAGCCCTGCATCTCGTCGACGACGTCGATGTCGAGGATGCGCTCCTCGAAGTCGTCTGGCGGCGGGGTCTTCGTGCTGCGGCGGGCCATCGCTGCTGCGACTCCTTCACAGTCTCTGCCGGGGCATGAACGGGTTCTGACGGGCTCCATTGTGGACCGGCCCACTGACAACGTGGACCACGACCCGTCCGTACGGGCCTCCTGAGCCATGTCTCCGGCTGCCCCAACAGGCGTGGCGGGCCGCCTTCTCGGCCTTTTCCACAGGCCTCGGAAGCGGCGAATCCGCGTGCCCGCACAGGGCTTCGGAGGCCGTGCGGCCGCACGAGCGTACGGGCTGCCGGCGCCGCCCGCGTTCTCGCTCTCGGCGTACGCGCCGCGGGAACTTCGCCAGCTGTCCGCGCGCTTGCATACAGTGGCACGACTAGCAGGAATTCAGCAGTTTTCCGCGATCGAAGGGACGTACATGCCCATGGGTCACACGGCCACAGCTGAGGCCGGTTCCGGCGGCCTGACAGCGACCGAGCACCGCCTGGCCAACGGCCTGCGTGTGGTGCTCTCCGAGGACCACCTGACCCCGGTCGCGGCGGTGTGCCTCTGGTACGACGTCGGTTCGCGCCACGAGGTCAAGGGCCGCACCGGACTTGCCCACCTCTTCGAGCACCTGATGTTCCAGGGCTCGGGCCAGGTGAAGGGCAACGGCCACTTCGAACTGGTGCAGGGCGCGGGCGGTTCGCTCAACGGCACGACCAGTTTCGAGCGCACCAACTACTTCGAGACCATGCCCACGCACCAGCTGGAGCTCGCGCTCTGGCTGGAGGCCGACCGCATGGGCTCGCTGCTCGCCGCGCTCGACGACGAGTCCATGGAGAACCAGCGGGACGTCGTCAAGAACGAGCGCCGGCAGCGTTACGACAACGTCCCCTATGGCACCGCTTTCGAGAAGCTGACCGCCCTCGCCTACCCGGAGGGCCACCCTTACCACCACACCCCGATCGGGTCGATGGCCGACCTGGACGCGGCCACGCTGGAGGACGCTCGCGCGTTCTTCCGCACCTACTACGCGCCCAACAACGCCGTTCTGTCGATCGTCGGAGACATCGACCCGGAGCAGACGCTCGCCTGGGTCGAGAAGTACTTCGGCTCGATCGCTGGCCACGACGGAAAGCCCGCCCCGCGCGACGGTTCGCTGCCCGAGACCATCGGTGAGCAGCTGCGCGAGGTCGTCGAGGAGGAGGTCCCGGCCCGCGCGCTGATGGCCGCCTACCGGCTGCCCGAGGACGGCACGCGCGCGTGCGACGCGGCGGACCTGGCGCTGACCGTGCTCGGCGGCGGCGAGTCGTCCCGGCTCTACAACCGGCTCGTACGCCGCGACCGCACCGCCGTCGCGGCCGGGTTCGGCCTGCTGCGCCTCGCGGGAGCGCCCTCCCTGGGGTGGCTCGACGTGAAGACGTCCGGCGACGTCGAGGTGCCGGTGATCGAGACCGCCGTCGACGAGGAGCTCGCCCGGTTCGCCGAGGAGGGGCCCACCGCCGAGGAAATGGAGCGCGCCCAGGCCCAGTTGGAGCGCGAGTGGCTGGACCGTCTCGGCACGGTCGCGGGCCGCGCCGACGAACTGTGCCGGTTCGCCGTGCTGTTCGGCGACCCGCAGCTCGCCCTCACCGCCGTCCAGCGGGTCCTCGAGATCACGGCCGAGGAGGTCCAGGAGGTCGCCAAGGCCCGCCTGCGCCCCGACAACCGCGCGGTGCTGGTCTACGAGCCGACCGTCGCCGAAGAGGCTCAAGAGACCGACGCCGCTGACGACACCGACGAGGAGGCGGCCAAGTGACCGAGCTCGCCACGATGGAATTCCACCCGCAGCCCCAGGCCGGCGAGGCCAGGCCCTGGGCCTTCCCGGCCCCCGAGCGCGGCGCGCTCGGCAACGGCCTGACACTGCTGCGCTGCCACCGCCCCGGCCAGCAGGTCGTCGCCGTCGAAATCCTCCTGGCCGCCCCGCTGGAGGCCGAGCCGCAGGGCCTGGACGGCATCGCCACGATCATGGCGCGTGCCTTCACCGAGGGAACCGACAAGCACTCCGCCGAGGAGTTCGCCGCCGAGCTGGAGCGCTGCGGCGCCACCCTCGACGCGCACGCCGACCACCCCGGCGTACGGATCAGCCTCGAAGTCCCCGTCTCCCGGCTGCCCAAGGCGCTCGGTCTGCTCGCCGACGCCCTCAGGGCACCCGCCTTCGAGGACAGCGAGATCGAGCGGCTGGTGCGCAACCGGCTCGACGAGATCCCGCACGAGACCGCCAACCCGGCCCGCCGCGCCGCCAAGGAGCTCTCCCGGCAGCTCTTCCCGGCGACCTCGCGCATGTCGCGCCCGCGCCAGGGCACCGAGGAGACGGTCACCGCGATCGACTCGGCGGCCGTGCGCGCCTTCTACGAGAAGCACGTACGCCCCGCCACCGCGACCGCCGTCGTGGTCGGCGACCTCACCGGCGTCGACCTCGACGCGCTGCTCGCGGACACGCTCGGTGCCTGGACGGGATCGCAGGCTGAGGCCCGCCCCGTTCCGCCGATCACCGCCGACGACACCGGCCGCGTGATCATCGTCGACCGTCCCGGAGCCGTCCAGACGCAGCTGCTCATCGGCCGTATCGGCGCCGACCGGCACGACCGCGTGTGGCCCGCCCAGGTGCTCGGCACGTACTGCCTCGGTGGCACCCTCACCTCACGCCTGGACCGCGTCCTGCGCGAGGAAAAGGGATACACCTACGGTGTGCGGGCGTTCGGCCAGGTGCTGCGCTCCGCGCCGGACGGGACGGGCGCCGCGATGCTCGCCATCAGCGGTTCCGTGGACACCCCGAACACCGGCCCGGCGCTCGACGACCTCTGGAAGGTGCTGCGCACCCTCGCGGCCGAGGGCCTGACGGATGCCGAGCGCGACATCGCCGTGCAGAACCTGGTGGGCGTGGCGCCCCTGAAGTACGAGACGGCGGGCGCCGTCGCGGGCACGCTCGCCGACCAGGTCGAGCAGCACCTGCCGGACGACTTCCAGGCGACGCTGTACCAGCAGCTCGCCGCGACCGGCACCGTGGAGGCCACCGCGGCGGCGGTGAGCGCTTTCCCGGTGGACCGTCTGGTCACCGTCCTCGTCGGTGACGCCGCGCAGATCGAGGAGCCCGTCCGGGCCCTCGGAATCGGCGAAGTCAGCGTCGTGGCAGCGGAGTAGAACGCCCAGTAGAGCCCGCAGCAGAACAGGGCCGTTCCGCGGAGAACCCAGGTGACCGAAGAGTCGCCTGGGTTCTCCTTTTGCCCGGACTTCATCACCCGAACCACTGGTTGTCCGTATTGATAGGGAGGTTGCGTGTCTGCCCTGTGGCATGCGCCTCAAAACCCTTGATCCGTTTGTTGATTGAAAGACGCCCCGCTTAGCGTCGGTCCGGCTGTTCGTCAGGCAGTGCGCCGCGCCCGCGGCACCGGACAGTCATCGCCGAGTCCCCGTACGGCGCGAGCCAGGGGAGCCGGGGACCCGTATGCAGTCCCTGGGGTGAATCGGACGCCCTTCCCGAAGGGGGTCCGTAGGAGACCTTCCTGCTCCGAACCCGTCAGCTAACCCGGTAGGCGAGAAGGAAGGAAAGGACCAGCCACTTCATGGCGTTCACTCGCGCCGCCGGGAAGCACCGTCGTCCCAGCCGTATGAAGCGCACGACCAACCGGACCGTCGGCGTCGCCGCACTCGCCACCACCGGTGTGGTCGGCACCCTGGCTGCTCCCGCACTCGCCGCAGAGAGCCCGGCCGAGCAGACCCTGACCCAGGCGATCACCATCGGCGACTCGGTCGCCGACCAGATCGACGCCCAGGCCGCCGCCCAGCAGCAGGCCGCCGACGAGACCGCCGCCCGCGAGAAGGCCGAGGCCGCCGCCAAGGAGCGTGCCAAGGAAGCCGCGGAGAAGGCCAAGAAGGAGCGCGAGGTCAAGGCCCGCGCCGCCCGCGCGGCCGAGCGTGAGCGCCTGCTGAAGTCGTACACCGCGCCCATCTCCGGCTCGTACGTCTCCACCGGCTACAAGGCCGGTGGCTCCGTCTGGTCCTCCGGCAGCCACACCGGCATCGACTTCCACGCCGCGAGTGGCACCACCGTGCACGCGGTGGGCGCCGGCACCGTCGTCGAGGCCGGCTGGGGCGGCTCGTACGGCAACGAGGTCGTCATCAAGATGAACGACGGCACCTTCACCCAGTACGGGCACATGTCGTCCCTCGGTGTCTCGGTCGGCCAGACGGTCACCCCGGGCCAGCAGATAGGCCTCTCCGGGGCGACCGGCAACGTCACGGGGGCGCACCTGCACTTCGAGGCGCGGACGAGCGCGGAGTACGGCTCGGACATCGACCCGCTCGCGTACCTCCGCCAGCACGGCGTGAACGTCTGACGGCGGGCGCAAGCCCTCCCACGCGGCAGCCCTCCCACGCGACGGCTCTCCCGCGCGGCAGCTCTCCCGCGCGGCAGCTCTCCCGCGCGGCAGCTCTCCCGAAGGCCCCGGCTCACCGAGCCGGGGCCTTCGCGCGGTTCTGATCACTTCCTGATGGCTTCTCGGCCACTTCCCGGCCGACTTTGTACCGGACGACTGCCTGTTCAGAAGCCGGGTGTGTCCAAAAAATAGCCACGGATTCCGGTCCGCCATCGGAATTTCCCGTTCTCTGCAATAGAGTCACCGAACAAGCGTCAATCGACCGCGTTTCGCGGGGGTTAAGGCGGAGGTCCGGTCATGCGTATTCCCGCGCACTCGGTATGCACGGCGATCCGTGACGACATCGTCGCGGGTGTCTACGAGCGCGGCAGCCGGCTCACCGAAGAACTGCTCGCGCGCCGGTACGGCGTCTCGCGGGTCCCCGTGCGGGAGGCCCTGCGCACCCTGGAGGCGGAGGGATTCGTCGTCACGCGCAGGCACGCGGGCGCGTGCGTCGCGGAACCCACCGAGCAGGAGGCCGCCGACCTGCTGGAGATGCGCATGCTGCTGGAGCCGCTGGGTGCCGCGCGCGCCGCCCAGCGCCGCACCGAGGCGCACCTCAAGGTGCTGCGCGGCCTGGTCAGGCTGGGCCAGGAGCGGGCCAGGAGGGGCAACAGCGAGGACCTGCGCTCCCTGGGCGGCTGGTTCCACGAGACGCTCGCACAGGCCTCCGGAAGCCCCGCGCTGACCTCCACGCTCGCCCAGCTGCGGCACAAGATCGCCTGGATGTATTCGGTCGAGGCACCCGCCCACCCCGCCGAGTCCTGGGCCGAGCACGGCGCCATCGTGGACGCCGTCGCGCGCGGCGACAACGACCGGGCCAGGGCGATCACGGCGCTGCACACAGAGCGGGCGATGGCCGCGCACCGGCTGCGCTTTCCCGGCGGCGCCGACCGGGCGGAGCGTGTGAGGACTTCGCAACATCCCGTAAACACGGCGGGCCTGCGGCATTAACAGTGGCGCCGTATACAAAGAGAGTTATTCGGCGGGGTCTATTTCTGCTGCCCCTTTTTTCCACGTGCCGGGAATTTCCGCGCACGTGATTTCCGCATGCGCGGAACCAGGGTGAGTGGAACCCGATGCGAGGCATGCGAAAAGCCTGGACGATGCTCGGTGGTGCGGCGAAAATTCGCGCGACGGCGTGACGTACGGACAAAACGGCGCGTGACCCAAAGGCAGAAACGGCGGAGCCGCGTCACCCGGTATGGGTCGACGCGGCTCCGCCGTACGCGGTTCGTGAGGTCAGACGGTCTCGGGGAGCTCCTCAAGGCCCTCGGCGACCAGCTTCGCCAGGCGGTCGAGCGCGGCGTCCGCGCCCTCGGCGTCGGAGGCCAGGACGATCTCCTCGCCACCCTGGGCGCCGAGGCCGAGAACCGCGAGCATCGAGGCGGCGTTGACGGGGTTGCCGTCGGCCTTGGCGATCGTCACGGGGACGCCGGAGGCCGTGGCGGCCCGGACGAAGATGGAGGCGGGACGGGCGTGAAGGCCCTCGGCCCAGCCGACGTTGACGCGGCGCTCAGCCATGTGATGCTGCCCTTCAGGTGTCTCACGGTTGTCTAGACCATTGTTCCATATCGTGAAGCGTGCCCCGCGCGGACGCGGATTCCGGGCCCGAGGCGGCTTCGGTCCCCCAAGACTGCCTCGCGCCCCTGCAGGACGCGAGCCCGCGGTCGCCGGGCCGTGAACCCCCGGGGCATGACCCCCGCGACCCCCTGGAACACGAACCCTGGAACACGTACCCGGGACGCGTACCGACACGTACCCGGGACATGAACCCCCGCGACCAGGACCGGCCGTTGTCGGACCCGAGCCGTACTCTGGGCCCCATGCAGAACTCGCCGGACCGGCACGAGTACCCCGCTCACTGGGAGGCCGATGTCGTGCTGCGCGACGGCGGCACCGCGCGCATCCGGCCCATCACGGCCGACGACGCCGACCGCCTGGTCAGCTTCTACGAGCAGGTGTCCGACGAGTCGAAGTACTACCGCTTCTTCGCGCCGTATCCGCGCCTGTCCGCCAAGGACGTCCACCGCTTCACGCACCACGACTTTGTGGACCGGGTGGGACTCGCGGCCACGGTCGGCGGCGAGTTCATCGCCACCGTACGCTACGACCGCATCAACGCCGACGGCCTCCCCGCGTCGTCCCCCGCGGACGAGGCCGAGGTCGCCTTCCTCGTGCAGGACGCCCACCAGGGACGCGGTGTGGCGTCGGCCCTGCTGGAGCACATCGCGGCCGTCGCCCGTGAGCGCGACATCCGCCGCTTCGCCGCCGAGGTGCTGCCCGCCAACAACAAGATGATCAAGGTGTTCACGGACGCCGGATACCAGCAGAAGCGCCACTTCGAGGACGGCGTCGTACGCCTGGAGTTCGACCTGGAGCCCACCGACCGCTCGCTGGCAGTCCAGCGCGCGCGGGAGCAGCGGGCGGAGGGGCGCTCCGTGGCCCGGCTCCTGGCGCCGGGCTCGGTCGCCGTCATCGGTGCGGGCCGCACACCCGGGGGAGTGGGCCGCAGCGTCCTGGACAACCTCCGCGAAGCGGGCTTCACCGGTCGCCTGTACGCCGTGAACGGGGCACTTCAGGAGAAGGAGCTCGACGGAGTGCCGGCGTACAGCTCCGTCCGCGACATTCCTGAGCCCGTCGACCTCGCCGTCGTCGCCGTCCGGGCCGAGCGCGTCCCCGAGGTCGTCGCCGAGTGCGGTGAACACGGGGTGCAGGGGCTCGTCGTGGTCTCCGCGGGGTACGCCGAGAGCGGCCCCGAAGGCAGGGAGCGCCAGCGTGAGCTCGTGCGCCAGGCGCGTACGTACGGGATGCGGATCATCGGACCGAACGCCTTCGGAGTCATCAACACCTCCCCGGAGGTGCGGCTCAACGCCTCGCTCGCACCGGAGATGCCGCGCGCCGGGCGGATCGGCCTGTTCGCCCAGTCCGGCGCCATCGGCATCGCCCTGCTGTCCCGGCTGCACCGGCGCGGCGGCGGTGTTACGGGCGTGACCGGTGTGTCGACGTTCATCTCCTCGGGCAACCGCGCGGATGTGTCCGGCAACGACGTCCTTCAGTACTGGTACGACGACCCCGACACCGATGTCGCCCTCATGTACCTCGAATCCATCGGGAACCCGAGGAAGTTCACCCGCCTCGCGCGGCGCACCGCGGCGGCGAAGCCGCTGGTCGTCGTCCAGGGCGCACGGCACGGCGGGGCCGCGCCCCAGGGGCACGCCGTCCGGGCCACCCGGCTGCCGCACGCGACGGTGTCGGCGCTGCTGCGGCAGGCCGGCGTCATCCGGGTGGACACGATCACCGAGCTGGTCGACGCGGGTCTGCTCCTGGCGCGCCAGCCCCTGCCGATGGGTCCGCGGGTGGCGATCCTCGGGAACTCCGAGTCCCTCGGGCTGCTGACGTACGACGCGTGCCTCGCCGAGGGCCTGCGACCGCTGCCCCCGGTGGACCTGACCACGGCCGCCTCGGCAGAGGACTTCCGCGCCGCGCTGACGCACGCGCTGGCCGACGACGGCTGTGACGCCGTCGCGGTCACCGCGATCCCGGCGGTGGGGGAGACCTCCACGGCCGACGCCGCCCTGGCGGAGGCCCTGCGCTCGGCCTCCGCCGCCGCTCCCGACAAGCCGGTCCTCGTGGTCCACGTCGAGCTGGGCGGCCTCGCGGAGGCGCTGTCCGCAGCCGCCAGCACCGCGCCCCAGCCGGCTCTCCCCGCGCCCCCGTTCGCGGGCAGCAACCACCCCATCCGCCCGGCGGACCGCCCGCCGACGGTGGCGGAAGTCCCCGAAGCCGAGGCAGACTCCCGCCTCATCCCCGCCTACCCCGCCGCCGAGCGGGCCGTCCGCGCCCTCGCCGAGGCCGTGAGGTACGGCCAGTGGCGGCGCGAGGCCACCGACCCCGGTCGCGTCCCCGAGTACGAGGACATCGACGAGAAGGGCGCGGCCGAACAGATCGACCGACTGCTCGGCGACGGCGGCATGGGCGGCCTCACCCTCGGCCCCGAAGACACCTGCGCCCTGCTCGGGCGGTACGGCATCGACGTCCGCCGCGCCCTCCCCGCGCCCACGCCCGACGAGGCCGTCGCCGCGGCGGAGCGCCTCGGCTACCCGGTGGCGCTCAAGACCACCGCCCCTCACCTGCGCCACCGCGCCGACCTCGGCGGCGTACGGCTGGATCTGGCGGACGAGGAGCAACTGCGCCGGGCGTACGCCGAGTTGACCAGCCTCTTCGGGACGCCCGAGGAGCTGCGCCCGGTGGTGCAGGCGATGGCACCGCGCGGCGTCGACACGGTCGTACGGGCCGTCATAGACCCGGCGGCCGGAGCGGTGCTCTCCTTCGGGCTCGCCGGGGCCCCCTCGGAGCTGCTCGGAGACACCGCGCACCGGCTGATTCCGGTCACCGACCGGGACGCGGCCTCGCTGGTCCGGTCGATCCGGACCGCACCGCTCCTCTTCGGCTGGCGGGGCTCCGCGCCGGCGGACGTCGTGGCCCTGGAGGAACTGCTGCTGCGGCTGTCACGCCTTGTCGACGACCACCCCGAGGTCGTCTCCGTGTCCCTGGAGCCCGTCGTCGTGGCCCCGCACGGGCTGAGCGCGCTCGGCGCCTCCGTGCGGCTCGCACCGCCGCCCGCCCGCGACGACCTCGGTCCGCGCACGCTTCCTGTGTACTGAGCGGTGCCTCGCAGTCAGTGCGCCCCCGTAGGATGGACGTCATGGCCAAGACCAGTACGACGACCCAGGGGCTGCGAGCGGCGATCGAGCGCAGCGGCTACTACCCGGCCCTCGTGGCCGAGGCTGTGGAGGCCGCTGTGGGCGGCGAGCCCATCCGGTCGTATCTGGTCCATCAGGAGACGACGTTCGACGCCAACGAGGTGCGTCGGCACGTGACGGTGCTCGTCCTCACGGGAAACCGTTTCATCGTGAGCCACACCGACGAACAGGCGGCGGACACCACGTCCCCGACGCCGTACGCGACCACGTCGACCGAATCCGTGAAGCTTGGCCGGATCTCGTCGGTGGTTCTCAGCCGCGTCGTCGCCAATCCGGAGAAGTACGTTCCGGGGACGCTGCCGCGCGAGGTCGTCCTCACCATCGGCTGGGGCGCGGTCGCCCGTATCGACCTGGAGCCGGCCGCCTGCGGCGACCCCAACTGCGAGGCGGACCACGGGTACACGGGCAGTTCGACGGCCGACGACCTGAGCCTGCGCGTCAGCGAGGCCGGGGACGGCCCGGACGCCGTGCGGCAGACCCTCGCCTTCGCGCAGTCGCTCTCCGAGGCGACCGCGGACGTCACCCGCTGATGTCGCAGCAAGTCTGGGACCACCCGGAACCGCTCTCCCTCGACTCCGCTCCCGTACCGGAGTACGGGGCCGGTTCGCTCGCCGACCTGCTGCCCACACTGGCCGCGGGAATGGACGTCCCGGACGTCACCGCCTCGCTCACGGAACTGAGCCCGGCCGACCGGAACTGCGTCTTCCTGATCGACGGCCTCGGCTGGGAGCAGCTGAGGACGCATCCGGACGAGGCCCCGTTCATGACCTCCCTCCTCGGCACCTCACGCGGCGGCACCGGCCGCCCGATCACAGCGGGCTACCCCGCGACCACCGCGACCTCCCTGGCCTCGGTCGGTACGGGCCTGCCGCCGGGCGCGCACGGCCTGCCCGGCTACACCGCGCGCAACCCGGAGACCGGCGAGCTGATGAACCAGCTCCGCTGGCAGCCGTGGACGAAGCCGAGCAAGTGGCAGCCGTACCCCACCCTGTTCCAGCTGGCCGACGCGGCGGGTGTGCACACCGCCCAGGTGTCGTCACCGCACTTCCAGAACACCCCGCTGACCAAGGTCGCCCTCAGTGGCGGCACGTTCCACGGGCGCCTGACCGGCGAGGACCGCATGGACCTCGCGGCCGAGCAACTGGCCGCCGGGGATCGCTCGCTGGTCTACACGTACTACGCGGAGGTGGACGGCAAGGGTCACCGTTTCGGCGTCGACTCGGACCCCTGGCGCGGACAACTCATGTACGTGGACCGGCTGGTCCAGCGCCTGGCCGAG
>NZ_LIQZ01000100.1 GCF_001418655.1 Streptomyces phaeochromogenes | reverse complement strand
GCGGCGGGGGCGAAAAAGGTCGGTCGGATGTCAGCCCTGATACGGCGGTGCCGAACCCCACGTCCACTTGGGAACCGGCTGCTCCGCCGGAGGCACCGCGTCCGGGCCGGAGAAGTAGACGGCAAGCCGAGTCCCCCACTCCGCGTACGCCACGAACGCCGAGCGGAACTCGGCGTCGGAGGGAAGCCCCGCCTCGTCCGCCGCGTCCTGGAGAAGGTTCACCCACCGCCGCCGCTGCACCTCGGTGATCCCCTTCCCGAGATGCTTCGCGACCATGTGCCCGTGCCCGCCCTGCGTCTCGGAGTACCCGGCCGGCCCCCCGAACACCTCCCCGAGCCACAGCGCGACATGCGACGCGTGCTCGGGAGCGAGCCCGTCGAAGACGGGCGCGAGGACGTCGTCCTTGAGGACCTTGTCGTAGAAGACCTCGGTGAGCCGGTCGAAGGCCTCGGCACCCCCCGCCCAGACGTACAGGGTGGGCACGGACGCCCCCGTCCCCCGTACCGTCGTCGGTTTGTAGTGCCGCATCTCCTCGATGGAGCTGATGAACGGCCGGATCTCGGCGAGGAAGTCCTCGAAGAGCTCGGACTTGCGGAAGCCCTCGATGTGGTCCTCGGTGGAGGTCCAGGTGATGCGCAGCACGAAGTGCTCGAAGTCCTCCTCGCAGCGCGCCAGTTCGTAGTCGACACACTGCGGGGCCGCGGCGAGCTGGGCGGCGGCCCGGGTGTAGGCGGCGAGGAACCCCGCCGACTGCTGCTCGGGAATGCGGTACCGGATGTACTCAACGGTGTGCGCTGTCATGCACCCACACAAACACGGACGGCCCGCGGAAGCTGCACTTCCGTCGGGCCGTTCGTATCAGTCAGCGTTCAGCGAACCACGGGACCGGGACCGAGGGACCAGTCTTGAGGGCGTCCCCAGGACCGGCCCCGCCGGCTCACTTCCCGTAGTACGCGTTGTAGATCGAGATCGTCGACTTGTTGTTCTTCTTGTCGGTGATCTTCGCGTGGAACGAGATGCCCTTGCCCTTGGCCGGGTTCGTCACGCCGATCTTGCCGTTCTTGACGGTGACCTTCTTCCAGGTCTGGCCGTAGTCGTACGACACGTACACCGACAGCGACTTGAGGTTCTTGCCGGCGGCCGAACCCTGGACGGTCACCGGGACGGAGACCTTCTTGTCCGCCGGTGCCCTGCTGTCCAGCCCGACGGCCGCGTTGAAGCGGACCGAGGAGGTGGGCAGCTTGGCGCTGGTGACCTTCTTGGAGCGGAAGGTCCAGCTGGCGTCGATCCGGGTGGAGGCCGCCGCCACCTTGACGCTCCGCTTGACCGAGGTGGTCAGCTTGTACTCGGCCTCCGCGGACGGGACCGTGAACGCCTTCGAACCCAGCAGCGGGTCGTCGTGCGAGCCGACCTTGGTGCCGTTGCGGTACAGCGTGGTGGACACCGAGGAGAAGAGCGACTGGCCCGCGTGCGTCTGGCCGTCGGCGAACAGCGGCAGGTAGCCGTAGATGTCGTTGCCGTCGCGGAAGAGACCGTAGGACGAGCTGACGCGCGGCCCGAAGACGGCCGTGTTGAACGTCTTCTCGTACTTCTTGCCGGCCTTGAAGGTCTGCGGGTTGCCCAGCGTGTAGAAGGCTTCGAGGGCCGGGTCGCCGTTCTCGTCCTTGGCGCCGTGCTGCTCGAACTCGAAGCCCCACTTGATCTTCTCGCCCGTCGAGACGTACACCGTCCGGGGTGCCTGGAGCTTCTGCTCGAAGGGGACGCCCACGGTGAAGTCCTCGGGCAGCTCACCGACCGGGATGAGCGCACCGGTCTTGCCGGAGACGGAGGCACCGAGGTTGTTCTTCACGGTGGCGAAGTCGCCGGCCTTGAAGTGCTTGACCTTGTCGCCCTGGAACCGCTTGACCTCGGCCGTGGTCGCCACGTCGTACTCGGCGTCGGCTCCCTTGGTCCACTGACCGCCCCAGGTCTGGGTCAGACCCGTGACGTCCCCGCCGACGTGTGCCAGGCGCAGGTCGGCGAACGATCCGAGGCCCACGCCGAGACCGAACCCGGCAGGCGCGTACATGTACGAGACCATCGCGGACAGCGGCTTCGCGTTCGCGTCCGGCACCGTGATGTCGGCCGCCTTGGTCTTACGGGCGTCGAGGGTCACCGAGAGGTTCTTGGTGACGTTCAGCTTCGGCTGGAGCATCCAGTCGAGGCCGCCTTCGAGGGTCACGAAGTCCTTGGCCACCCAGGAGTCCAGCAGGTACGTGCCCTTGGGCACGCGCACGGTCACCGTGCCGGAGCTCTCCGGCGCGGCGAAGCCCCGGTCCTTGCCCAGGCCCGAGTAGCCGATCAGGTCGGTGAGGTAGTTCGGCGCGGGCTGACCGTCCTTGCCGATGTGCGTGAGCTTGACGTCGTACGACTCCACCTCGCGCTGCACCGCGGCGGCCGTACGCACGCTCTGGCCGCCGCCGGTCGCCGTCACATACGCGGAGTAGGCGCCGTCCACCGTGCCGCCCAGCTTGGAGTTGACCGTGAGGTCGACGGAGGCCGTGCCGCCGCCCGCCGGGACGGTCACCGTCTTGGCGCCGAGGGTGAAGAAGCCGGCCGGAGCGGCCTGGCCCTTCGGGTTGGTGGCGGTCGCGGAGAGGCTCAGCGTGACGTCGGCCGTGCCGAGGTTCTTGTACGTGATCTTCTCGGTGACCGGGGTGTCGTCGGTGTGCGGCCACTGCTGGATGCCGAAGCTCACGGACGACGGGTCGGCGATCACGGTCTGCTTGATGGCCTTGTCGACCTGGATGCGGCCCGAACCCTGCTGGAACGGCGTGTACTTGCCGCCCTTGGCGGAGCCGGTCAGCGCGGCCTTGAGCTCGGTGTACTTCCAGTCCGGGTGCTGCTGCTTGAGGATCGCGGCGGCGCCCGCGACATGCGGGGTCGCCATCGACGTACCGGAGATGGTGACGTAGCCGGCGGGGTTCTCGCCGACCTCCTGGGCGATGATGCTGCCCTTCGCCGAGGCGGCGGTGGTGTCCACGCCGGGTGCGGTCACATCGGGCTTGATGGCGCCGTCGAGGCCGGGTCCGGTGCTGGAGAAGTCGGCCAGCTTGTCGCTGTCGTCGACGGCGCCGACGGTGAGCGCCGCCGCCGCGCTGCCCGGGGAGCCGACCGTCTGCTCGCCGAACTGGCCGGAGTTGCCGGCGGCTATCGCGAAGAGGATGCCCTTCTCCTCGGACAGCTTGTTGACCTGGGCCTCCAGCGGGTCCACCTCGGGGGTGTCCCCGCCGCCCAGGCTGAGGTTCACGACGTCGGCGCCCTGCTCGGCCGCCCAGTCCATGCCGGCGAGGATGCCGGAGTCGTCACCGAAGCCGTTGTCGTCGAGGACCTTGCCGTTGAGCAGCTGGGCACCCGGTGCGACGCCCTTGTACTTGCCCGCGGACTTGGCGCCCGTACCGGCCGCGATGGAGGCGACGTGCGTGCCGTGGCCGTACTTGTCGGTCGCGTCCGGAGCGGCCGAGAAGTTCTTCTCGGCGACGACCTGGTCCTTGAGGTCCGGGTGGGTCGTGTCGACACCCGTGTCGAGGACGGCGATCTTGACGCCCTTGCCGTCGAACCCGGCGGCCCAGGCCTTGTCGGCGCCGATCTGCTTGACGGACTTGTCGAGGCTGGCCTTGCGGACGCCGTCGAGCCACACGTGGGCGATGCCGGACGCGGTGCGCGCGCCACCGGACCGCGTGTCGGTGACCGCGTCCCAGAGGTCGGTCGCGTCGGCCTTGGGCGTCAGCACCGCGTCCGCGTTCAGCGACTTGAGGGTCCGGCGGACCTTGGTGTCACCGGCGTCACGGACGTCGGCCTTGGCCGCCGCTGCCGCGCCGCGGTAGCCGACGATCAGCTTGAGGCCCTGCTTCTGGGCCTTGCGGCTGGCCGACTTGTTGAGCTCGGTGACGTCGAAGAGCCGCTGGTCGAGCTTGCCGGAGGCGATCAGCCGCGCGGCGTCGGCCGGCACGACGAGCGTGTGCCCGGCGGTCCTGCGGATCTGGACGGGTATTCCCTCGCGGCCCTTGGCGCGCTCCAGGCCGACGACGCGGCCCTTGTCGTCGACCACCACACGGTCACCGGTGATCAGGGTGATGCGGTGCTTGGGCGCGGTCGGCACGGCCGAGTCGGCGGCCGTGGGCCTGGCCTCCGCCGACGCCGGGCTGGTCATGCCCGCCGCCAGGGCCACGGCTGCCGCCGCGGCGATCGTGGCCACGCACGCTCTTTTCACTTGTCTGCGCAAGTCTCCCCCTGGAGATGCAGGTCCGGGATGAATCCCCGTTCATCCGGCCGGGGGACGTCCCGTACGCATGCTCGCGCGTAACCCCCCGGAATACTCAGTATGCCGGGGGGTGAACAGGCGCTCAATAGTGAGGCGGCTGTTATGAGTTCGCGTTTTCCTTCACGGTGATCTTTCCCTTGCGGATCGTGGCGAGCCGGGGGGCCTTTTTCGCGATCGCCGAATCGTGCGTAACCATGATGAAAGTGAGCCCGTGCTCCTTCCACATGGTTTCCAGTACGTCCATGATCTCGTCGCGCATGGACTCGTCGAGGTTTCCGGTCGGTTCGTCGGCGAGGAGCACCTTGGGCTGCTTGACCAGGGCACGGGCGATCGCGACGCGCTGCTGCTGACCGCCGGACAGTTCGGCCGGAAGGTGCCCGAGCCGCTCGGCGAGCCCCACGGAATCGAGTGCCGCCGCGGCCCGTTCGCGCCGGTCCTTCACCTTCAGCTTCAGGGGTACGAGGGCGGTTTCCACGTTCTCCTGGGCGGTGAGCGTGGGAATGAGGTTGAAGCTCTGGAAGACGAAACCGATGTTCTCGCTGCGTACCTTGGTGAGTTTGCTCTCGGACAGCTTGGCGAGATCCGTGCCATCGAGTTCGACGCTTCCGGCGGTGGGCCGGTCGAGCCCGCCGAGCATCTGCAGCAGGGTGGACTTGCCGCCGCCGGTGGGGCCCTGGATGACCAGCCGGTCACCGTCCCCGATGGTCAGGTCGACCCCGTCGAGCGCGTCGACGGACTCCTTGCCCCGCTTGTAGCGCTTGGTGACGCCTCTGAGTTCGTACATGGTGCAACTCCTGGGATGCGTAAGGGCGTTGGCGCCCGCCGCGACGCGCGGCCGGGGCGGGCGCCCGAGGCGGCCGACTATTCGACGCGGCGCAGGGCGTCCGCCGGTCGCAGCCGGGAGGCGCGCCAGCCGCCGAAGGCGCCCGCGATCAGGCCGCCGGTGACGGCGAGGCCGACCGCGAGGGCGATCGTGCTGAGCGCGACGGGCGCGGTCAGTGCCACGTCGAGGGCCTTGGACGCCGTCTGCCGGGCAGGGCCGCCCATGCCGCCGCCCGGGCCACCGCCGCCGCCCGCCCCGCCCGTGGAGCCGACTTCGGCCTGAAGGGTCGGGCTGATCGCGGTGACGACGTAGGCGCCGCCGAGGCCGAGCGCGATACCGAGGGCGCCGCCGACCAGGCCGTTGACGACGGCCTCGCCGACGACCTGCCGGGTGACGCGGCCGGACTTCCAGCCGAGCGCCTTGAGGGTGCCGAACTCCCTCACGCGGCGGGAGACGGCCGAGGAGGTGAGCAGGCCCGCGACCAGGAACGCGGCCACGAGCACCGCGATCGACAGCCACTTGCCGACGTTGGAGGCGAGGTCGGAGGCGGTGGAGAGGGAGCCGGAGACCGTGTCGGCGAGGTCGGCGGAGGTCGTGACGGTCGTACCCGAGATGTTCTTCTGGATGGTCGACTTGACCGCGCTGATCTGCTGCGAGTCGGACGCCTTGACGTAGATCGTGGTGACCTTGTTCTTGGAGTCGCTGAGCGTCTGCGCCTGCTTGAGCGGGATGTAGAGGTTGGCCGCCGCGTCTCCGCTGTCCGGCGTCGCGATGCCGATGACCTTGTACTTGACGCTCTTGATGGTGACCGTGTCACCGAGGACGAGCTTCTTCTCCTTGGCGTACGACTTGTCGGCGACGACGACCTTGGCGTTGGTCTCGGAGGACTTGAAGGTCCGGCCGCTGGTGATCTTCGAGGAGGTCAGCGGGCCGAGCGCGGGCTTGGTGACGTCCGTGCCGTAGACGGAGTAGTTGTTGACGTCGAAGTCGGCGCCGCCGCCCTCGACCCGGCCCTCCGGGGACTGCTGGGCGCCGGGCCGGCCGCCGCCCTGCTGGTTGCTGCCGCCGCTCTGCTGGTCCTGCTGGAACTGGCCCTGGCGGAACTGGCCGCTGACCTTGACGACTTGGAGGCTGAGCCCCCCTACGACGTCCGAGACACCCTTCTGGTCGCCGACCTTGGAGACCGTGCTCGTGGCCAGGGTCTGGAAGCCCTGCACCATGACGCGGTCGCTGCTCTGTTCTTCGTCGGAGTCGCTGCCCCGGGCGTCGAACTGGAAGCGCGGGCGCTCGCCCGTGCTCGACTGTGCCTGGGCCGCCTTGGTGACCGTCATGTCCGTGCCCAGTCCGTAGAGCGACTGGAGGACCTTGCCCTGCGCCTTCTCCATGCCGGACGACACGGAACTGACCACGATGACCAGGGCGATGCCCAGGGCGAGTCCGGAGGCGACGACGAGCGCCGCCTTTCTGCGGCGGCGCAGTTCGCGCCTCAGGTAGGTGAAGAACATGGCCGAAAGCTAGGGACACCGCGTGATGGCGGGATAAGGCCCGCATAAGAGAAGGATGAGAACACTGTGCGCCGCCGCGGAACCCTGTGAGAACGCCGAGGGCGGTTGCCCGTACGAGTCGTACGGACAACCGCCCTCGGGACGGGAATTGCGTTCGGGTCAGACGGCCGAACCGGCCTTCCACGCCGCCCAGTCCAGGTTCCAGCCGTTGAGGCCGTTGTCCGGGGCGATGGTCTTGTCACCGGTGTTCCGCACGTCCACCACGTCACCGACGATCGAGTGGCTGAAGAACCAGCCGCCCGGCGTGTTCGGGTCGTTGGCGCCCTTCGTGTCCGACAGGCCGACGCAGCCGTGGCTGGTGTTGACGCTGCCGAAGATGGACTTGGCGCCCCAGTAGTTGCCGTGGATGAAGGTGCCGGAGTTCGACAGACGCATCGCGTTCGGGACGTCCTTGATGTCGTACTCGCCCTTGCCGTCGTCGTCCGTGAAGCCCACGGTCGCGCCGTTCATCCGGGTCTCCTTGAACTTCTCGGAGATCACCATCTGGCCCTGGTACGTCTTGTTCTCGGGCGAACCGGCGGAGATCGGGATCGTCCGGATGGTCTTGCCGTCCTGCGTGACCTTCATGGTCTTGGTCTGCGCGTCGACGATCGAGACCTGGTTGCGGCCGATCTTGAAGGTGACCGTCTTCTGCTGCACGCCGTAGACGCCGTCGGCGCCCTCGACACCGTCGAGGTTCAGCTTGAGCGTGACGGTCGAGTTGCCCTTCCAGTACTCCTCGGGGCGGAAGTCGAGCCGGTTGGCGTTGAACCAGTGGCCGACGACCTCCTGGCCGCTGCTGGAGGAGACGGTGATCCCCTTCTGCACGTCGGCCTTGTTGGTGATGGCCTTGTCGAAGTTGATCGAGACCGGCATGCCGACGCCGACGGTGGAACCGTCCTCGGGCGTGAAGTTGCCGATGAAGCTGTTGGCCGGCGAGACCGTCGTGAACGACGCGTTCTCGTGGGCGGCGCGGCCGTCGGAGTCCTTGGCCGTCGCGGCGATCTTGTAGGCGGTGGCGCGCTCCAGCTGGGCGCTGGGCTTCCAGCTCTTCTTGTCCGCGGATATCTCACCCGCGACAGCCGTGCCGGCCGCCGTCTTCATGGTCACGTCGGTCAGCGTGCCCTTGGTCACAGTGACGGCCGCGGCACTGTTGATGGAGGCGTTGTCGGAGCCGTCCTTGGGTGTGATCTTGATCTGGGCCTCGGAGGACTTCTTGGCCGCCGCCTCGTCGACCTTGGCCTGCGAGGAGCTGTCACCCCCTTCGCCCTTGGGGTCGTCGCTGCCGCCTCCGCTGCACGCAGAGAGCACCAGCACCCCGCCGAGCAGTGCGGACGCGACCGTGAGGCCCTTGCGCCGCTTACTGTCCGTCATCACACGCTTCTCCATCGTTGCCGAATCCCCAAAACCCCGAGAGTCCCCGTAACACCTGTAAACGCTACGACCGGTTCGTCCCGTTCCACACCCTTCCCAGGTGTGGGGCACACCACGTCGATCCATTTCGGCCCACGTCGGATCGTCCTCGATCCGACCGGTGCGGCCGTTACGACTGGTGCGGGTGTCGGTCACTGCGCCCCTTGAGACGACAGAACCCCGGGTGGCGGTTGCCGCCCGGGGTCACGATTCTCCCAAGCCGCCTCAGCCGACCACTTCTTCCTCGTCTCCGGCCTCATCATCCTCGTCGAGGTCCCAGTCAGGCGAATCGGGGTCGTAGTCGATCTGCTCGGTGCTCCAGGAGGCCTGCGCGAGTTCGACCCCGGCCACATCGCTGACCAGGTCGAACGGGTCGACGAGGTACGCGAGGGCCTCGGCAGTGTCTTCCGTCACTGTGCTCTCGGCGTGCGCCCGCTCGTCGCCCGGGATCTCGGGATCCTCGGCGATGCGCCCCAGCGCCGCCTTGGTGAGCGCGCCCTCGTCGTCGATCTCGACGACCAATTCGACGCGCAACCGTACAAAACGTGATGTCTCAGGTGTGCTCATACGTCGGAGCGTAAGGCTCTTCACCACCGTGACTTTCCCGTGACCCGCACCTTTCACTAACATCGCCCCACACGGCCAATTCGCCAGCGTCACAAGGGGATCGATATTCCGTGTCCGCACGTCGATCGTTGCTGACCGCCACCGCCGCGGGGACCCTGCTGGGCGCCCTGTGGTTCGTCCCGTCCGCCAATGCGACCGGGGACGGGACGGCAGAACACAGAACACAGACAGCGACGACCACGGCCCTGCAGACCAAGGCCGGGGACGAGGCCAAGGCCGAGGCCGAGGCGTCCGAGGAGAGCGCGGCCGAGGCCGCCGTCCGCACCCAACTGGCCGACACGGGAAGCTTCGACACGACTCCGTACGTGGTCGGCGGCACCCTGTTCCTCAGCCTGGGCGCCGGGTTCGTGGTGTATTCGGTACGCAGGGAACGTATGACCTTGTACTGAGGGCCCCGCCGCCCGGGGTCCACACGCCCCGGCACAGCGATATCCGCCCCCTTTCAGCCATTTCGCGGCATCCTCGAAGGAAGACCGGCGAGAGAGGGGCGGACCCGTTTACAGTCCGTGGGGTTCACGTACGCACTCCCTGTCGCGTCTCCATACCGCGTGAACAGGGAGTGGCCCACGTGAAGATCGTCTTCCTGCTGCACAACGCCTATGCCATCGGCGGCACGGTGCGCTCGACGCTCAACCTCGCCGGTGCGCTGGCCGCGCGGCACGAGGTGGAGATCGTCTCGGTCTTCCGCAGCGAGGACAGACCCGTGCTCGAGGTGAACCGCAAGGTCCGTCTCGTCCCGCTCGTCGACGAGCGCCGCGACGCGCAGACGTACGACGGCGAGAACCCGCTCATGGCACGCCCCTCCACGGTCGTACCGCCCGCCGAGGTCCTCGCCCACCGCTACACCGAGCTCACCGACGAGCGGCTGCGCGGCTTCCTCGACGGGACGGACGCGGACGTCGTCGTCGCCACCCGCCCGGCGCTGGTGGTCTTCCTGGCCCGGCACGGCTCGCGCCGCTATCTGCGCGTCGGACAGGAGCACCTGTCGTACGACAACCACGTCCCGGACGTACGCACCGCGCAGAACGAGGCCTTCCCGCATCTGGACGCCTTCGTCACCGTCTCCGCGCAGGACGCGGCCGACCACCGCGAGCGTCTGCCCCGGCTGCGGACGCGGATCACCGACATCCCGAACGCCGCGCCCCGCCCGAAGGCCGAACGCTCCGACGTGCAGGCCCCGTTGGTGGTCGCCGCGGGCCGGCTGATGCCGGTCAAGCGCTACGACCTGCTCATCGAGGCCTTCGCCAAGGTCGTCGCCGTACGCCCGGAGTGGCGGCTGCGGATCTACGGCCAGGGGCCGGAACGCGCCACCCTCCGCGCGGCCGTCGACGCCCATCGCCTGAACGACCACGTCTTCCTCATGGGACCCCATCCGAGGATGGAGACGGAGTGGGCCAAGGCCTCCGTCGCCGCCGTGAGTTCGGACTGGGAGTCCTTCGGCATGACGATCCTGGAGGCCATGCACGCCGGCGTCCCGGTGGTGGCCACCGACTGTCCGCACGGCCCCGGCGAGATCATCACCGACGGCTCCGACGGACTCCTCGTACCGCGGGGAGACGCGGACGCGTTCGCGGCGGGACTGCTGAAGCTGATCGAGGACCCGGACCAGCGCCGGCTCATGGGCGAGGCCGCCCGGGAGTCCGTGCAGCGGTTCGCTCCCCGCCGGATCGCGGACCAGTACGAGCGCCTGTTCGCCGAGCTGCGCGAGGCCCGGACCTCGACGGCGACGAAGGTCACGCGCCGGGTGCGCCGCGCGCTCGGGGCGCTGCTGCCCCAGAGCTCACGCCCCCTGGAAGCGCCCCCGGCGAACCCGCCTGCCGCCCCACAGCCCGAGGACGACCGCCCGCGCGCCCTGCGCCCGAAGGGCCGCTGCACGACCGACGCCGACGGTGGCGTACGGATCAAGGTGAACGCGTCGGGGGTGTCCGGCGAGGACCTGACGCTGGTACTGCGTCACCGGCACGGCGACGACGAGACGCGCGTCCCGCTGGAGCGCCCGGCCGACCCGAAGTCGCCCTGGACGGCGCACCTGTCCCATCGCCAGGTCACCCTGGCGGAAGGCCGTTGGGACCTGCATGTCGAACGCGCGGAGGACGGCGCACGCCGTCGGCTCAAGGCGGGACTGGTCGAGCAGCGCGGCCTGCTGACGGCGAGACCCACGCCGTCCACAGCGGGTGAGGCCTTCGCCTGGTGGATTCCGTACGCGACCAAGGACGGCTACCTGGCCCTGCGGACCTTCCGCCGCCCGGCCCACGTCGAAGCCACGGCCCTGCGGACCGGCACCGGCTCCCTGACCGTGGAAGGCAACCTCCACGGGGCCGCACTCGGCGAGGGCGCGGTGCTGCTCGGTGTCTCCCGCGACGGGAGACCGTACGACTTCGAAACCCCGGCGACGCCCACGGGGGAGCGGACCTTCCGGGCCGGCATCACGTCCCTGCCCCGCCCCACGGACGCCGACAAGCCGCTGTGGGACCTCTTCCTGCGCCCCGCCGCGGCCGGCGAGCCCGTACGCGTCGGCCGAATCCTCGGCGACATCGTGGAGCGCAAGGCCACGGACAAACACCCGAGCACAACCCTGGCCACGAGCTCGGGGCCTCCGACGGAGGCCCGCTTCTTCTTCACGATCACGAACGACGTGGCAATCAGCGCCCCGTAGGCCGCGCCCCGTCAGGGGCGCGGGACTGTGACGCTGTGCGGCTCCGCCGAACTGTCAGGCGGACCGACGCCCGCCTCCCTGACCTCCACGCGCACGCGAAGAACCCGCGCCACCACGCCCGCGCGAACCCCCACCGGTACCGGCGCCGGACCGCGCCCCGGCGGGCGCCCCACGTCCACCGCCACCCCGACGAGCCCGGGAAGGCGACTTCGACTGAGCCTGCGCTGCAACCGGCTCCGGCACAGGAATGACGACAGGAACCCCGGACGGCTCGCGAGCCCCCGTGATCCGTACGAGCTCTTCGTCGCTCGACTTGATCCGGGCCGTCCGCGGACTGATCCCGGCGTCGGCCATCAGCCGGGTCATCTCACGCTTCTGCTCGGGCAGGACGAGCGTGACGACGCTCCCGGACTCCCCCGCGCGGGCCGTACGCCCGCCCCGGTGGAGATAGTCCTTGTGGTCGACCGGCGGATCGACGTTCACGACGAGGTCGAGATCGTCGACGTGAATCCCGCGAGCGGCGACGTTCGTGGCGACGAGCGCGGTCACGAGCCCGGTCTTGAACTGGTCGAGCGTCCGGTTCCGCTGCGGCTGCGAGCGCCCGCCGTGCAGCGCGGAGGCCTTCACACCGTTGGCGAGGAGCCGCTTGGCGAAGCGGTCGGCCGAGCGCTTGGTGTCGACGAAGAGGATCACGCGCCCGTCGCGGGCGGCGATCCGCATCGCGACGGCCTTCTTGTCGGTCTCGTCGGCGACGTGCAGCACGTGGTGCTCCATCGTCGTCACCGCGCCCGCGGAGGGGTCGACGGAGTGCACGACGGGGTCCGTGAGGAACATCCGTACGAGCTTGTCGATGTTCTTGTCCAGCGTCGCGGAGAACAGCATGCGCTGGCCGTCCGGCTCGACCTGGTTGAGGAGCGCCGTGACCTGGGGCATGAAGCCCATGTCGGCCATCTGGTCGGCCTCGTCGAGGACGGTGATGCCGACCTGGGCGAGGGTGCAGTCGCCCCGGTCTATCAGGTCCTTGAGCCGCCCGGGCGTGGCCACGAGCACCTCGGCGCCGCGCCTCAGCAGACCGGACTGCTTGCCGATGGAGAGCCCGCCGACGACGGTCGCGAGCCGCAGGTTCACGGCCGTGGCGTACGGCGTGAGCGCGTCGGTGACCTGCTGCGCAAGCTCGCGCGTGGGCACCAGGACGAGCGCGAGAGGCGCCTTGGGCTCGGCACGCCGGCCGGCCGTGCGGGCGAGCAGCGCGAGGCCGAAGGCGAGGGTCTTGCCCGAGCCGGTGCGGCCCCGGCCGAGGATGTCGCGCCCGGCGAGGGAGTTGGGGAGCGTCGCGCCCTGGATCGGGAACGGCTCGATGACCCCCTGCGCGGTGAGGGTCTTGGTCAGCGCGGCCGGCATGTCCAGCGCGTCGAAGGACTCGACGGAGGGCAGCGCGGGCGTCAGCGTCTGCGGCAGGGTGAACTCCCGCGGCGCCGTCGACTGCTGGGACGGCTTCTTGCGTACGTTCCTTGCGCCGCCGTTGGCGGAAGCCGCAGGGGCTCCGCCGCGTGTGCCACGAGAGCCACGGGAACCCCGGGAATTCGCCGGGCGTTGGCCGGCGGGTCGTTCAGGACGTTCGGATCGAGTCATGCTGGATCTGGAATTCCTTCCTGGGCCTCACGGGTATTCCGTGTTCAAGGACACACGGACAGCACAAGCCGGGGCCCGCACCCGAAGGTGCGGGCCCCGGCTCGCGTGTTACGCGTCCCGGAATTAGGCGGGGACGATGTTCTCCGCCTGCGGGCCCTTCTGACCCTGCGTGACGTCGAAGGAGACCTTCTGGCCCTCCTGCAGCTCACGGAAGCCCGAGGTGGCGATGTTCGAGTAGTGGGCGAAGACGTCGGCGCCGCCGCCGTCCTGCTCGATGAAGCCGAAGCCCTTTTCCGCGTTGAACCACTTCACGGTGCCAGTAGCCATGTCATTTCTCCAAGATAGGTGGCTCCCATCCGGAAATGACCGGAAAAACAAAACGCGCCTGAGAGAGGATTCCTTTCAGGCGCACAAAGTTAATGGGTACCAAAAACGTTTCGTTAGGAACCCTAGCACAGTTTTCGGTGGGGGCGTCGCAACGCCCCGGCGCCCCCACCTCGTACATCTGATGGAACCCCGGAAATCCCTATGCCAGCGGGCCCGTCACGGGTTCCACGGCCTCGACCAGGTGGCCGCCGCGCACGAACGCGTCCGCGGCTGCCAGGTCCGGCGAGAGGAAGCGGTCGGGGCCCGGGCCCCCGACTCCGGCGGCGCGGGCGGCGGCGATCGCGGCCTGCGAGGCGGGTGCGGGGGTGAGGCCGGTGCGCAGCTCGACGGCGCGCGTGGCGGCGTACAGCTCGATGGCGACGATCCGGGTCAGGTTGTCGACGGCCGTACGGAGCTTGCGGGCGGCCGACCAGCCCATCGAGACGTGGTCCTCCTGCATGGCGGAGGACGGGATGGAGTCGGCGGAGGCCGGGACGGCGAGCCGCTTCATCTCGCTGACCAGGGCGGCCTGCGTGTACTGGGCGATCATCAGGCCGGAGTCGACGCCGGCGTCG
>NZ_LIQZ01000010.1 GCF_001418655.1 Streptomyces phaeochromogenes | reverse complement strand
CGGCGGCGAAGGGGATCAGGAACCAGGTGGGCAGGATCGTGGTCAGCGCGCCGATCGGGTCGGCCGCGATGGCCGTGTTGAGCGTGGTGGACGATCCGGCGAGGAGCAGGCCGAAGACCAGCAGGAGCAGCGGTGCCACCGAGGCCCCGAAGGTGGTCCAGCCGACCACGCCCCGGCCGGAGGAGTCGCGCGGCAGATAGCGCGAGTAGTCCGCGGCGGCGTTGACCCAGCCGAGGCCGAAGCCGGTCATCATGAAGACCAGCGCGCCGATGAACTCCTGGGCGGAGCCGGACGGTACGGCGCTGACCGCCGACCAGTGGATGTGGTCGGCGACGAGCCCGATGTAGACGACGGTCAGCACGCCGGTGACGACCGTGATCACCGTCTGCAGCCGCATGATCAGGTCGAAGCCCATCACTCCGCCGACCACGACCAGTGCCCCGACGACGATCAGGGCGACCACCTTGGTCCCGGTGCCGCCGCCCCAGCCGAGCCGGTCGAGCACGGTCGCGGTGGCCATCGTCGCCAGGGCCGTGAGCACGGTCTCCCAGCCGACGGTGAGCATCCAGGACACGACCGAGGGCAGCCGGTTGCCGCGTACGCCGTAGGCCGCCCGGCTGAGCACCATCGTCGGCGCGGAACCCCGCTTGCCCGCCACCGCGACGAAGCCGCAGAGCAGGAACGAGAAGACGATCCCGATCACTCCGGCGGCCAGCGCCTGCCAGAACGAGATCCCGAAGCCGAGCGCGAAGGACCCGTAACTCAGGCCGAGGATCGACACGTTGGCGCCGAACCAGGGCCAGAAGAGCGTCCGGGGCGTCCCCTTGCGCTCGGCATCACCGATCACATCGAGGCCGTGCACCTCCACCTGGAGCTGCCGAGTGCCTGATCCTCTGCCGGAGGAGTCCGTCATCTTCGACCTGCCTGTCTGGGGTCGGGAGTTTCGGAGCGGCTACAGGCCCCGCGCCCCAAAGGGGCGCGGGGCTGTATCGATATGCGGCTCCGCCGCGTGGGCGCGACCAGCCACGACGGACCCGCAGACGACAACGGGCCACCAGCGGAGCGCTGAGGCTCAGGTCAGGCCAGCGTGGCCAGCGCCGCGTTCAGCGTCGCGGACGGCCGCATCACGGCCGCCGCCTTGGCCGGGTCGGGCTGGTAGTAGCCGCCGATGTCGGCAGGCGAACCCTGCACCGCGATCAGCTCGTCGACGATCGTCTGCTCCTGAGCGGTCAGCGTCTCGGCGAGCGGGGCGAACGCCTTGGCGAGCGCCGCGTCGTCGGTCTGCCTGGCCAGCTCCTGCGCCCAGTAGAGGGCGAGGTAGAAGTGGCTGCCGCGGTTGTCGATGCCACCGAGACGACGGCTCGGCGACTTGTCGTTCTCCAGGAACGTGGCGGTCGCGCGGTCGAGCGTGTCCGCGAGGACCTGGGCACGCGCGTTGTCCGTGGTCTGCGCGAGGTGCTCGAAGCTGGAGGCCAGCGCAAGGAACTCGCCCAGGCTGTCCCAGCGCAGGTAGTTCTCCTTGACGAGCTGCTGCACGTGCTTCGGCGCGGAGCCGCCGGCGCCCGTCTCGAAGAGGCCGCCGCCGTTCATCAGCGGGACGACCGAGAGCATCTTGGCGCTGGTGCCCAGCTCCAGGATCGGGAACAGGTCGGTCAGGTAGTCGCGCAGGACGTTGCCGGTGACCGAGATGGTGTTCTCGCCGCGGCGGATGCGCTCCACGGAGAGCTTGGTCGCCTCGACCGGGGCCAGGATCCGGATGTCCAGGCCCTCGGTGTCGTGCTCGGGAAGGTACTGCTTGACCTTCTCGATGAGCACGGCGTCGTGGGCGCGGCTCTCGTCCAGCCAGAACACGGCCGGGTCGCCGGTCGCGCGGGCGCGGGTGACGGCGAGCTTGACCCAGTCCTTGATCGGGTCGTCCTTGGTCTGGCAGGCGCGGAAGATGTCGCCGGCGGAGACCGTCTGCTGGATGACGACGTTGCCGGCCTGGTCGACGAGGCGGACCGTGCCGGTGGTCGGGATCTCGAAGGTCTTGTCGTGGCTGCCGTACTCCTCGGCCTTCTGCGCCATCAGACCGACGTTCGGGACCGAGCCCATCGTCGACGGGTCGTAGGCGCCGTTGGCGCGGCAGTCGTCGATGACGACCTGGTAGACGCCGGAGTAGCTGCTGTCCGGGAGGACCGCGAGGGTGTCGGCCTCCCCGCCGTCCGGGCCCCACATGTGGCCGGAGGTGCGGATCATCGCCGGCATCGAGGCGTCGACGATGACGTCCGACGGGACGTGCAGGTTGGTGATGCCCTTGTCGGAGTCGACCATGGCGAGCGCGGGGCCGTCGGCGAGCTCGGCGTCGAAGGACGCCTTGATCTCGTCGCCCTCGGGCAGGGACTCGAGGCCCTTGTAGATGCCGCCCAGACCGTCGTTCGGGGTCAGACCGGCGGCGGCGAGCGTCTCGCCGTACTTCGCGAACGTCTTCGGGAAGAAGGCGCGCACCACGTGACCGAAGACGATCGGGTCGGAGACCTTCATCATCGTGGCCTTGAGGTGCACGGAGAACAGCACGTCCTCGGCCTTGGCGCGGGCGATCTGCGCCGTGAGGAACTCGCGCAGCGCGGCGACGTGCATGACGGACGCGTCGACGACCTCGCCCACGAGGACGGGTACGGACTCGCGCAGGACCGTGGTGGTGCCGTCGTCGCCCACCAGCTCGATGCGCAGGGAACCGGCCTCGGAGATCACCGCGGACTTCTCGGTGGAACGGAAGTCGTCGACGCCCATGGTCGCGACGTTCGTCTTCGACTCGGAGGTCCAGGCACCCATGCGGTGCGGGTGGGCCTTGGCGTAGTTCTTGACCGACGCGGGGGCGCGGCGGTCGGAGTTGCCCTCGCGCAGCACCGGGTTCACGGCGCTGCCCTTGACCTTGTCGTAACGGGCGCGGATGTCGCGCTCCTCGTCGGTCTTCGGGTCGTCCGGGTAGGCGGGCAGCGCGTAGCCCTGCGCCTGCAGCTCGACGACCGCGGCCTTCAGCTGCGGGATCGACGCCGAGACGTTCGGCAGCTTGATGATGTTGGCCTCGGGCGTCTTGGCCTGGTCACCGAGCTCGGAGAGGGCGTCGGGGATGCGCTGGCCCTCCTCCAGGAACTCGGGGAAGAGGGCGATGATGCGTCCGGCCAGCGAGATGTCACGGGTTTCCACAGTGACACCGGCCTGCGACGCGTACGCCTGGACCACCGGCAAGAACGAATAGGTCGCCAGGGCCGGGGCCTCGTCAGTGTGCGTATAGATGATGGTCGAGTCAGTCACCGGGTGCTCCGCTCCACGTCTGCAACATTGCTCGACATCAAGATATCTCCTGATCGGTCCTGACCGGACAGGAGGCCGCACAAGTACGTCACAGTCCGGCCGGAGGCCGTCCGCGGCGGGCTCAGCGCGCGGCGGGCGCGACGTGGAGGAGCAGGCCGGCGACGCGGTGCCGTTCCCAGGTCCGCGCGAATTCGGGCGGTTCCCCCTTCGACGTCGTGAGGGCGGCGACCGGCAGCCGCTCGGCGGCCCCGACGATGTCCGCCGCGGTGGTGTTGGCGTTGTGCCCCTGCGTCTGGACGGAGCGGCAGCCCGTGTAGAAGGCGATCGGGATGGCGAGGTGCCCGGTCAGCAGACACGGCGGCCGTACGCCGAGACGGTGCAGCTCGGCCGCCGTGCGCGCCCAGTCGCGGTGCGAGGCGGTGGTGCGGTCCACCGTGCGGGTCAGCACCGTGTACTGGACCGCCAGATGCCCGGCGAGACCGAGCGCCACCAGGGCCGCGGCCACCGGTCGCCGTTTGCGGATCGACGCCGTGACGAGATGGATGAGCGCGTCGGCGACCGGGATGACCAGCAGCGCGTAGTAGGGGAGCAGGAAGCGCGGCGCGGCGTATCCGATCATGAAGAGATACGGGATGCCCGCCGCCGTGGCGCAGGCCAGGGGCAGGAGGGTGCCCGCCGTACGCCGGGCCCTGACCGCGACCACCAGCCCGACGGCGGCGAGCAGCGGCAGGACGAACCACCAGACGATCATCTGGGTGGCCGGAATCGACCCGTCGCACGGGCGGCACAGGCTGCGTCCGCCCAGGGTGCGCAGCTGGTCCAGGACGGCGATGTTCCAGCCGAGCCCGCCCTGGATTCCGGAGGCGTCGGCGAGCCGCTCGCTCAGGCCGCCGAAACCGACGTACGCCTCGACGACCCACTGCGCCGCCCCGGTCGCCAGCCCTACGAGCAGCGCCGCCAACAGCCGCGGCCGTCTCCAGCGAGATGGACACACCAGCACGGCGAACAACGGAAGGGTGACCCAGACGGCGTCGGTGGGCCGCATCCACGCCATCAGCGCCGCGCTCGCGCCCACTCCCCACAGGGCCGCCCGGTCGCTCGGGTCGGCCTGGGCGCGCAGGAAGTAGCCGACACCCGCCAGGGCACCGATCGCGACCCAGTAGTTGGGCATGGCCTGCGGGCCGTAGAACACGGTCACCCACAGCGTGGCGAACAGGGCACCGCCGGCGCCGAGCACCCGGGCGGGGAAGAGGCCCCGCCAGGCACGCAGGGCCAGGTAGAGGCCGAGCCCGGACAGCAGGGCCAGATAGACCCGCAGCAGTTCCGTGGACGACGACCACGAGGCGATCGGCGCGACCAGCAACGGGACACCGCGGGCGCGCGGGGCGCTGAAGAACGCCGCCGGGGTGTGGCCGCCGACCTGACTGACGTACACCGTCTCGTCCCAGCCGAGGCCCATCCCGGGGCGTACGAGCGCCAGTTGGGCCAGCGTGAAGGCGACCGCGACCGCTGCCGGCCAGGCCCTGCCTGCGGTGCGTGGGTCGACGCGGGCGGTCCGCGTCGATCCGTGGCGCTCGGCCGGGACGAGCGTGTCGTTCAAGGTCTTGGCCATCGCCCACCCTTCGTCCCCGCGCGGGCGCGGGGCCTCTTCCGTCTCCGCCGAGGCAGGCAGGACGAAAGGTGTGATCCGGTGAAAACATGGCCAAATTAACGCGTGATCTTCGAGGGCGCAGTGCGGCGGGAGGGAGGCGTTCCGCTGTCCGGAGCAACGCTCCGGCCCGAACCACGGCCCTCGGACCTGACGCACGAGAGCCGTGCGGCGCGCTCATCGGCTGCGCCGCACGGCTCTTTGCATGGGTCTCACTGCTCGGGTTTCGGAGGGGTGGCCTCCGTCGGCTCAGGTGACCGTCGCCGGCTCGCGGGGCGGGGTCCAGCGCAGGTGGACGTTCTGGTCGGAATCGTCGGCGCGCAGCAGCGAGAGGCGGGGGCGTACGGCGTCGGTGCGCGAGGTGGGGGGCTTGCGGCTGCCGGCCCGGTACTGGACCGGCCACTCGCTCGCGGTGCCCCGGTAGTCCTGTTCGGCCGCCGCGTGCAGCGTCCACTGCGGGTCGTAGAGGTGGGTGCGGCCGAGCGCGCACAGGTCGGCGCGGCCAGCCAGGAGGATCGAGTTCACGTCGTCGTAGGACGCGATCGCCCCGACCGCGATGACGGCGGTGCCGGTCGCGGCGGTGACCTCGTGACGGATCCGGTCCGCGAACGGGGTCTGGTACGAGCGGCCGTACGCGGGGTCCTCGTCCCTGGTGACCTGTCCCGAGGAGACGTCGATGGCGTCCGCGCCATGGGCGACGAAGGCGCGGGCGATGCCGACCGCGTCGTGCTCGGTGTTGCCGTCCGGCACCCAGTCGGTCGCGGAGATGCGCACGATCATCGGCCGCCCGGCCGGCCAGACGGCCCGGACCGCGTCGAAGACCTCCAGGGGAAACCGCAGCCGGTTCTGCAGCGAACCGCCGTACTCGTCGGTGCGGTGGTTGGCGACCGGCGAGAGGAAGGAGGACAGCAAGTAGCCGTGCGCGCAGTGCAGTTCGAGCAGGTCGAAGCCCGCCTCCGCGCCGCGGCGGGCGGCTGCGACGAAGTCGGCGATGATCCGGTCCATGTCGGCACGCGTGACCTCGCGCGGGACGGCCGACCCGGGTCCGTACGGAAGTGGCGACGGACCCACGGTCTCCCAGTTGCCGTCCGGCAGCGGATCGTCCATGCCCTCCCACATCAGCCGGGTGGAGCCCTTGCGGCCCGAGTGGCCGAGCTGCAGGCCGATGCGGGCGGTGCTGCGGTCGTGGACGAAGGACACGATCCGCGCCCAGGAGTCACGCTGTTCCTCGGTCCACAGCCCCGTGCAGCCGGGGGTGATGCGGGCATCGGGCGAGACGCAGACCATCTCCGTCATCACCAGCCCGGCCCCGCCCATGGCCTTGGAGCCGAGGTGGACGAGATGGAAGTCGCCGGGCACGCCGTCGACGGCGGAGTACATGTCCATCGGGGAGACGATCACCCGGTTCTTCAGCTCCAGCTCCCCGAGCCTGAACGGCTGGAACATCGCCGGCGCGACCTCGTCGAGGCCTTGCGACGTGGCGAAGGCTGCGTCGACGCGGTCGGCGAACTCCTGGTCACGGGTGCGCAGGTTGTCGTAGGTGATGCGGCGCGAGCGCGTGAGCAGGTTGAAGCAGAACTGGGTCGGCTCCTGGTGGACGTACATGCCGATGTTCTCGAACCACTCCAGGGACGCCTGCGCGGCCCGTTGCGTGGACTCGACGACCGGGCGCCGCTCCGCCTCGTATGCGGTCAACGCCCTCTCGATGTCCGGGTGTTCATGCAGACAGGCGGCGAGGGCGAGGGAGTCCTCCATGGCCAGCTTGGTGCCCGACCCGATCGAGAAGTGCGCGGTGTGCGCGGCGTCGCCGACGAGGACGAGGTTGTCGTGGTGCCACCGCTCGTTGCGCACGGTGGTGAAGTTGAGCCACTTCGAGTTGTTGGCGAACACCTGGTGGCCGGCGAGTTCCTCGGCGAAGAGTCCGCGCACGCGCTCCACGGCCCGCTCGTCGGAGGCGCCCGGCGGGAACTCGGTCTCCTCGGTGTCGTCGAAGCCGGCCCGCCGCCAGACGTCCTCGTGCATCTCGACGATGAAGGTGGAGCCGCTCTCGGAGTAGGGGTAGCCGTGGACCTGCATGGTCCCCCACTCCGTCTGCCTGACGAAGAACTGGAAGGCCTCGAAGACCCGGTCCGTGCCGAGCCACATGTATCTGTTGTGCCGCCGGTCCAGCGAGGGGCGGAAGACGTCCGCGCGGGCCGCCCTGACCTGGGAGTTGAGGCCGTCGGCCCCCACCACCAGGTCGTACGAGGCACTCAGTTCGTCCACCGGAGGGGCGAGCGTCGAGTAGTGCACGGAGACACCGAGTTTGCGGCAACGTTCCTGCAGCAGCCGGAGCAGGTCCTTGCGGCTCATCGCGGCGAAGCCCTGGCCGCCGATGGTGTGGCTCCGGCCGCGGTAGTGGATGTCGATGTCGGTCCAGCGGGCGAACCGCCGTGCCATGGCGTCGGCGAACTCCGGGTCGGCGTTCTCGATGCCGCCGAGCGTCTCGTCGGAGAAGACGACACCGAAGCCGAACGTGTCGTCGGGGGCGTTGCGTTCCCAGACGGTGATCTCGTGTGCCGGGTCGAGCTGTTTCATGAGAGCAGCGAAGTAGAGGCCGCCGGGGCCACCGCCAACGATCGCGATCTTCACGGGAGTTCCTCTCACTGCTCGACGGCGGCCGTGGCGGCCTGCTCGTCCTCGACGATCCTGCGGAGCGCGAACCGCTGCAGCTTCCCGCTGGCGTTGCGGGGCAGCGCGTCGCAGAACCGCACGTCACGCGGGTACTTGTAGGGAGCGATGACCTGTTTGACGTGGTCCTGGATCTCCCTGGCCTTGGCGGCGTCGCCAGGCACACCCTCCCGGAGCACGACGAACGCGCAGACCACGAAGCCGCGTTGGGTGTCGGGCTTGCCGACGACGGCGGACTCCAGCACATCGGGGTGGGTGTCCACGGCGGCCTCGACCTCGGGTCCGCCGATGTTGTAGCCCGAGGAGACGATCATGCTGTCGCCGCGGGCGTGGTAGTGGAAGTAGCCGTCCTCGTCCCGGTGGAAGACGTCACCGGTGACGTTCCAGCCGTCCACGGTGTAGTCCTTCTGGCGTTCGTCGTCGAGGTAGCGGCAGCCGACCGGGCCGATGACGCCGAGCCGCCCCGGCTCGCCCGGTCCGAGCTCCGAGCCGTCCGGGCCGAGGATCGTGGCGCGGTAGCCCGGCACCGGCTTCCCGGTGGCTCCGGGCCTGATGTCGTCACCTGCGGCGGAGAGAAAGATGTGCAGCAGTTCGGTGGCGCCGATCCCGTCGACGATCCGGAGTCCGAGCCGGTCCCTCAGCTGCTCCCACACCGCCTTGGGTATGTGTTCGCCGGCCGACACCCCGACCCGCAGCCCGGCGAGCCGCTGTTCCTGCCCCTCCCGCAGGATCGCCTGGTACGCCGTGGGGGCCGTCGCAAGCACGGTGACGCCCAACTCATCGACGTACTGGGCGAGTTGAAGCGGAGTGGCAGCCTCGGTCAGCAGGGCGCAGGCACCGGCCCGCAGCGGGAAGACGACCAGCATGCCGAGGCCGAAGGTGAAGGCGAAGGGAGCGCTGCAGGCGACCAGGTCGTCGGGGAGCAGGCCCAGCACATGGCGGCCGAAGGTGTTGTCGATGGACAGGATGTCGCGGTGGAAGTGCATGGTGATCTTCGGGACGCCGGTGCTGCCGGACGTCGGCGCGAGGAGCGCCACGTCGTCGGCGGCGGTGTCCACGGTGGTGAACTCGCCGGACTTGGTCCCGGCCCGCGCCACGAGGTCGTCCGGGCCGGTGCCGCCGAACTCCACGACCGTCAGCGTCGGCGCCGCGGCGTCCCGGTCGGCATGGGCGTCCTGCGCCTCCCGGACGGCGTGCACGTCCTCGGCGAACCGCTGGTCCACCAGCGCGACGGACGGGCGCGTGCGCTCGACGATCGGGGCGATCTCGCGGGCGCGCAGCGCGGCCATGACGGTGACGACCACTCCCCCGGCCTTGAGTACGCCGAGCCAACTCGCCACGGCCCAGGGGTTGTTGGGAGACCGCAGCAGGACCCGCTGTCCGGGGACCAGCCCCAGGTCCTCGGTGAGCACCTGGGCGACCTGGTTGGCCCGGGTCCGCAGCTCGCCGTAGGACCAGGCCTCCCCGGCCGGTGTACGCAGCGCCGGACGGTCGGCCCCGAACGTCGATACGGGGATGTCGATGAGCTCGGCGGCGGCGTTGAGCCGGTCCGGGTACCGCAGCTCCGGTGTGCTGAACTCGATCGTCGGCAACAGGTGCGCGGGAGGCAGGTGATCGCGCGTGAAGGTGTCCAGGTGCGCGGAGATCGCGGATATCGGGAGAGGCGACGGAGGAGTCAACGCGGGAGTCCTTCCGGGAGCCCACCGGTGGAGGCGGCGGGTCAGGTGGGGCGGATCATGCCCTCCTGGACGACGGTGGCCAGGTGACGGTGGTCGCGGGTGAAGAAGCGACCCGAGCCGAGACCGCGGCCCGCCTCGGCGGCACCGGCTTCCTGGAGGTAGAGGAGCCAGTCGCCGACGGGTTCGGGGCGGTGGAACCACATGGCGTGGTCGAGGCTGGCGGTGACGAGCCCGGGTTTGGCCCAGGGCAGGTCGAGTACGCGCAGCACGGGTTCGAGGATCGTGTAGTCGCAGACGTACGCCAGCGCGGCCAGGTCCCGTTGGGCGTCGGTGAGCCCCTCTACGGACCTGAGCGGGTCGAACGGCTTGAGCCACACGGCCTGTTGGGGGACCTGCTTGCCCTCGACGGTGAGGTAGACCGGGCCGGGCACGTGCCGCATGTCGAAGCCCCGGCCGCCGGACCAGTAGGCCTTCGACTCCTCGGTCATGGAACCGCCGCCGAGCCCGGCGAGATACGCCGCCGAGCTGGGCAGTTCCTCGGGGTCGGGCAAGTCCTCGGCGAGTTCGGGGAGTTCGGCCTCGAAGGTCTGGCCGGGCTCCCCCGCGGCGAAGTTGGCCAGGCAGACGTAGAGGGTCTTGCCGTTCTGGTAGCCGCGCACCTGCCTGGTGCTGTAGCCGCGGCCGTCGCGCAGCACCTCCACCTCGTAGCGCACGCTCGCCCCGATGTCGGCCGGGCGCAGGAAGTAACTGTGCATGGAGTGCAGGGACTTGCCGTCGGTGACCGACCGCATGGCCGCGGCTGCGGCCTGGGCGACCAGGTCTCCGCCGTACGCCTTGGGCCACGGACAGGGCTGGGTGACGGCGGTGAAGGCGAGGTCGAAGTGCTCGGGCTCGGCCGGTGTCAGCGTGACGGCCGCGGTGAAGATCTCCGAGGTGGGCGGTGTCCCGGTCGTCATCGGTCCAGCCAATCCCGCAGATCGGCGTCCGCGATGTCGGGCAGATTGACCACGATGTTCTCCGGCGTCCGGGTGGTCATCCACGTCAGCGGCTTGTTGCGCGAGAGGTTGCACTCGATGTGCGGCATGAACGGCGGCACGAAGACCCAGTCGCCCTCCCCCATGTCGACGTAGTCCTCGAACTTCTCGCCGAAGTAGATGCGGGCCCGCCCCGACAGGACGTAGCCGCCCGTCTCCGCCTCGCCATGGTGGTGGGTGACCGAGCGGTAGCCGGGTTCGTTGCTGACCTTGCCGAACCAGAGCCGCCGCGCCGGGGTGTGCTGGGCACTGACGCCCGAGACCCGAACGGCCCCGCCGGAGTCCGCGGTGTTCCCGCTCTCGGAACCGGCACGGGTCACCACGGGCGCGACGAGCCCGCTGGGCAGCCGGTACATCGAGTTGTCGCCCTCGAGGCGGTACTTGCTGAGGTCGGGCTCCATGGAGAGGGCTCCGTTTCAGTCGTGACGGCTCGGACGACTTCGGTTCGAACGGCTTCGGTTCAAACGGCTTCAGTCCCGTTCGCGCTATCTCGTTTTTTTCACGACCGTCATTTACTGTCAATACATGCCACTGTACAAATCGTCGGATCGGACCGCGACCGACCTCGAACCGGAGGCCGTATGAAGCACATCCCCGTGAACCCGGCTGCCCTGCCCACGCCCAGTGGCTACTCCCACGGAACCCTGGCGGGGAACACACTGCATCTCGGCGGGCAGACGGCCCTCGACGCCGATATGAAGATCGTTCCTGGCGGCATCGTCGAGCAGTTCCGCCAGGCGTTCGGCAACGTCCTGACGACACTCCGGGAGGCGGGCGGCCTGCCGGAAGACCTGGTGAGCGTGACGATCTACCTCACCGACATCCCCGATTACCAGGCGCACGGCAAGGAGATCGGCAGGGTCTGGCGCGAGCTGGCCGGGCCCGTGTACCCGGCGATGGCCGGCATCGGCTGCACCGCCCTCTGGCAGCCCGAGGCGCTGATCGAGATCCTCGGCGTGGCCGTGATCCCGGAGGAACGGCTCGTTCGACCGAGTCGGTGAACAGGGACCGGTCGGACAGCCGCACGACTGAGGCCTCGGTGGCCGCCCCTCCGTCGGGGTGGCCACCGAGGCCTCAGGTCGATCGCAGGACGCCCGGTCAGTTCCCGGGGGCGGCCTTCCGCAGGGCCGTGATGCACATGCCGACGGCCTGCTGGAGTTCCTCCAGGCGCTGGAGCATATCGTCCTCGTAGATGGTGTCGAGGTCGTCCACGTCGTCGAAGGTCAGCTCCTCGAAGACCTTCGTCGCCTTCTGCAGGCTGCTGTAGAACTTCGTCCGGCGCTCCTGGAGACGGAGCTCGGGGTTGGCCTGGACGGTCTGGGCGACGAGGTCCTTCACCGTGTCGTAGGCATCGGTGGCCCACTCGCCGGTGTCCTCGTCCTCGTCGAGCTCGTCGATGAGGGACAGGTGGCGCTCGGCCTCGGCACGGAGTTCGGCGGGAGCGTCGATCGTCTGCCCGGCGGGGGTCTTGACCTGGCCGTTCTCGACGATCTGGCGGACATAGCCGATCCGGCTGGCCGCCTGCGTCTCGGTGGCGACCGCCTTCTTCAGATCGTCGGTACGGGCGATGTCGCGCGCCAACTCGGTCTGCAGGGAAGGGTCTTCCTTGAGCCGGTCCAGGAGCGCGGCCCGGGCCGCCTTGGCGGTGGAGGGGTCGGCGAGGATCGCGGCGCGCAGCGCGGTGGGGTTCTCCGCGACCTCCAGGGCCTTGGTCGGGCGGATGCCCTCGGCCTCGGCAGCCGCGGCGATCGCGGTGCCACGGTCGGAGGCGGCGCTGGAACGGGAGATGTAGTACGAGTGCCACACGTCGGAGTCCGGCAGCTCCACGTCCTGGCCCGGGGCCAGCGCCTCGAAGTACGGGACGAGCCCGTCGTCGGCCGCCTTGTCCCAGGCCTTGTAGTAGCGCATGACCCGCTCCGGCGAGCACCCGGCCAGCTCGGCGAACTCCTTCGCGGAGATCTTCGCCGTCTCCCCCGCGGCCTCCCCGCCGGGCCGCACGCTGCGGGCGACCTTCAGAGCGAACGCCCAGCCGCCGGCCCTGACGTACGCCCCGAAGTCCCGGGCGTCCTGCGCCACCACGTCGTTCGCGGCGCTCTGTGCCACCACGTCGGTCGAAGTGCCCTCTGGCACCACGTCGGCCGCGGTGGCCTGCGCCACGATGCCGTGCGCGGAGCCGGCCGGACCTCCGTCGTCCGGCGCTCCGGGCTCCTCCCAGAAGGCCTCGTCCGCCGGCGTTCCTTCTCCGGGTGTCTCGTCGGCGGACTGGGCGGCCGGTGCGGGCTGAGCGATCTCCACGGTCACTGAGCGACTCTCCTGGGGAAGGTGGTACGGGCTGCAACGGACAGAGCGTGCAGCCTATATGAGCCTGCTCATGACGCTTTGAACCCTGACGGACTCAGGAACGGTCGAACTCGCCGGAGTCGTCCTTCCGGACCACGCACAGCGCCCAGATGATGAACCCCGAGAAGGCGATCATCACGATCGACCAGACCGGAGAGTACGGCAGGGAGAGGAAGTTGGCGATGATGATGAATCCGGCGATGGTGACGCCAGCGACCCGCGCCCACAACGACGCCTGGAAGAGTCCCATGCTGACCACCACGGCGACGGCGCCCAGGATGAGGTGGATCCATCCCCAGCCGGTGAGGTCGTACGCGAAGACGTAGTCGCGTGTCGTGACGAAGACGTCGTCCTCGGCGATCCCCATGATGCCCCGGAAGATGTCCAGTACGCCTGCGATCATGAGCATGACGGCTGCGAATACCGTCAAGCCCTCGGCCCACGGCCGATGGGCCGTCTGCGAGTGGTGTCCTGTGTGTGTGGCGGTCATCGTGCTGCCTCGATTCAGTCTCGTGCGGTGCCCCCGACCAGTGCGAGTGCCGTCAGCTGCCGGCGGCGGTGCTGCCCGCTCGTTCCGACGGGCCGTGGCCGCTCAGGACCAGGTCCTTCGCCCTGCGGAACTCCTCGTCCGTGATGTCGCCACGGCCGCGGATCTCGGACAGCTTGGCGAGTTCGTCGACGCTGCTGGGCCTGGCGTCGCCGCCCTTGGCGGTCTCCCGGACGTAGCTCGCGAAGGCCTCCTGCTGTGCGCGTGCCTGCGCGGCTTCCCGGCGGCCCATGTTCTTGCCACGGGCGATCACGTAGACGAAGACACCCAGGAAGGGCAGGAGGATGGTGAACACCAGCCAGCCGGCCTTGGCCCAACCGCTCATCCTGTCGTCACGGAAGATGTCGACGACGATCCGGAAGAGCAGAACGAACCACATGATCCACAGGAAGAACACCAGCATGGACCAGAAGACGCTCAGCAGGGGATAGTCGTACGCGAGGTACGTCGACCCGCTCATCTCTTTCCTCCGTCCCGGGCGTTCGCCCGCCGACCGTTGTCTGTCGCCTCCAGCCTGCCCACGGCCACGGCCGGGCGGCTTCACCCGAGGCGGGTGAGGCAGGGTTCACGGGTTCGCCCGCCCCGGTTCCACGTCGGCCGGGGCGGTTTCTGCCGTGGCGGCGAGCACCGCCACCAGGGCCAGGGCGAACAGGACCAGGCCGAGGACAAGCACCACCCCACCGACCGTGGGGTGGTTCCAGAGCACGAGTGCCAGGGCGCCCGCCCCGATCGTGATTCCGGCGGCCCACGAGCGGTGCTCGGCCAGTCGGCCTCCCATGGAGCCGGTGCGCAGCCCGGCGCGGCTCAGCGCCCGGCCGGCTGCCGTGGCGCCCCGCTGGGCCGCGGCACGCACGCCGCGTGCCGCCCGCCCGGGTCCGTACAGATAGGCACTCAGCGCCGTGATCAGGGAGACGACGAGGAGCGTGCGCGTGCTCTCCCGCAGGAAGCGGATGAAGGTGTCGAAGATCGCCGCGGCGGCGTCGGTGGACTGCGCCCCCGGGGGAATCCCGTCCAGGTAGACACGTCGTACGACCGCCAGTGCGACGAGCAGGACAACCATCATGAGGCCGACACCGAGGGCCGTGACCAGCAGCATCACCCGGTGTCCGGGCGCGGTCCACACGGCGAGGGCGGCGAGGGCGACGGTCAGTACCGGCACCCACGTACCCATGATGTCCAGCAGCCGCACGGCGTCCTGTGCCTTGCCCAGCTGCTCGGTCTCGAAGAGCGTGACGGTGCGGTCGGTGTCCGGGATGAGGGCGGCCTTCTCGAAGCCCTGGTCGACGAGGCGCTGCCGCACCTGGTCGACCACGGACCCGATGTCCAGTTCGACGGCCTCGCCCGTCGCGCGCAGGGCGCCTTCCCGCTCTCCGGTGAGCATGTTCAGCACCGCCGCGTGAGCCCGTCGGTTGGCACCTTCCCAGGCCTGCTGGAAGGCGTCGCTCGTGATCACACGGCTGACGTTCCGGTGAACGACGGTCTGCACCGCGGAGCGCAGCGGCGCGGCGAGGTTCTCGGACGCGTCCACCACCCGGGGTGGCGCCCCGGTGTCCGCGAGGGCCTTCGTGAGCGAGGCCGTCACCGCCTCGACGTCGACGTTGCGCACCACGCGGTTGGTCAGCCGGTCGATCACGGTCTTGCGGACCGCCGGATCGGAAGCCAGCGGCGCGACGGTCTGCACATACCGGTCGGTGTCGGAGACGGTGTCCTGGACCCAGGCCGCGACGACGGCCAAGGGCGCGAGCAGGAGGGTGAGAACCAGCAGGACCGAGGCGCCGACACGGCGCAGGCGCCGGTGGCGTACCCCCGTCGCCCGGCGCAGCCGCTCGTACTCCGTACGTTCCGCGGCGGTCAGGGCGTGACCGGACTCCTCGCCTTTGCCTGAGGGGGACGGTCCGGAGGCCTTGTCCGAGGCCATGGCTCCTCCTTGGTCGCGGGTGACGCCCATGAGGCCCGGCCGCTTCGCGCGGGGCCTCAGGCGGTCCGGGGCGGGGTCGACCGGCGCCTCAGGCGGTCCGGGAGGGGTCGTGCGACCCCGTGATGCCGGCCCTGCGGAGGGCGGCGCGCCAGGCGAGGGCGAGGGCCACCTCGGCCACGCCGAGCAGGACGAGCCACAGTCCGAGCAGGCGGGTCAGCGCCCGGGCGGACTCGGAGGGCAGGGCCAGCACCACGATCCCCGCGACGATGCCGATCACCGCGATGCCGAGGACGAAGCCCCGGTGGGGCAGGTCCCGGGCGGCGAGGGCCGTGTAGAGGGTGAGAATGCCGGACACCACCCAGACGATCCCGACGATCAGTGAGAGCGCGGCGATGGTCTGCAGCGGGTTCCTGAGGCACAGCACCCCGCCGAGGACGTACAGCACGGCGAGGAGCAGGCCGGGCAGCCGTTCGCCGTGCTCCTCCCGGGCGAAGGTCTCGACGAACCGGAACGCCCCGGTCACGAGCAGATACAGGCCGAGGAGGACCGCCACCACGTGCAGGGTCCCGTCCGGCCAGACGAGGATCAGGATGCCCGGCACCAGCGTGGCGATCGCGGAGCCCAGGACCCAGGTCCAGGAGCGTCCGAGTTTCGCCAGGACCGCCGCGGGGTCGGCAGCGGGGACGGGGTCGGCCCCGTAGGGCATGCGGTCCGGCCCGTCGGACGAATGGGCCGGTCCGTCGGGGGTGTGTGCCGGTCCGGTGCCCGTTGCGGGATCACGCGACACGGTCATGGCTCCTCCTCGCGCGATCGAGAGGCTCGCTCCCGGACCGCCGACGAGGCGGCACACGGGGATCGCAGGCCCAGCGTCCCGCCCCTCGTCGGCCACCGGGTCACCCCCGGCGGGTGATCCGTGCGGGCCGCCGGAGCGATGAGGTGGGCGTGGGAGGACGCGCGCCGGGCTGCGGCGCGCAGGACGAGAGACACGAGATGAATGATCGAGCGGCTGCCCGGAACGATCCCGTGGCCGCCCCGACGGAGTCCGCCCGGTCCGGGCGGGCGGCGTACCGGAGACGACCGGGTCCGGGGTGGCGGGAGACAGCCGTGCCCGTCGCGCGGGCCGTGGGACTCACGGCGGGTCTCGTCACCGCGTACTACCTGCTGCCCCTGGACGGGCGCGGCACGGCCCGTACCGCGACGCTGCTCACCTGCGGCCTGCTGGCGGTCGTCCTGGTCTTCCTGTGGGAGGTGCGGGCCATCGTGCGCTCGCCCTCGCCCCGTCTGAAGGCCGTCGAGGCACTGACCGCCACGCTGGCGCTGTATCTGGTGCTGTTCGCCTGCGTCTACTACCTGATGGGGCGTTCCTCCCCGGGCACCTTCAGCGAACCGCTGACCAGGACCGACGCGCTGTACTTCACCCTGACCACGTTCACCACCGTCGGGTTCGGCGACATCGTGGCCCGGTCCCAGACGGGACGCGTGGTGACGATGCTCCAGATGGCCGGCGGACTGATGCTCGTGGGCGTCGCCGCCCGGGTGCTCGCGGGGGCGGTCCGGGCGGGTCTGCGGAGGCAGGGCCGGGAGCCACCGCCGGAGGAGTAGGCCCCCGGCACGGGAACAGCGCACAGGAACAGCGCACAGGAGGTGTGAGTCATGGCCGTACCGAGCGCATTCACAGCGTCCCTGACACCGGCCGAACGGGCCGCGTACGGAAAGGACGCGCGTACGCGCGCCTCGCGTTCGTGCCACGGCTGGTTCGAGGCAGGGAAGGAACGGCCCGACCCCATCGGGGTGATAGAGCGTCAATCGGCCACCCGGCTGCCCGAGTTGGTGCCCATCCGCTACGGCCGCATGCTCGAATCCCCGTTCCGCTTCTACCGGGGTGCGGCGTCGATCATGGCGACGGACCTCGGCCCCGCCCCGAACACCGGCCTGACCGCTCAGCTCTGCGGGGACGCCCACCTGCTCAACTTCCGGCTGCTGGCCTCGCCCGAACGCCATCTCGTCTTCGACATCAACGACTTCGACGAGACCCTCGCCGGACCGTTCGAATGGGACGTGAAGCGACTGGCGGCGAGCTTCGCGATCGCCGGCCGGGCCAACGGCTTCTCGGTCAAGGAACAGAACGGCGCGGTACGGGCCTGCGTGCGGGCCTACCGGCAGCGGATGCGGACATTCGCCGGGATGGGCACCCTGGACATCTGGTACGCCCAGGACGACGCCGACCGGCTGCGGGAACTGCAGGCCTCGTCGATGGACAAGGAGACCAGGCGCCGTACCGCCGAGGCGACGACACGAGCCCGTACGCGCACCCAGCTCCAGGCCTTCGCGAAACTCACCCGGATCACGGCCGAGGGCCGGCGGATCACACCGGACCCGCCGCTGATCACCCCGTTCCAGGACCTGCTGGCGGACTCCTCCGAGGGCGACGAGGAGAAGGAGCTCCAGATCGTCCTGGACGGGTACAAGCGGACCCTGTCCTCCGAGCGCCGGCACCTGCTGCGCCACTACCACCTGGCCGACATGGCCCGGAAGGTGGTGGGCGTCGGCAGTGTCGGTACGCGCTGCTGGATCGTGCTCCTCCTCGGCAGGGACGACTCCGACCCGCTGCTGCTGCAGGCCAAGGAGGCGCAGGAGTCGGTCCTCGCCGCCCACACGGGCGGCGACCGCTACGACAACCAGGGCCGCCGGGTGGTGGCCGGACAGCGGCTGATCCAGACGACCAGTGACATCTTCCTGGGCTGGACCCATGTCGTGGGCCTCGACGGACGCGAGCGCGACTTCTACGTACGCCAGCTCAAGGACTGGAAGGGCATCGCGCGGCCGGAGACCATGGAGCCCGGGATGCTGCGGATGTTCGCGCAGCTCTGCGGGGCCAGTCTGGCGCGGGCCCACGCCCGCTCGGGCGATCCGGTGGCCATCGCCGCCTACCTGGGCGGAAGCGACCGCTTCGACCGCGCGCTCGCCGAGTTCGCCCAGGCCTACGCCGACCAGAACGAGCGGGACTTCGAGGCGCTCGGCGCCGCCGTCGCGTCCGGCCGGGTCCGGGCGGAAAGCCTGTGACCGCTGCTCGGGCGGATCGCTGTACGAGCGCGCGTGCGGATCGTCGTACGCGCGCTCGCGCTCGTGCGGATCGCCGTACGCCGCCGGCCCGCGCCGATCGTCGTACGCGGCCGGAAGCCGTGTCACTCCGGCAGCTGGCGCATCTCCAGGACCCGTAGTCCCAGCGAGCGGCAGCGGGCCAGCAGGCCGTACAGGTGGGCCTCGTCGATCACGGAGCCGTACAGGACTGTGTGTCCGGACATCATCACGTGATCCAGCTCCGGGAAGGCACTCGTCAGCGTCTCCGACATGTGTCCGTCGACGCGGATCTCGTAGCGCATGAGCTGCTCTCCCGCGGGTGGCCTGGGACAGGCGGACTGCGGACCTACGGTGCGATCCTCCGCCTCGGCGGACCGCCCGGCCTCACCCCGTAGAGGTGATACGCCGCCCGGCACGCGGTTCACCTGCGTCGATGGTTCTGGGGCGAGGCTTCCCGCGTCGACACCGGCAGCGCGTCATCGCCGTCAATGCGTCAGGTAGATCTTGAACGCGATGATCAGCAGCCCGAGCAGCAGGTTCACCGTCGCGGTGGTGGCCACCAGGCGCCAGGAGGCCCCGGCCCGCCGTGCAGCCGCCGCCGACCAGCCCACCTGGCCCGCCACGGCGATCGCGAGGGCCAGCCACAGGGAGCCCGACAGGTCGAGGCCCAGGAGGGGGCTGACGGCGAGGGCGACGGCAGGAGGGACGGCGGCCTTGACGATCGGCCACTCGTCACGGCACACCCGCAGCACGATCGCGCGGTCCAGGCTCAGTTCCGCCAAGCGCGCCCCGAACAGGTGGGCGTGCACATGCGCTATCCAGAACGCCACGCCGGTGAGCAGGAGCAGCAGCACCAGTTCCAGGCGCGGGAACTCGCCCAGGGACCCGGCCCCGACGATCACGGAGGCGGCGAGCATGGATCCGTAGACGCCACCGGTGTAGTCGGCGTGGGCCCCGCGCTCGGCGCTGTGCGATCGGGCCGCGGTGTGCTCGGCCTCGGACATCGCGGCCTCCCTCGAAGTCAGCCGGCCGGAGCCGGCCGGAGCCGATCGGTCAGTCGGCCGCGCCGGTCGAGCGGGTCGAGCCGATCGCCCCGGTGGGCGCGCCGGTGTCGGGTTGCTTCGGACGGCCGGCTCCTCGGGTCGGCAGATGGGGCGTGACCAGGAAGCTGGCGAGGGTGATTCCGCCGGTGGCGAGGATCGCCGCCTTCAGGCCGTCGAGCTGCGCCGAGGCGTATGAGTCGGTGACGGCGTCGACCTCGGAGGGCGGGAACCCGGCACGTTCGGCCGCCGAGCGCACCTGGTCGGTGGGCACGAACGTGATCCCGGCTTCGAGGGCGACTCCGGTCTGCTGTCGGGCCTGCTGCGACAGCTGCGGGTTCTCGTCGACCTGCTTGGTGAAGGCGTGGGCCAGGGCGCCGATGAGCAGCGATCCGATGAGCGCGGTGCCCAGGGCGGAACCCAGGTTCTGGGCGGTGAACTGCAGTCCGCCGGCCTCGCTGCGTTCCTCCTCGCCCACGCTGGACTGGACGACGTTGCCCAGCTGCGAGGCGAGCAGGCCCATGCCCACGCCGAGCACGGCCATGGCTCCGGCGAACTGCGCGTCGTCGATGACGGGATCGATGGTGGCCAGCAGCCACACGATGGCGCCGGTGAGGGTCAGCAGGGCCAGCCGGACCACCCGGCGCGGTCCTGCCCTCCGCCCCAGCCGGGCGGCGATCATGGACGCGGCGAGCATGGTGACGGACACCGGGAGTAGCCGCAGACCTGTCTGGAAGGCGTTGAACCCCTGCACCACCTGCAGATACAGCGGGATGGTGAAGAACAGCCCCAGCAGGATGAGGTTCTGGCTCACCAGTGTCATCAGGCCGGATCGCAGCGCGGGCTTGCGCAGCAGGGGCAGATGTACGAGGGGCTCGGCGCCGCTCGCCTCCCGCCGTTTCTCCCAGTGATGGAAGCAGGCCAGCACGGCGATCCCCGCGGCGACGACGAACAGCGTCGGCGCGAAGCCGAAGATGGTGAAGGGCGGGTTGCGGGGCTGCACCCATCCCCAGGAGCCGCTCTGCAGCACGCCGAGGACGCCGAGCGCGAGCCCGGTCGCCGAGAGTGCGGCGCCGACCCCGTCCAGGCGGGGGCTCGGACCGGTCCTGGGCTCTTCCGTGATCGCCCGGTGGAAGCAGAGCACGATCAGGACGACCACGACCTCACCGGCGAACACCAGCCGCCAGGTGAGGTACGTCGTCACCCAGCCGCCCAGCAGCGGGCCGACCGCGATGCCGGCTCCGGCGAGTCCGCCGATGACGCCGTACGCGACGGCCCGGTCCCGGCCTCGGTAGGCCTCGGCCACCAGGGCCGCCATGGCGGGCAGCACCAGCGCGGCGCCGAGTCCTTCGATGACCGACCAGCCCAGCGCGAGCACCCACAGGGTCGGGGCCGCGGCGGTCAGGGCCGAGCCCGTGGCGTAGACGACGAGCCCGAACAGGAACAGGCGACGGCGTCCGAAGATGTCTCCGAGCCGGCCGCCAATGATCATGAAAGCGGCCATGACCAGCGCGTACAGCGTGATGACGGCCTGGATCGCGGTGACCTCGGTGTCGAAGTCCTCCACCAGCTGACTGATGGACACGTTCATGACGGAGGTGTCCAGGACCATCAGGAACTGGGCCGTGCCCAGGACCATCAGCGCCCGCCAGTGCCTCAAGGTGCCCACCTCGCCGAGTCGCCCCGGGGCCCGGCGGAGTCCACCGGGCGGCGGCCGACCGATCGATGCCCTGCCGCCACCCCCATCGCACCCGAAGAACCCGCCCCGCGCCTCACCCCGCACGGGCGAGCCGGACACCCCGCGAAAGCCCCCGGTCGGGCAGGGATCCCCGGTTGCGCAGGGGTCCTCGGTTGAGCAGGGGTCCTCGGCCGGGCAAGGGTCCCCGGCCCGGCAGGCCGCGAAGACGCAGCCGCGTGCTCACAGCAGCCGCAGCTCGCGTGCGCGGTGCACCGCGTCGTGGCGCCGGTTCACCGACAGCTTCCGGTAGACGCTCTTGAGGTGGGTCTTGACCGTGTTCACCGATACGTACAGATCGGCGGCGATCTCCTCCGTCGACATCATCTGGGCGAGCCGTTCCAGTACGTCGTGCTCGCGCCCGCTCAGCTCCTCCACGACCGGTGGCGGCGGCTGGTCTCCAGGGTGGGCCCGCGGCGCGGCGCACGGCGGCGGTCCGGGGGTGAGCCAGCCCTCGGCCAGCCCGCGCAGCGGCGCCATGCCCAGCAGGGGCCGGATCCACGGTCCGGCTTCGAGGAAGGGGCGCCGCAGCCGTTCGCGCCGGGCCTCGTGGAGGGCGTGGGCGACGAGTCTGCGCGCGGTGGCGGAGTCCCCCGCGCGGTCCGCGGCCTCGGCCCGCACCAGCGAGGCCCGGACGGTCACCGCGGGACCCGTACGGCGCTCGGCACCGGTACCGCCCTCGGGGCGCACTCGGTCGAGCAGGCCGAGCGCCTCGGTGGGCCGGCCCGCGGCGAGCTGGGCCCGTGCCGCTCCCACGACACACGTCGGCTGGTCGCCGGGCACCCCTTGCAGCAGCTCGGCGGCGGTCTCCGGCCGGCCCTCCGCCAGATGCACGGCTGAGGCGGCCAGCGCCTTGTGCGCCTCCGACCAGGGTGAAGCCACGTCGGCGGAGACGGCCGGTTCCGCCGCTTCGAGCGCGGCGTGCGTCTCGCCGCGGGCCAGAAGCAGCCGCGCGGTGGCGAGGGCGCGCCCCGCCCGCATCACGGGGTCCCGCATCGCGTGATGGGAGTCGGCCGCCGCGTCGAGGAAAGCCTGGGCCCGGTCGAGTTCGTTGCGGTCGACGGCCACGGCGGCCAGGACGAGCAGCTCGATGCCGGAACCGGACTCCTCCCTCAGACTGAACCGCTCGGTCTCGCTGACCGCCGCCAGGGCCTTGCGCTCCGCCTTGCCGGGCCAGCCGTTCAGATAGTAGATCAGGGCCAGATGGCCGAGGGACTCCTCGCGCGGAAGCGCCGTCGAGGCTCCCTCGGAGCAGGCGACGGCCGTACTCAGGGCGGCACGTGCGTCCTCGTAGCTCCCGGCCCACAGCCGCGTCGAGCCGAGATGGGTGGACAGGAGGGCGGCGAGTTCGGGATGCGCGTCCAGGAGCTGGGCGGGCACCTCCTGCTGAAGTTCCGCGGCCGTCTCCGCTGCCGTCTCCGCCCTTGCGGGGGAACCGGTCAGCCGGCCTGCCAGGGCTTCCAGCAGGGCATGGCTCAGCCGGGCCGCCGCGAGTCCGGGAGGGCTCTCCCCGGCCGGTGTCCGGTCCTCCTCCGCCAGGCTCCGCTCGGCGTGCCGCAGGTGGGCCAGGCCATGGTCGAGGTTGCTCCGGGCCAGCTCACGGGCCGCCCGGACGAGATCCGTGGCGGGGCTCGTGGCCTCGGGACCCATCCCCGAGAACAGCTCGGCCAGATGGTCCGAGCGGAGACCGGTGAAGAGCTGGCCGATGGCGAGGTCGTCGACGAGGGCACCGGCGGTGAACTCCCAGTCGCCCGCGGCGGCACCGTGGCCGAGCGTCTCCGCGAGGGATCCGGAGTCCCTCAGCCAGGTCGCGGCCCGTCGGTGGAGGTCGGGCTCCAGACCGGGAGAGCGCATCCGCAGATGGGCGTGGAGGATCTCACCGAACAGTGGGTGGAGCCGGTACCGGTCGTGCCCGAGGTACTCGACGAACGCGTTCTCGCGGTGCAGCCCGGCCAGGACGGACTCGGCGTCGGTTCGCCCGGTCAGCGCGTTCGCCAGCTCGGGGCCGAAGCGGTCGAGGACGCTGACCCGCAGCAGGAGGTCCTGCGCCTCGGGGGTCTGCCGCTTGAGCACCTCCGCCAGCAGGAAGTCGGCCACCGTGGTGCGGTCGACCTCGAACTCCTTGAGATACGTCTCCGGATCCGGGCTCTCCTGCGCGGCCAGGGCACACAGCCGCAGTCCGGCGGCCCATCCCCGGGTGCGCTCCACGAGCGACCGCGCGGCGGACACCGGAACGCGCAGCCCGTGCAGCTCCAGCAGCGCGGTCGCCTCCTCGGGGGTGAAGGCCAGCTCCGCGGCCCTGATCTCGGTCATGTCGCCGACCGCCCGGTAGCGGTGCAGCGGCAGCAGGGGCTCGGTGCGGGTGACGAGGATCAGGCGCATGCCCCGTCCCGCGTGGTGCAGGACGAACTCCAGCTGCTCCGCGATCTCCGGCGCCGTCACACGGTCGTACTCGTCGAGCACCACGATCACCGGCCGGTCGCGGTCGCTCAGGCCCGCGGCGAGTCGCGTCAGCAGCGTCTGGTCCACGCGGCTCGCGTCGGCCGGGGAACCGACCTCGGCGGGCGGGGACACGCCGGAGGCGCTCAGGGCCTGGAGGAAGTACGCCCAGAACATGCCGCAGCCCTGGGCCGCGGCGTCATTGGTGAGCCAGGCGACGGACCGGTCCTCGCGTGCGGCCCAGTCGGCGGCCAGCAGGGTCTTGCCCGCGCCCGCGGCCCCGCTGACCACGGTCAACGGCGTCCGCAGAGCCTGGTCGAGGTGCCTGACCAGCCGCTCCCGCCGCAGGAAGGTCGCGGGACGTGCCGGTATCGCGAACCGCGTGTGCAGGAACGGGTCTCCTCGGGGATCGGCACACGACGTGGTCGGTTCCGGACCGTTCTCCTCAAGCCCAGCCATGGCGCTCACCACCACTGCTCGTCAGGTCATGGGCAGCGCTCCCCCTCAGCATCCCGCGGTTTCTCCGCATGTGCGCGCCAAACAGACGCCGGCGGCTTCTCCGGGGGCGGCGACAGCGTCCGCCGCCGAGTCCTGTGGGTTCGTACGAGGTCCGTACCCGTCCGGGGTGCGCGGCCCGGTCCTCTGTCGGCAGGACGGCCGTGGTCAGCCCACGGACGTGAGGGCCCGCGGCTCGCTCCCCCGCCGGACCGGTCTCCTCGGCGACCTGGCCGACGTGATTGGTCTAGGCAGACATCTCGTCGACGGCGTACGCGTCCGGGCCGGGCCGTCCCGCCCAGGCGAGCATGTGGGCGTACGGGAAGCGGCGCGGGGAGAACGTGCCGACGGTCGGCCGGCGGAGCCTCGCCGCGACCGCGCCGACGCGTCTGACCTCACGACGGTGGCCTGAACTCCCCGCCCGAAAAGGCCACTTACCACCGTCCCCGGCTCCACGCTCGTTACGCTCTCCGGCGTGTGCGCAAACATCATGGTCGCTGAAGACGACACGAAGCAGGCCGAACTGGTGCGCCGTTATCTGGAGCACGAGGGACACACGGTCACGGTGGTGGAGGACGGCCGTACGGCTCTTGAGCAGGTTCGGCACCGGGAGCCCGACCTGCTCGTCCTCGATGTGATGATGCCCCGGGCCGACGGCCTCGACGTGGTACGGATCCTGCGCGCCGAGGGCCGCGAGGTGCTGGTGATGATGCTGACGGCCCGCAGCACCGAGGACGATCTGCTGCTCGGCCTCGACCTCGGTGCCGACGACTACGTGACCAAGCCGTTCAGCCCGCGTGAGCTGGTGGCCAGGGTGCGTACGCTCCTGCGCCGCAACCGGAGCTCCGAGGGGCCGGCCCCCGCCGCCGCTGACCCCACGCCCGGCGCCGCCGGGGACAAGGCGCTGTCGGTGGGCTCGCTCAGAGTCGATCCGGACCGGCACGAGGTGTCGGTCGGCGGTTCGCCGGTCGTGTGCACGCCGGGCGAGTTCCGCATCCTGGCCGCGATGGCGGCGGAGCCCGACCGGGTCTTCACCCGGCAGCGGCTCCTGGAGGAACTGCACGGCTTCGACAAGTACATCAGCGGGCGCACCGTCGACGTACACGTCATGAACCTGCGCAAGAAGATCGAGCGCGCCCCCCGGCGGCCGGACCGGCTGCTCACCGTCTTCGGCGTCGGCTACAAGCTGACGGATCCCGCGAGGACCAACGCGAAGAGCGTGCACCGTGCGTCGTCGTGACGAGCGGGCGCGGCTGCCCCTCCGCAAAAGCCTGCTGGGGCGGCTGCTGACCGTGTCGGCGCTGGTGGCCTCGTGCTCGGTGGCCGCCACCGCCTGGCTCGCCGTGCAGACGACCTCCGGCGCGATCCGCCAGGAGCAGGGCCAGAACCTCAGCGCGGACGCCGAGATCTACAACACCCTGCTGGGGTACGCGGCGACCCACCCGGGCTGGGAGGGCGTCGACGCCACCGTGCGCAAACTGGCCGGGAAGTCCCAGCGCCGGATCGTGCTGACCACCCAGGACAAACGCCCGCTCTTCGACTCCGCCGACGACGCGAACGGCACCTCCGAGGGCTCGTCCGCCGCCCCGCTGCCACCGCAGGCCTCGGCTGTCGTCGACCCGCTGTCCGTCGACACCGTGCTGGTGCCCGACACCGCCTCCGCGGGCGCGGACCGCGTCGATCCACGCGCGGTGGGGCCGTTCCTGCTGCCCGCGCAGGAACGTACGCTCCTGCGGAAGGCCAGCGCCGACAGCGCGGAGTGCCTCGGTACGGCGGGCATCGCCGCGGACATCGTCGAGAGCCCGAGCGGGCGGTCCCGCGTCCAGTTCGTGAGCAGTGAGACCGACCGCTCCATGGAAACGAAGTGCCTGACGTCCTACGCCTCCGGTCCCACGCCGACCGAGAAGAAGGCCCTGCGCGCACTCAACCAACTGACGGACGCCTGTCTGAAGCGGCAGGGCCGCACCGGCGTGAAACTCAACCTGGACCTGTCCTGGGACCGCGGATTCGGGACGGGAGGCACGGACACCGGCATATCGGCCGAGCTTCCCACGACCGGCCTCACCAAGGACGAGGCGGACGCCCAGCAGCGGGCCGCGGAGCAGAAGGCGGTCGAGGAGAAGGCTGCGCTGGCGCGAGCGACCAAGGAACGGGGGACCGACGACGGTCGCCTGCCCCCGGCCCACAGCAGCAAGCACGACCGGGCCATAGCCGCCTGCGTCGGCAGCGCCCGCCGCGAACAGCTCACGTCGTACGTCGCCGCGCCCGCGCTGCTGTTCATCGACAGCACCGACGCCGCCGCCGGCGTGCCCGGTTTCGATCTCTCACCGGCCAACACCGCACGCATCGCCGGGGTCACGGCCCTGGTCCTCGCCCTCACCGTCGGCGCCTCGGTGATCGCCGGAGCCCGGCTCGTACGCCCGTTGCACGCGCTCACCGGCGCCGCCCAGCGGATGCGGGACGGCATGGACTCGGCGCCCGTACCGGTCGGCTCGGACAACGAGATCGGACGGCTGGCGGCGGCCTTCAACGACATGGCCGCACACCGGGCGCGGCTGGAGGAGCAGCGCAAGGTGATGGTCAGCGACGTCGCCCATGAACTGCGTACCCCGCTGAGCAATATCCGTGGCTGGCTGGAGGCGGCACAGGACGGTCTCGCCGAACCGGACCCGGCGTTCGTCTCCTCCCTGCACGAGGAGGCGGTACAGCTTCAGCACATCGTCAACGATCTCCAGGACCTGGGGGCGGCCGACGTGGGCGCGCTGCGCCTGCATGTGGAGCCGGTACGCGTGGACGACCTGCTCGGCCAGGTCGCCGCGGCACACCAGGGGCTGGCCGAGACCGCGGGTGTCACCCTTGCGGTCTCCGCGACGCCGCCCGACGCCCCTCGGCCGCCGCTGCTCGACGCCGACCCCGTACGGCTGCGGCAGGCCATGAGCAACCTGGTCTCCAACGCCGTACGCCACACACCGTCCGGTGGCCTGGTGACCCTGCGCTCGTACGTCACCGGTTCCGGGGACGAGGTGGCGGTGGAGGTGTCCGACACCGGCAGCGGCATCCCCGCGGACGACGTCCCCCATGTGTTCGACCGATTCTGGCGGGCGGAGAAGTCCCGCAACCGGAGCACCGGCGGCAGCGGCCTCGGTCTGGCGATCGTCCTCAAGCTCGCCGAGGCCCACGGCGGCACGGCGAGCGTGGTGAGTACGGAGGGTCAGGGCTCGGTCTTCACCCTGTGGCTGCCGGTCACGCGGGACGGGGCAGCCTCCACCGAGCCGGGGCCCGGGGAGACCCCTGGTCAGCCCTGATGCGATGACCATGAGCTTCTGACAGCTTCTTCACAAGTGGGCGCAAGTGTTGGGCCATGCCCGGAACCTGGTGCGGCTCGCCAACCAGGTACCACCAAGGCCGGGCTGGAACTGGAGCGATACATGTCCCGCCATCTCACCCTGCGTCTCGCCGTTCTGACCGCCGTCGCGACCGGCGCGATGCTCGTCCCGGTCGGCGCGGCCGTCGCCGACGACCCGACCCCCACGCCGAGCGCGGCCACGGGAGAAGACAAGACCGCGGCCGAAAAGAAGGCCGAGGACGCCAAGAAGGCGAAGGAGCTCGAAGCCAGGAAGGCCAAGGCCGGCAAGGACCTTCCGAAGGGCGGCGTCGCCGCGGGCGAGGCCCCGGCCGGCAACTCCGGCACCGGCACCACGACCCTCGTCGGTTCGGCCACCGGCGCTCTGCTGCTCGCGGGCGCCGGCACCATCGTCCTGCGCCGCCGCGCCGCGGGACGCCACAACGGCTGACGCCAGGCACAGCCCCACCGGGCACAACAGTGGCGCCGCCCGTCTCCGGGCGGCGCCACCGCGTATGCGCCCGGTCCCGTAAGTCGTTCAGGTCCTTTTGTTTCAGGTCCATTCGTTCAGGTCCTCTGCGTCAGGTCCTCTGTTTCTGCTCTTGGTTCTGTTTTGGAGTCCGTCGTGTCACCTGCACCCCGTCCGGTACGGCGCTTCGGCACCCTGCCGGCCCTTGCCCGGCTCACCCTCGTCGTACCCGTGGTCCTCGCCGTGCTCACCGGCTGTGCGTCGGACGCCGACAAGCCTGCCCCGGCCTCTCCGAACACCCCTGCTGCCGCCGGTACGGCCTCGCCCGGCGCTCCGGAGGCCACAGAGTCGGCCGTCCCTACCGAAGTGGCCATCCCCTCGATCGGGATCACCAGTTCCCTGATGGAGCTCGGTCGCAACAAGGACGGGACCGTGGAGGTCCCCCCGGCCGAGAAGGGCATGACCGCCGGCTGGTACATCGGCGGCTCCGTGCCCGGTGAGGTCGGTCCCGCCGTGATCATCGGCCACAACGACACCCGCTTCGGCAAGGCCGTCTTCCACGATCTCAAGAAGATCACCAAGGGCGCGGACATCACCGTCACCAACGACCGCGGCGAATCGGCGCACTTCACGGTCACGGACACCGAGAGCGTCAGCAAGAACTCGTTCCCCACCGAGAAGGTCTACGGCCCGACGAAGGACCGCGCCCTGCGACTGGTCACCTGCGACGGCGACTTCGACGCCGATGGCCACCCGGTGAACAACCTCATCGTCTATGCCACGTCGACCTGAACCGAAAGTAGTTGTTCCAGTTCGTGCGGTAATCACAGAACGCCGGGCAAGGGCACGGCCACACCGGTACGGTGCCTGCCAGATGGGGAGTGACGCACCTATCTCGGCCTCGGCGGGATGAATGGTGCCACTGTGCGACTGGGGGACAAATGTCGAACATTTCGACGGCTATCGACGCGCTGCTGCAAGCCCGGCTGCGGCAGTTACCCGAAGTGCAGAGCGAAAGCGAGCGCTGGCACACGCTCGGCGAACACCTCGCCGAATTGGACGACGCGCTCGCCGATCTGCGGGTGCACACGACCATGGACGCCGAATTGATGACGTCCCTGACACTTCCTCAGCTGACCGAGATCCAGCTGGCCGTCGGGCAAGCGGCGGACTCGTTCAGAGTGATCGCCTCCCGCTTCACCCGGACGACGGTCAACATCGGTGTGAGCGGCGCCGCGCGCATGGGCAAGAGCACTCTGCTGCAGTCGGTCTCGGGCCTCGACGACAACCAGATTCCCACCGGTCACGGCATCCCCGTCACCGCGGTCCGCAGCCGGATCTTCCACTCGCCCACGGTACGGCGGGCCGAGTTGGAGATGCACAGCCCGGAAAGCTTCCTCACGGCGGTGATCTCCCCGCTGCACGCGGCGCTCGACCTCTCCCCCGCACCGCGTACGGTCGCCGAATTCCGCGACTGGGTCTACCCGGAAGCCCTCCCCGACACCCGGCACAGGGTGCTGCTGACGCGGCTGCGTGAACTCCAGAGTGCCCTGATGTCGTACGAGCCGTTGCTGACCGGCGGCGTCAAGACAGTGCCGCTGGAGGAGGTGCGGCCGTTCGTCGCGTATCCGACGCACGAGGAGATCTCCAAGGCGGGCGAGCGGGTGGGGCGCGCCTATGCGGCTGTGCGCGAGGCCCGCATCGAGTGCGCCTTCCCTCATGAGCATGTGGCCAGGATCGGCATCGTGGACCTGCCGGGGCTCGGGGAGGTGGTCGCGGACGCCGAGCGGCGGCATGTGGCGGGTCTGCGCAACGAGGTCGACGCGGTGCTGGTGGTCAAGCGTTCGTCCGACACCTCCTCGTTCTTCGACGAGACGGACACCGCCGGACTCGGCCTCCTCGACGAGGTCCGGGGATTCGTGCGCAGCACCGGGGAGTTCGCCTACCTGGTGCACAACACCGATCCGGACAAGCCCCACCTCGCGGAGAACCTCCGCGGCGACCTGTTGCGCAATGTCAACGGGGGCGAACCGGACCGCTTCTTCACCGTCTTCGAGACCGACGTACGCGACCCGGAGCGGGTCGGCCGGGAGGTGCTCGGCCCCCTGCTGAAGCGGATGGCCGAGGGCCTGCCCGTCATGGACGCCGAGGTGCTCGCCGGCACCCGCAGCCAGGCCTCGTCCGTACGGGACCGTACGCGCCTGCAACTCACCGATCTGCGTCGGGCACTCGACCAGGTGGCCCGGCGGGCCGGGGTTCCGGAGGAAGTCAACGAGGCCAAGGCCGCGCAGTTGCGCAGCACCATCGCCAGGCGGTTGCGTGTGCTGGTCGGCGAACTGGCCGCGGAGGCGCACGGCTCGGTGCTGGATCAGGGCTTCGGCGAGGCCGTCGAGAAGGCGTACGAGGACGTACTCGGCTGGATCCAGGACGGCTTCGGCAAGGGCGCGGACACCTGGAAGGAGGAGGCGCTGACCTGCATGATCACCGAAGGCCACGCGGCAGCGTTCGCAGGGCCCGAGTTCAGCAGGATCCGGGTCGAGATCAGCCGCCGGTTCGCGGCGCTGGACGACTTCTTCACAGCACGTCTCACCGCCGCCTGGGACCGCACGGCCGCGCTCCTCGCGGCCGAGTGCGGAGCGCTCTTCCAAGACGACGACAGCGGGCAGGAGGACAGTGCCTCCGGCTCCGACGACGCCACCGCCACGGCCACCGCCACACCCTCCGCCCGGTCCGGACGTGACGTCCTCGCCGAGTTGGCCGAACTGTTCGCCTCTTCCTCCCAGCCGTGCCCGGGCCTTGCCTCCGCGGTCAACAGTCTGCTGGACGTACGGCTGGAGTACCGCACCCTGCTCTACCCCCGGGTACGCCCCGACCTCGCCCCGCTGAACCTCCAGGTCACGCATCCCGACACGGGCGAGCAGATGCAGCAGGTGGCGGTCCCCCTGACCGCGGAGGGCGCCGAGCACCTCCACGAGCTGTTCAACAGCCTTGCCGAGCAGGCGGCGTTCCGGATCCAGAGGTCACTGTCCCAGGAAGCCGCGGTGCCCGCGGTTGTCATCCACGCGCTGGTGGAGCAGTTCGAGGACACCCTGATCCGGTCCGGCACCTCGGTCATGGAGTTCCGGCGGTTCGTCCGTTCGTACCGCAACGACCTGTGGCCCGCGGAGTTCAAGGGAATCGACGAGGCCAACAGCCGCTTCGCACGCGTGCTCCGCGTCACGCAGGACATCTCCAAGGCACTTGAGGAGGGGCAGCGGTGATGGACGAGCGTTCTGTCTTCGAGTACAAGATCGGCCTGCTGGCCCCCAGCCGCGTGGGCAAGAGCACGCTGATCGCGAGCCTGCTCACCGAGGGCCAGCAGCAGTTGGCCCAGGACTCCTCGGTACACCTGCTCACCGCGGACCGGCCCACCAAGAACCGGCTGGGCGCCACCTACAACCTGGTCTCCGGGGCGCTGAAGGCCCGGATGTTCGAGCCGGGAGTCGTGCCCAGTACCAGCGATCCTTCCTGGTTCCGCCTGCTGCTCGAAGCGCGGGGACAGGACCTTCAGATCCGGTTCGACATGCTCGACTACCCGGGGGCGTGGCTGGAAGGAGCCGGCGAAGGCACCGAGGACGAGCAGAAGTGGAACGAGTGCGAAGCGTTCCTCGCCGACAGCTCCGTGCTCATCGTCCCGATCGACTCGGTGCTGCTCATGGACTCCGGTGACGAAAACGCGCATCTGCTCGCCTCGCATCTCTCCGTGTTCCAGATCAACCAGGCCGTACTCAGGTGGGCGAAGAACCGGCGGGAGCTGTCCGGTGAGCCCGCGATGATCGTGTTCTGTCCGGTCAAGTGCGAGACGTATCTGTCGGACAGCGGCAGTCTCCAGGATCACGCGGGTGCGCTGCGGGACAAGGTGGTCGACCAGTTCAGCGACGTACTCAAGACGGTCCGGGACGCGGCCCCGCACGCGGCGGTCCGCTACCTCCCGATCGACACCTTCGGCTGTGTGGAGCTCGTCTCGGCCCGCTGGATCCGTGCCCAGGGATCTCCCGGCGGCAAGATGCTCATGCCCAAGTACCGGGTCCGCCCACCGGGCCGGATCGTCCGGAAGGGACTGGACGACCTGCTCACCCTGCTGTGCCGGCAACTCATCGACACGGCACGGGCGCAGAGCGAGCGGGCGACGGCCTCAAGGCAGACGGCCGCCCTGCATTCCCGAAGCTACGCGGAGTTGAGGGAGGGCTTCTTCCGCGATCTGTGGCTGAACTTCAACGGCGAACGCGACCGTCGCAGGCACGCCGCAGCCTCCGACGAGAGGCTGTTCGCCATGTCGCAGCAGACCACTCAGTCGCTCTTCGACGTGCTCACCGCCCTGGCCGGGCGCGAGAGCGGGCCCCGTCTGCACCACCTGAGCTGACCGCCGAAGGGACTACAGTGCACGTCTATCTTCGAACCCGGGGTGCGCCGCGCAAACTGGACTACGCCTTCCTCGGCGCCGCACCGGGAAGCCGCTGGTGGGACACGTACTCGGAGCTCACCGCCACGGAACGGCCCTGTCTGCTCGCCGTGACGTCGAAGGACCGCTGGCGAGTGCTGATCAGCGGGGTGCCCTCCGCCCGGACCGACTCCGTGGGCACGCTTGTCTATTACACCCTGGTCCTCGACGGCTCTCCCTGTCCGTCCGGAACGACGGGGACCGGGCAGGACCGGGCCACGGTGCTGGCGCTCGCGTCACGTTGGCTGGACGACATCACCCGTCACCCCGAGGGCCGCGGGGTGCTGTCCGAGCTCCTGGACAGCCTGTGTTCCAGCGCCGAGGTGGACCGGCTGCTGGCCGCCCGCAACTCGGAGCTCACCGCCGAGCGAGCGGAGCTCACCACCCGGCTCGCCACGGCGCTGGCATCCCTGAGCCCCGTCCCGTCCGCGCAGGACACCGGCGGCCCTTCTCCCGTTCTGCTCGCGGAGCGCTGGATCGCCGGACGGACGGCACCGGGCGCCGACGCGGCCTTCCTCGCCCGGCTGTCCTCGCTGCTGTCCGGGGAGGACGGACAGGCACACCTGCTCAACCTGGTCTCGTCCGCCGAAGACATCACCACACTGCCCGAGAAGTCGGGGCCACTGGCCGTACTCATCGAGGGCGGCATGGTCGGTGACTCCGCGATGCCGGCCGAGGCCCTTCCCGGGCTTACTTCGGAGGTCGTCACCAGTGCCCCAAAAGCACGGTGGCGGGCAGCGGTGGTTCCCACAGTGCTGACCGCCCTGATCCTGCTGCTGGTGGGCCTGGCGCTGATCGCCGGCAACTGGACCTGACCAAACCGTTTCTGGTTCAGGGCATGAAACGCTTCCACAGCCCGGAAGGACCCCAGGTGCAGGTCTCGGTCGAACTCCGCGCACCGAGACGGCGTCTGACGTTCTTTTCCACGGCCTCCTGGCAAAAGGAGTGGCTGGAGCCGGATTCCCTGATGGCCTTCCACTGTGAATTCGTCACGGACGAAGCACGGACCGGGCCGCCCGTCCGAGCCCTCCTTTCCGCCCGGCTGACCGTCGGATGGGCCCGAATACTCAAATTGGAAACGGCCCGCTACGACTTCCGGGGTGTGGAGGACCTCGACTTCGCCGTTTCCTTGGATGGCGAGACGGTGTACGAGGCGTACGGCGCCCGGCCAATGGTGGAGGACAAGGGGCTGACTTTCAGGGACGAGACCGGTTGCTGGAGCACGATCCGCCCGATAATTCCAGCCCTCAAGAAGGCAGTGCGCGACGAGAATCCCTAACAGCAGGTCAGCGTGCAGAACGATAGGGCTCATCATCCAGGGCCGCTCGCGCGGAGCCGGTGAAATCCTTCAACCGTGCTCTGGCTTCGAGCACATGCGCGGCGTGTCTGTCTCTCCATGCTCCGGTCCCGGCTCCGCGCGCGCTGTCGGCGTGCCAGGAGAAGAGATCGGCCAGGGCAACACCGAGGGCCGTCATCAGAGCGTCCGCGGCCTCGACGACCGCCGTGGACCCCTCCACCGCCACAGTGGAGGCGGCACGGCGGGCGGCGCTCACCAGGTTCTCGGCAGCCCTCATGCGCTCCATCGCCTCTTCGAGGTGCCCGGGACCCGCCTCGCTCAGCACGGTCCAAGCGCTCCGCAGGCCTTCCTCGGCCGCCACCGCCTCGGTGATCAACGCGCTGTACGCGGCCTGGCGAACCTCCCGGCGCCATCGATGGTGCTCCAAGTAGGCCTGTGACCTCACCTGCCAACGAGTCGACCAAGCTGCCACAACCGCCGCGACCGTTGTCCCCGCGACGCCGACCGACGAGCCCAGGATTGCCGCCACCCCTGCATCCACCCGTCCAATTCTGGGGCCACCGGACCGAGCACACCAGGCGTTCACAACAGCTGACGGAAACAGGGACGCCGTGCTGCAGCGCGAGCGCCAAGTGGCGCTCGGGTCCGGCGACTTGCGCCCGTCGCTCGTGTCCGTGCCAGTGCCAGTGCCAGTGCCAGTGCCAGTGCGGAACTGCGACAGCTCATCGGCGTACCCGGCTAACAAGGATCGCCGCGGTCCCGTCCGCCCTCGGGTCGCTCGCCGCGTCGGTCTTGCCCGCGCGCAGGCGTGCCGTCTGTACATGGCCGGCCTCGTCGTGCGGTCCTGCCGTCCGGGCGACCTCAAGGCCCAGACGGTCCGCGACGGTGGTCAGGTGGTCCGCGTCAGGGGTTCCGGGTTCGAGGAGGAGGGTGGGGTGCGGACGGTTCAGGTCGCGGGAGCCGATGACCCAGCGGGGGCGGGCGAGCAGGGCTTTCGGGTCCGGGGCGTCGAGAAGTTCCTCGGCGACCTGCGACAGGATCCAGGCCTGGGCCCTGCCTCCCTGACAGCCGAGCGCCACCACTCGCCCCGGGGCGGTGGCAAGTGCCGGGCACAGGGTGTGCGGGGGCCGCGCCCCGGGCCGCAGCGCCCCGGGGTGCGCCGGGTCCAGGCTGAACGCCGAGCCACGACTGTGGAGCACTACTCCTGTGGCCGGGTCGGCGATACCTGATCCAAAGCTCTGGAACACGCTCTGGATCAGAGCCACCGCGTTGCCCTCGTCGTCGACGGCGGTGACGGCCACCGTGTCCCCGGCGGGTCTGGGGCCGGAGGGCAGTGCGGTGATGTCCCGCCCCGCGCGCAGCAGCAGGCCGTCGAGGTCCACGCCACCCGACCGGGGATCGCCGAGGAGCGCGTCCCGGCTCAACTCCGCCTGCCGGGCGGCGACAAGGCGGTCGCTCCCACGTCCGAGTACGGCCAGCAGTGACGCTCCCTGACTGGGTGGCGGGGCCGCCCACCAAGTCACGCCGTTCCCGGTCGTCGTGCTCAACGGGGCGGTGTTCTCCGCCCGGTGGCCGGCGAAGTCCGCCGCGTCGAGCAGGCTGCCGCGTTCCCGCAGACCCGCGACCAGGCGCCGGGAGGTCGGCCCGGTGTAGAAGTGGCGCCAGTCGTCGGAGAGTTCCTCCAAGGTCGCGGCGAGTGCAGGCTGGAGGAGGGTGGTTCCGACGGACAGTGGTTCTCCTGCCTTGTCCAGCAGCAGCGCAGACAGCCCCGGGTCGGCCCGTACGACGTCGAGGCGGTGGTGGATCGCCCGTGCCAGGCCCTCGCTCACCGGGACTCCGGCATCGGCCAGGGCGATGGCCGGGGCGAGGCTGCGGGCGAGCGGCAACCGCGCCCCGAGACGGGCGAGTTCCGCCCACCCGGCGACCACTCCCGGGACCGTCACCGTGTGCGGGCCGCCGGGCGGCATCCGGTCCCCCGCCGCCCGCAGCGGCGCCGGGTCGGTGGCCGCCGCCGCGGCTCCTGCCGAGAGCACCGCGCGGACAGTGCCGTGCGCGCCGTCACGGACCAGGGCGACGAGGTCTCCGCCGATGGAGCACTGGTGCGGATAGGCCACCGTGAGGGCGGCAGCGGCGGCGAGTGCGGCGTCGATCAGGCCGCCGCCGTCGGCGGTCACCTGGCGCGCTGCCTCGATGGCCGCGGGATGGGGTGCGGCGATGGCGATCGTGGCCACGGTCAGTCCCGGGTGGTGAGAATGGCACGGGCGAAGGAGCCGTCGGCGCCGACCAGTTTGGTGGGCAGGCAGGTCAAGTCGTACGTCCCGGCGGGGACTTGGTCGAGGTCCGCGTTCTCCAGGATGAGCACGCCGGCGCCCAGCAGGGAGTGGTGGACGTCCCAGGTGTCGGTGCGGTGGTGGCTCTCGATGGTGAGGTAGTCGATGCCGACGAGTTCGACCTCGTGCTCGATCAGCCAGTCGGCCGCCTTCGGGGAGAGGCCCACCCACTGCGGGGCGCGCTCGGTCTCCTTGAGGGGGCCCGCGGAGTTGGAGGTCTTGAGCAGGACGCGGGTGTGTCCGGCCGCCCCACCTTCTTCCAGGTGGTGCGGTTCCACGTCGCCCTCGACATGGGTGAGGTCGATGACCAGGGCGGGCCCGACCAGCGAGTACAGGGACACCTCGTCGATGGGGGTGGCGCCGTCGCGGAAGTGGGCGGGCGCGTCGACGTGCGTGCCGGTGTGGGCGCCGAGCCGCCAGCGCGTGACGTTGGAGGCGTCGCCGTTGGAGAGGGACTCGACGATCTCCACCTCGGGCTTGCGTCCCCAGTGCAGCATCTCGGGGTGGATGGGCAGGGTGATGTCGTAGATCTTCACGCGGTCGCTCCAGGACGGTGGGTCGGGTCGGGCCAGGGTTCGCGTACGGCGGCCGACACGGCTCGGGCGGTCGTGAGCAGGCAGCGGTCGAACTCCTTCTCGCCGTGCTTGGCGTCGGCGTCGGCGACGTCACGACCCCAGACGCCGGTCTCGCTGACCTGGTCCATCCGGTAGTCCCAGAAGGAGTCCACGTCGATGTGCGAGGTGGCCTTGTCCATCCGTACGAGCTCGGGGTGGAGGTGGAGCATGACCGAGGTCTCGAAGAAGTTGGCGTGCATCAGGGCCCGGCCGTACTGGACATGCCCGTCGACCTCGGGGCCGGGGTACATCGTCACGTAGCCCAGGGCCCGTACGCGGGCGTCGCGGTGGCGCACCCGGAGCTTCTCCGCGGACACGTCGAGCGCGCCGTTGTTCCAGATGTGCCCGTTGAGCAGGATGAACTGCCGTACTCCGGAGGCGTACAGGGAGTCGATGACGTCCTCCACCACGGCGATCAGCGTTTCCGGGCGCAGCGCCACCGTGCCGCCGAAGTCGCCGTGGGAGGCGGAGACGCCGAAGCTCAGCGGTGGCACCACCGGTACGCCGGTGAGGGCGGAGACGCCGAGGGCGACGGCACGGCAGATGAGGGTGTCGACGGCCAACGGCAGGTGGGGACCGTGCTGTTCGGTGGCGCCGACGGGGATGATCACGGCGTTCTGTGCGGTCGCGGTGGTCTCCGCCTGCTGCCAGGTCAGTTCCTCCCATCGCACCGGGACCCCGGATCCGCCCAGTTCGGCGGCGAGTGCGGGAACGTCCAGGCCGGTGGGGACGGGCGGCTGTCCGGGGAGCCCGGGGACGGCTGGTGTCATGGTGCTTCCTTCTCTGCTGAGGTCACAGTGCTTGCTTCGTCCGGACTGCCGGGTTCGCGGCCGGGGTTCACCATGCGCGCCGGCTCTTGTCCGGCAGCAGGTCGAGGGCCCGGACCGGGACAACCTCGTTCTCCTCGACCGTGGTGATCCAGACCGTCGCGTCCGGGCTGTAGTCGCTGATCAGTTCCCGGCACACCCCGCACGGCGCGATCACCCGGAACCGTCCGGCGGGCTTGATCTGGACGGAGACGACCGAGGTGACCTCCAGCGGCCGTTCGCCGGGGTACGCCCCGCGGGCCGCTCCCAGGGCGACGCCCTCGGCGCAGATGGAGCTGCGCCGGCAGGAGCCTTCCAGGTGGACCCCGGTGTGCACGGCGCCGTCGGCCGTACGTACCGCGGACGCGACCTCGTGCCGGCCGTCGCGCCAGACGCGGGCCAGCAACTCCTGTGCCATGGTGAGCAGTTCGGCGTCGTCGTCGCTCATGGACGCGGGGACGGCGACGCGCGCGATGGCGGTGGTGGGCGCCGTGCCGGAAGGCGCGGCACTCATTCGGTGATCCCGAGCAGACGGGCCATGTTGCCGCCCTCGACGAGCGCACGGTCCTTCTCGTCCGGTATCGCCTTCGCGATCTTCATGCGCTCCAGGTCGAAGTCGGAGCCGGGCCACTCGCTGCCCATGAGGATCTTCTCCGGCCCCAGTCGGGCGTAGGCGCGCTTCACGTCGCTCATCAGCGTCGCCGAGGTCTCCAGGTACACGTGGGGCTGCCGCTCGGCGACGATGATCGCTTCGGGAACGTTCCACACCGCGCCCATGTGGGCGATGACCGTGGGGACTCGGGGGTGGTCGCGGGCGATCTCCTCGATGGCCAGCGGGGCGCAGAAGGAGTCGTCCAGTGCGTTGATCAGGACCATCAGTCCGCGCCGCGCGCATGCTTCGAACAGCGGGTCCAGCAGGCCGTGGTCGGCGACGTGGTAGCCGTGCAGGCTCGGGTGGAGCTTGAGGCCCACCAGGCCGGCGTCGGCCATGCGGTCGATCTCCTCGATGGCGTCGTCCGCCTGCGGGAGGACCTGCCCGAAACCGAAGAAGCGGTCGGGGTGGGCGGCGACCAGGGAGCTGATGAAGTCGTTCTCGATGCGCTGGGCGAGCGAGCAGACCATGGCCATGTCGACGTCGGCGGCGTCCATCCGGTCCAGGATGCGCCGGGGTTCGAACGGGGTGTACGGCGGCGGCGCCTGACCCTTGCGGACGCCGGTGAGGTAGTCCGAGCGTCCCCGGACGTCCTGGGTGGTGTTGTACGCGTCGATGATCACGCGGGATCAGCCTTTCTCGGTGGAGCCGGGCACCAGGGGCAGGTGGCAGCGCACCGTGCGGCCGGGTGCGATGGTCCGCAGTTCCGGCATGCGGGTACGGCACTGGTCCTCGGCGAAGGGGCAGCGGGTCCGGAACAGACAGCCCTCCGGCGGGTTCGCGGGATCGGGCAGTTCGCCCTCCAGGACCCGCCGTTCGCGCCGCCCACCGGGGCGCAGGGACGGAACCGAGGACAGCAGCGCTTCGGAGTAGGGGTGGGCGGGGCCGGAGAAGAAGTCGTCCCGGGACGCGACCTCGATGATCTGGCCCAGGTACATGACGGCCACGCGGTCGGCGATGTGCCGTACGACGCCCAGGTCGTGGGAGATGAACAGCATGGTCAGGCCGCGCTCGCGGACCATGTCGGAGAGCAGGTTCAGTATCTGCGCCTGGATGGAGACGTCCAGTGCGGAGACCGCCTCGTCCGCCACGACGAATTTCGGCGAGGATGCCAGTGCCCGGGCGATGCCGATGCGCTGGCGCTGGCCTCCGGAGAACTCGTGCGGCTTGCGCCGGCCCGCCTCGGCGCCGAGGCCCACCTGGTCCAGCAGCTCCGCCACGACCGGCCCGGCTTCGGCCCGGCTCGCGCCGCGCGCCCGCCGGAGCGGTTCGGCGACGATGTCGGCGATCCTGCGCCGGGGGTTGAGCGAGCCGAACGGGTCCTGGAACACCATCTGCAGGTCGGCGCGGGTGCGCCGCAGCCGGGTGCCCCTGAGCCGGGTGATGTTCAGGCCCAGGAAGTCGATGGTGCCGGACGCCGGCTCGATCACCCGCAGCAGGGCCCGGCCCAGGGTGGACTTCCCGCATCCCGACTCACCGACCAGGCCCAGCGTCTCGCCTTCGAGGATCTCCAGGTCGACATCGCGCAGCGCGCGGACCCTGCCGCCGCCCGAGCGTCCGCGGTACTCGACACGCAGCTTCTCGGCCCGGATGAGCGGCGTCCCGCGCGGCGCCGGAGGTGTTGGCGGTGTCGGGCCGGAGGCCGCGGTGGCAGATGCGGATGCGGCCGGTGGCGAGGTCATGAGTGCCCCTTCTCGTTGCGTACCGGATGCCGTTCCGCCTCGTCGCGTGCCGGATACCCTTCCGTCCGCACCGGCAGCGGGTCCGGGTCCGGACCCAAGTCCCGGTCCGAGTCGGCATCTCGCGCCGTCTGGCGTACGGATCCGGTCAGGACGCAGGCGTCGAGGTGGCCGGGTTCGCCGTGGCGGTGGCGCAGTTCGGGCTGCTGTGCGCACGCGTCGTGCGCAAAGGCGCAGCGGGCGGCGAACGCGCATCCGCTGGGGCGGTCCACACCGGTCAGCGGGCTGCCGGGGATGGCGGGCAGCCGGTCGGCGACCGGTCCGTCGATCGGCGGCACCGAGCCCAACAGGCCGATGGTGTAGGGGTGTTGGGGGTTGAACAGCACCTCGTCGCGCAAGCCCTGCTCGACGATGCGGCCGGTGTACATCACGGCGACGCGGTCGGCGACCTCGGCGACGACTCCCAGGTCGTGGGTGATCAGGAGGACGGCGGTGCCGTGGTCGGCGGCGGCCTGCTGGAGCACGGAGAGGACCTGTGCCTGGATGGTCACGTCAAGTGCCGTGGTGGGTTCGTCGGCGATCAGGACGGCGGGGTCGTTGGCCAGGCCCATGGCGATCATCACGCGCTGGCGCATGCCGCCCGACAACTGGTGGGGCAGGGCGCGGGCGTTGGCACGGGGGTTGGCGATGCCGACCTCGCCGAGCAGGTCCACGGCCCGGTCCATGGCCGTCGCGTACGGCATCCGGCTGTGGGCACGCATCATCTCGGTGACCTGGGCGCCGACCCGGTGCAGCGGGTTGAGTGCGGCCAGGGCGTCCTGGAAGACGACGGCGATGTCCTTGCCCCGTACCGAACGCAGTTCACGCTCGGACGCCTCGGCGAGGTTGCGGCCGCCGAAGGCCACCTCGCCGCTGATGTGCGTGCGCGGGCCCCGGTTGAGGCCGACCAGGCTCATGGACAGCGCGGACTTGCCCGAGCCGGACTCGCCGACCAGCGCGAGGATCTCGCCCTGGCGCAGGGTCAGGTCCACGCCCGCGACGGCCGGGAGCCGGCCCGAGGGGACGTCGAACCCGACCCGCAGCCCGCGGACGTCCAAGACCACGGGCGGCTCCGCGGCGGGGCTCCCCTGTCCGAGCGCGGCGGCCGTCGACCCGCTCACGACGTGCCGCTCACTGCCGTGGCGGCGGTGTGGATCAGGTCGGCCACCCGTCGCGGGTGCACGAGCGTCGTGTAGTGGCTGCCGGGGACGTGCTCGGTGACGGCCCCCATACGGGCGGCCATGTCGCGCTGCGCGTCCGGGCGCAGGGTGCGGTCGTCGTCGGCGACCAGATACCAGGAGGGCAGGGTGCCCCAGGCCGGCTTTCCGGTCGGCTGGGTGAAGATGAGGTTCTCCGCCTTGCGTCCCTCGGCCTCGACGACGGCCCGTTGCGCGGGCGACAGGTCGGGGCCGATCTCGGCCCAGAACTCCTCGCTCGCCTCCGACTTCCACTCCCCGTTCGGGCCGCGCCGCATGTACGCGGAGATCTCCGCGGGCTCGTAGCGTTCGACGATGCCGTTGACGGTCTCGCCCTCGTCGGGGCCGAAGGCCGCGATGTAGACCAGGCCGCGGACGGCGGGGTGCCGGCCGACGTTGGTGATGACCGCGCCCCCGTAGGAGTGCCCGACGAGGAGCAGCGGTCCGTCCGTCTCCTGAATGAACTCCTCGACGGCGGCGCCGGTGTGGGCCACGTCCTCGTCGAGAGAGGTCAGGGGGTTGGTGACGGCGACCGTCCGGTGTCCCCGGGCGGCGAGCAGGGGCTGGACCTCCGACCATGTGGTGGGCCGTCCGCCCGCTCCGTGGACCAGCACGATGTCCATGCGGCTCAGCCTTTCCGTATGCGTGGATCGAGGATCATGTAGAGCATGTCCACGGCGTAGTTGACGAGGACGAACAGCAGGGCGATGGCGAGCGCGGCTCCTTGCACGACGGGGTAGTCGCGCTGGAGGACGCCCTGCACCAGCAGCCGGCCGACGCCGCCGTAGGAGAAGACGGTCTCGGTGATCACGGAGCCGCCCAGCAGGGACCCGAACTGCAGGCCGAGGACCGTGACGATCGGCAGCCAGGAGTTGCGCAGGACATGGCGGCGGATCACCGCGGACTCCGTGAGCCCCTTCATCCGGGCGGTCCTGACGAAGTCGTCGCCGAGGACGTCCAGAACGGAGGCGCGCACGATACGGGTGATGTAACCGGCCATGGACAGCGCCAGGGTGGTGGCGGGCAGGATCAGGTGCTGGATCCAGGGGCCGACCAGTTCGAAGCGGTTCTGCAGGATCGCGTCGAGGAGGACGAAATTGGTCGTGGGGTGGTAGTCGAGCGAGCTCGGCAGCCGTCCCAGCACCGGCAGCCAGCGCAGCCAGACGCCGAAGACGACGATGGCGATCACTCCGAGCGCGAACCAGGGCAGGGAGAAGCTGACGGTCGCCACGGTCCGGGTCGTGGTGTCGATCCAGGTGCCCTTGCGCAGCGCGGCGATCACCCCGGTGACCACGCCCAGGAGGACGGCCACGGTCATTGCCGCCAGGGTCAGTTCGATGGTGCCCGGAAGGGCGTCGCCCAGCAGGCTCAGGACGCTGTTGGACCCGAAGAACGACTCGCCGAAGCGCAGATGCACCAGGTTGTCGAGGTAGGTGCCGTACTGGGTGAGCAGCGGCTGGTCGAGGCCGAGCGCCTTGCTGGCCCGGGCCTCGTTCTGCGCTATCTCCTCGGCTGTGAGGTTCGTTCCGCCGCCCGCCAGGGAGGCGGTGGGCGAGCCGGGCAGCAGGCGCATCGCGATGAACACCAGGGTGGCCAGGGCGAACAGGACGACCGGGATGCCGAGGAGCCTGCGGAACATGGCCCACAGGGCGTCGACCCGTTCCGACCGGGGGCGGTGCGGGCGCCGTATACGCGGCAATGGGAGGGCGCTCATACGGTGCCCTTCGGGTCGAGCGCGTCCCGGAGGTCGTCGCCCACGAAGTTGCAGGCCACGACGAACAGCAGCGTCAGGGTCGCAGGCAGCACCACCAGGCGGGGCGCCGAGTAGAGGAACTCCTGTCCGGCCTGGACCATGTAGCCCCAGTCGGGGGTGGGCGGCTGGATACCGAGGCCGAGGTAGGACAGGCCGGCGGCGAAGCCGGCCGCGACCGACAGGGTCATGACGACCTGGGCCACCATCGGCCCGGCGATGTTGGGCAGGATCTCCTGCACCAGGACGCGCGGTGTGCGGGTGCCTCCCAGGCGCGCGGCGACGATGTAGTCCCGGGCCGTCTCCCTGGCCGCGAGCGCCCGGGCCAGCCGTGCCAGACCGGGGGCGAGGGACACGCCGACTCCGACGACGAGGCTGGTGGTGCCCGGTCCGGCCGCGGCGACCAGCAGGATGACCAGGAGGATGGACGGGAAGGCCAGGGCCAGGTCGACGGCGCGCATCAGCACCTGTTCCACGATGCCGCCCGCGTAGCCGGCGAGGAGGCCGACGCCGGTGCCGATCACGGCGGCCAGGGCGGTCGAGGCGAACGCCACGAACAGGAGCGGCCGTGCCCCGTGCACCAGCCGGGCCAGTTCGTCCCGTCCGAGGTCGTCGGTGCCGAGGAGATGGCCGGGCGAGCCGAAGGGCAGCATCGCCGAGGAGGTCTGCCGGACCGGGTCGGCCGAGATCAGCAGGGGCCCGGCCAGGGCGACGAGGACGATCGCGACCAGGAACACCCAGGACACCTTCGCGGGCCAGGACGTGCCGATGCCGAGCCGCCGCAGCTTCGCCACCGGGCCCCGGTGCTCACGGTCCCGCCCGTCACGGTCCCGTCCCCGGCGGGCGCTTCGGATCGCGCCGCCGGAAACGGGGGCGGCGGCGAGCGCATCGGTCGTGCCGAGGCCGGGATCGGAACCCGTCCGGTCAGACACTGGCTTTCTCCATGAAACAGCGGTGGTTGCCGAGTGCGGCGGTGTTGATGCCCTTCACATCGGCTCCGCTGACCACCAGGTTGGTGGAGCAGGCCAGCATGGCGATCACCATGTACTCCTCCGCCCAGCGCCGCTGGATCCTGGAGTAGGCGGCGGTGCGCTTCTTGCCGACCGGCAGGTTCTTGGCCTCCAGCAGGTCCTCGGCCATGGTGTCGACGCCGTCCAGCGTGTCCAGGCCGGTGATGGTGCTGCCGTAGAGACCGGCGGGGTTGGCCATGGAGCCGACCATGTTGTTGGGGTCGGGGACGTAGGAGTTGCGTTCCCAGATCATCAGGTCGTGGTAGTCGTCCTTGCCGTCGCTGAGCCGGCTGAAGTACGAGGCGGGGTCGACGGAGGTGGTCTTGACCTTGAAGCCGGCGTCCTCCAGGTTCTGCTTGACGATCTGCGCGGCCTTGGGGTGCCAGGAGTCGCTGGCCGCCATCAACCCCAGCTCGCGGCCTTCCGCCCCGGCTTCCTTCAGGAGCTTCTTCGCCTGTGCGAGGTTCTTCGTGCTCAGGTCGGCGAGGCCGGTGTCGTAGCCGTTCTGGGCGGGCGGGATCGCGTAGCCGTCGGGCTCGCTGCCGACGCCGAAGAACGCCTGCTGGACGATCGCCTTGCGGTCGATGGCCAGGTTGATGGCCTTGCGCACCTTCAGCTCGGGTACGCGCCGGGCGTCGATCATCAGGATCGCGTCGAAGCCCTCCTTGGTGTCGTGGACGGTCACCGAGGGGTCGGACTTCAGCTGTTCGACGGCCGAGTAGGGAGTGAACTGGGTGGCGGACACGTCCCCGCTGAGCAGCGAGCTGACGATCGCCGACGGGTCCTGCACCTGGCGCAGGACCAGGCGGTCGATCGGTGGCCGGCCGAGCCGGAAGTCGTCGAAGGCTTCCAGGGTGATGGACTGCCCGGAGGTGGCGGAGGCGAACTTGAACGGGCCGGTGCCGACGAGGTGCTTGCCTATGCCGGACCCGTACTTGTCGAGGGCGGCCTTGGAGATGACACGGCCGCCGATGTCGGAGAGCTGGGCCAGGACGGTCCGGTCGGGCGCCTTGAGCACCAGCTTGACCGTGAGGTCGTCCTCGGCGGTCAGCGAGGCGACGTTGTTGCCGAGGGAGGCGAGCGGTCTGGACGCGCCCTTCGGCAAGGTCTTGTTCTCCGGGTCGAACTGCCGGTTCAGGGTGGCCAGGACATCGGCGGAGGACAGCGTCGTACCGTCGTGGAACTTCACGCCGTCGCGGAGGGTGAAGGTGTACGTGAGCTGGTCGTCGGAGATCTTCCAGCTCTTGGCGAGGTCCGGCGTGGGTTCGTTGGACTCGAAGGAGATGAAGGTCAGGCCGCGGCAGATGCAGTCCACCGCCATCCAGTCCCCCAGCGTCGTGTAGAAGGCGGGGTCGTTGACCGCGCTGGTGGAGTCGATCGCGAGGGTGAGGGTGCCGCCCTTGCCGGATCCGCCACCGGACTTCTCGGACCCGTCGTCGGCCACACCGCAGGCGGCGAGCAGCGGGGTCAGTCCGAAGCCCGCTCCGACGCCGAGGAGGCTGGCGCCGCGCAGCACGGTCCGGCGGGAAACCTGCGGTTCGGCCGGGCGGAGTGCGGGTGTTCCCTGCGACTGATCCGGCATGAGGGCCTCCTTGGGGCACCGTTCCTCTGAAGGAATGGATCTAATCTCATCTTGATTGGATCCAAAATCATCGTGTCCGGCTCACGAGTCCGAGCCATGTCCCGGGTGTTACGAGCACATGAAACCGGGATCTTGTGTGCTATCTACCGTGATCACCTGACACGTAAGGTTTATGACGGTTCATCAGGTTCCGCAGCAGTGGTCCGCGCCGGCCGACGGGTCGGGGATGTCCATGGCCGGGTTGCGGTCGAAGAAGCCGTCGGGCTCGAAGACCAGTCGCACCCGGTCGACCGGCATGACCGGCCACTGCTCGGGCCGGGGGAAGTGATGGCTGCCCACGACCGGCCACAGCACCAGCTCGGCCCCGTCCAGCGAACGGTCCTTGCGCTGCCAGACCTGCACGCCGTCCTCGCCGGGCTCCGCCTGGTTCGGGTACTGCCCTCCGACGTAACTCTCGGCCGGGTCGGAGACCGTCGCCCACAGATGCTGGTGGACGAAGGGCGCCCTGCGGGCCATCACCGAATCGGGCCGCGCGAAGGGCCGGGTGGTGTTGGGCAGCAGCAGCCGGTACGCGGTCGGGTCCCCGTAGCGGTTCTGCTTCTGCGCACTCTCCACCCGCCAGTGCCGGGACGTCGCCGGGTTCGTCCGGCGGGCGGCCTGCGACTCCGACAGCAGGGGCGTACGCACCATGCGCACCGCGTTGCCGTACGGATCGTGGCGCGGGTCGTCCTCCGCCTGGGCGTTCTCCTCCACCAGGCGGTTGAACGGGCCGTCGACCGCCGCGTCCAGGCGCAGGCCGAAGTAGTGCTGGTGCGTGGGCGTCTGGACGTTGCGCGAGACCACCCGGCCGTGCCGCACCTCCTCCCCCTCCTCGATACCGGAGGCGGACAGCATGCCGGTGAGCTTGATCTCCAGCTCGATCCTGCCGTCCTGGTAGAGGGACCAGTAGAAGCCGTAGTCGTAGTTGGCGACCGTCTGGAAGCTGGAGATGATCAGCCGCCGGGAGCGGCGCACCTCGCTCACCCCGCGGCGCAGGTCGTTGTGCTTCCAGAGGATGCCGTCGTCCTCCTCGTGCATGCAGATCGCCTGGTCGATCTCCTGGGCGGCGCCGTCGCCCCCGAGGTGGGCCGCGTCGAAGTAGTGGATGACGCCAAGGCAGTCGCAGCCGAGCGCGAGCGAGTTGGTCAGGGGGCCGGCACCGTACTCGCCCCAGTCGAAGAAGTTCTTGCGGAACTGCGTGGAGCTCGGGTCGAGGTAGGGGACGTACATCTCGTTGCAGGCGGCGCGCTTGAGCACCGAGCGCCCCAGGAAGCCGAGGTCGTACAGGACCAGGCCCTCGCGGTGGGTGAAGCCGACCCGGAACTCCCAGCCCTGCCAGCTGACTTGGTGCCCGTCGACGGTGAAGCTGGGCCCCTCGGGCTGCACCACCTCCAGCGGCTTGAGCCCTTCACGGTCCGGGCCGAACCCGCCGGCCGACAGCGGTCCCGGCTCCTCGGAGACCGGGACGACACCATGGTCCTCGACCTCCAACACCTCCATCGTCGCCATGTCGATGAGGGGGATGACGCCCTGCACGGGGCGCACATAGGCGTTGTCGTCCTCCTGGACCCGGTGCCAGACCGAACCCCAGGTGATCCTGCGGTCCTTGTACTTCTCCGGTACGAAGCCGCCGATGGACTCGGCGTCGATGACCGTCAGCGACACGTCGTGGATGCCTCGCCGGGCCAGTGCCTCGCGGAACAGCGGATTCGCCCGGCATGCCTGGGCCGCCGCGCGTGCCTCCGTCGAGGTGATGCCCGGCCGCCGTATGTCGACCGGCCGCCACTCCAGGCAGCGCGGCTCGGCGCCGAGCTGCACGTCGATCTCCCAGGCGCCGGGCAGGTCGTGGTCCATCGCCACCAGGCCCACCCGCACCTCCCCTGCTGCCTGCCGGCCCGCCACGACCTCGCGGGCGAAGTGTTCGTCCAGTACCGCGCCCCAGAACCTGGTCCGCTCCCCCAGCCGGCCGTCGGCGCGCGCTACAGCGACGGCCGCGTCGATCTCCGCGGGAGACAGCGGGTCGAGAGGATGGGTGCGCTCGCGCCGGGCATGGACACGGGTGCTGACGCTTCCGGGCGGGTTGTGCATGATGTGCGCTCCGCTCATGTGCACGGGCCGCGAGCCTTGGATCCTGCGACCGTTAGAATGGATACATAAAGCTGTTGGGGTCTGTCAGGACGTCCGTCCCGGCCCTCGCCTCTGCTTTTTCCTTTGCCTTCGCCTTTGCCGACCAGACGGAGACCTCATGGACACCGCCCCGCTTCCCGACGCGGATTCGCCCGCAGGAAAGGGCAAGGCGCTCGTCGACGACACGGCGGCCGCGATCCGCGCGCGGATCCTCTCCGGCGAGATCCCGATCGGGGCGCAACTGCGCCAGGTCGAGCTCGCGGAGATGCTCGGCGTGAGCCGCACCCCCGTCCGGGAGGCGCTGCGGCAGCTCCAGGCGGGCGGCCTCATCGAGGTGCTGCCCAACCGCGGCGCCGTGGTCCGCGTCCCCGCTCCCTGGGAGGTCCGCGAGGCCTACGAGATCCGCGCCGAGCTCGAAGGGCTCGCCTGCGTCCGGGCGGTCCACGCGGTCACCCCCGACGTACTGCGGGAACTGCGCGAGGCCAACGAGACGGTACGCGCGGTCAGCCGAGGGGTACGCGACGCCAGCGGCGGTCCGGCGCCCGGCGAGGGTTCCTCGCCCGCCACCTCCCCGAGCGCCTCGCCCTCCACCACCGCCAACGACTGCTTCCACACCCTGATCCACACCGTCGCCGGCAACAGGCGGCTCGCCCGCGCCATCAAGGACGTCAACGAGGCGTTCCCGCGCAACGTCTCCGCCCTCGTCCTGCAGGACAACCCCCGCCATCGCGAGGACAACATCCGCGAACACGAGCGGATCGTCGAGGCTCTCGCCGCGGAGGACGCGGAGCGGGCACGCAGTGAGATGAAGGCCCATGTGATCAGCGCGGGCGAGCAGTTGGCCCGCTGGTACGAACAGCGGTCGGCCACCGTCTTCCGCGGCTGACCGGCTGTCGGTGCGGGCGGGAATGCGGGCGCGGGTGCCGGGGGTCATGCTCCGGCTCCCGGTCCGGGCCGGTCGGTGATGCCCATCGCGGCCGGGGACAGGAAGTCCAGGTCCGGTCGTTCCTTGCCCTCCGCCAGATCTGCGAGCGCGATGCCCAGTGCGGGCCCGAACTTGAAGCCGTGGCCGGAACAGGCCGCCGCCATCAACACCCGCTCCTCACCCGGGAGTCGGCCGACGGCGAACCGGTTCTTCGGCGCCATCGTGTAGCGGCAGGTGATCGTCTCCTCCACCGGCCCGTCGGCCGCCGGAAGGAACCGCGAGGCCAGGCCCAGGAGCCGGTCCCGCTCGGCCTCGGTGACCGGCCCGGCCGGCACCGACGGGTCCTCCGGCGGCCCGTGGTCCAGGCCGATCTTGACGCCTGCTCCGCCGAAGGCCGGGATGCCGTACAGCAGGCCGACGTCCGGTACGTCGACGGAGAACGCGCCCAGCAGCGGGGGCTCCAGCAGATGCCGTCGCGAGGAGCCGAGGTGCAGGTTCACGATCCGCACCACGCTCAGCGGCTGTGCGAAGGCGGGCAGCAGTTCGCCGGTCCAGGGGCCCGCGCACACGACCAACCGGTCGGCGTGCAGGACGCCTTGGTCCGTGTCGACGCGTACGCCGTCGCCGTCGCGGCGCCGGCGGAGCACGGCACAGCCGTCCCGCCGGTCCACGCCGCGTGCGCGACCGAGCGCCGCGAGCGCGGTGAGCGAGGCCTGGGCGTCGATGACACCGGCGGCCGGATCGTGGACCGCGGAGAAGCCCTCGCACAGGCGCAGCCCGGGGAAGAGTTCCGCGGCACGGGCGTGGTCCACGTTCTCGCAGCCGGGGCCGCGCAGTGTGCCGGGGGCTCCGGCCGCCCTGGCGTACAGGCCTCCGGTGGTCGTCACCAGCCGCTGCCCGGAGGCGAGTTCGAGTTCCTGCCAGGCGTTGTAGGCGGTGTCGACGAGTCCGTCCCAGATCTCGGCGGGATAGGCCCGCCGGATCATCCGCGTTCTGCCGTGCGAGGAGCCCTCGGTGTGGCCCGCGGGGAACCGGTCGAGGTGGATCACGCTCGCCCCGCGGGCCGCCAACTGCCAGGCAGCGGACGAGCCGTGGATACCGGCTCCGACGACGATCACGTCGGCCCGGTCGCCGGCGGATCCGGTCGGCCGGGAGGAGGCGGCGGTCCGCGGGCCGGGGGAAGCGGGCTCGGGAACAGTGGCTGTACCCGTCGCGAATGCGGGCTCGGGGCCGGTGGACGTGGGCGTCGCCGATCCGGGCACGGGATCGGCGGACGTAGGTGTCGCGGATCCGGGCTCGGGACCGGCCGACCTTGGCGTCGGGGACCCGGGATCGGGACTGGCGAACGTCGGCGTCGGGGATCCCGGAGTCACTCCTGACGGCAACCCGGATGCCGTACGCGACACGGTCTCGGAGGTAGCCTCCCCCGCTCCGCGGCGGCGCCGTTCGCGTGCCGTCAGTGCGGCGACGAGCGCGTCCACGTCGTCCGCGCTGTTGTAGACGTGCAGCGAGGCCCGGGCGACCCGTTCCAGACCGCGCCGGCCCAGGTCCCACTGGCCGTGCGAGGCGGGCACGGTCGTCAGTCTGAATCCGGTCGCGCGCAGGTCCCGTACGGTCTGGCGAGGGTCCTCGTCCTCGCGCAGGAACGTCACGATGCCCGAGGCCGCCGCCGTCGGATCGGTCAGCCGGATCCCCGGTACGCCCGACAGCCCGGCCCGCAGCCGCTCGGCCGACTCCGTCACATGGTCGCGGATCAGCGCGACACCGAGGTCGAGCGCCTCGTCCAGGGCCGTGCCCAGGCCAAGCCGCAGGGCGTGGGAGGACTCCCATGTCTCGTAGCGTCGCGCCCCCGGCACCACCTCGTACTGGTAGGCCGACGACCACTGGGCTCCGCGTACGTCCGGGGCGGCGGGCCTGGTTCTCGCCCGCAGGTCCGGGTCTACGTACAGCAGCCCCGTGCCGCGCGGCCCGCGCAGGAACTTGCGGCCGGTGGCGACGACGATGCCGCAGCGCATCTCCTGGACGTCGACCGGGAGTTGGCCGAGCGACTGCGTCGCGTCCAGCAGCAGCGGCACCCCCGCGCGGGCGGCCAGCGCGCCCACTGCGGCCACCGGCTCCACCAGCCCGGAGGACGTGGGGACATGGGCGATGGTCACGAGCGCCGCCGGCTCGCGCAGGGCCGTCTCCAGTGCGCCGAGGTCGATCTGCCCGCTCGCGTCGGCCGGCAGTACCTCCAGCACGATGCCGTGCGAGTCCCGCATCTCCAGCAGGTGCAGGGCGGAGCTGACGTAGGTCGATGAGGATGCCAGGACCCGGTCGCCCGCCTTGAGCCGCAGGGCTCCCAGCGCCCGCTGCCAGGCGGTGGAGGCGCTGTCCACCAGGGCGATGTCCTGCGGCTCGGCACCGATCAGCCGGGCCGCCGAGTGATACACCCGCTCCGTGCGGTCGGCCAGTGCCTCGGCCGCCTCGTAGCCTCCGAGCAGCGACTCCAGGTGCAGGTGGTCGGTGACGGCGGCCAGCGTCGCCGCGCTGGGCAGTGCCGCCCCGGCGGCGTTCATGTGGTGGGCGTGGCGCATGCCGGGCGTGGCGGCACGGAGTGCCGCGACGTCGAGTGTCGGACTCGGAGGCATCGGCGGCGGGTTGGGAACCGCGGTGTCTGTACTCATAGGGCGACGACCACCGCCTTTCGCTCGCAGTAGGAGTACAGGGCGTCGTCGCCCAGGTCCCGGCCCAGGCCCGAGTCGCCGAATCCGCCGAAGGGCAGCGCCGGGTCGAAGATGTTGTAGGTGTTGATCCACACCGTTCCGGCGCGCAGCCGCGCGGCCATGCGGTGGGCGCGGGAGAGGTCCCTGGTCCAGACTCCGGCGGCGAGCCCGTAGGAGGTGTCGTTGCCGATGGCGACGGCTTCGTCGTCGTCCTCGAAGGGGATCACTCCCAGCACGGGGCCGAAGATCTCCTCGCGGGCGATCCGCATGCTGTTGGTGACGTCCGTGAACAGCGCGGGTTCGACGAAGTAGCCCGGCCGGTCCGGTACTTGGCCGCCGGTCACCAGTTTCGCGCCCTCGGCGACACCGGCCTCGACGTACGACAGGACCTGGGTGCGCTGTTCCTCCGAGACCAGCGGACCGACGGTGATCCCGCCGTCCATGCCGTTGCCGACGGGGACCTTGCGCACCGCGTCGGCCAGGCGCTCCTCCATCTCCGCCAGGACGGAGCGCTGGACCAGCAGCCTGCTGCCGGCCGTGCACATCTGCCCGGAGTGGCCGAAGGCGGCCCGCATGGCGGTGACGACGGCGGCGTCCAGGTCGGCGTCGGCGAAGACGATGTTGGGGCTCTTGCCTCCGAGTTCCAGGGTGAGGCGCTTGACCGTGGGAGCGGCGGAGCCCATCACCAGCCGGCCGACCTCGGTGGAGCCGGTGAAGGACACCTTGGCCACCCCCGGGTGCGCGGTGAGCGCGGCGCCCACCTCGCCGTCGCCGGTGAGTACGTTGAGCACTCCTGCCGGCAGGCCCGCCTCTTCGCACAGGGCGGCGACGCGGAGCATGGTCAGCGGGGTCTGTTCGGCGGGCTTGACCACGACGGTGCAGCCCGCGGCGAGAGCGGGGGCCAGCTTGAAGCAGCCGGTCATGATGGGGAAGTTCCACGGCAGGATCAGCGCGGCCACCCCGACGGGCTCGGGCACCGTGTAGACGTGGTGTCCCGGGTCCAGGGGCACGACCGTGCCGGTCAGCCGGGCGGGGGCGCCCGCGAAGTGACGGAACGTCCTGGCGCTCATCGCGGTGTCGGCGCGCGAGCGTTCGACGGGTTTGCCGTTGTCGCGGGTCTCCAGCACCGCCAGTTCCTCGGCGTGCTCCTCGATCAGTTCGGCGATCCGGTGCAGCACCCGGCTCCGCTCAGCGACCGGCAGACCGTGCCAACGGCCGTCCTCGTGCGCCCGGGCGGCGGCGGCCACGGCGTCGTCGACATCCTGGGGCGTGGCCTGTGCGACGCGGCTCAGGACGGTTTCCGAGGCGGGATCGACGACGGGGAACGTCCGGCGGTCGCCGGGGGCGATCCACCGGCCGTCGACGAGGAAGGGTTCCAGCGGCGCGGGTTGGGCCTTGAACGTGGTCATGGCGTCTTCCGTGAGGTGTGGGCCGGCCGTGGGGGCCGGGGTGCGGTCAGACGAGGTCGAAGTACTCGCGTTGCTCCCAGTCCGAGACGTGCGCCAGATAGCGCGCGAACTCCGCGCGTTTGATCGTGGTGAACCAGGAGACGACGTCCTGGCCGAGCGCCTTGGCGAAGACCGGGTCCGCGTCGAGCGCGTTCAGCGCCTGGTCGAGCGAGCCGGGCAGACCGCGGGCTCCGGCGTCGTACGGGTCGGTGGTCGGCGGGCCGGGGTCGAGCCGCCGGGCCATCCCGTCCATCCCGCTGACCACCTGCGAGGCGATGTAGAGGTACGGGTTCGCCGCCGGTTCGCCGGATCTGTTCTCCAGTCGGGCGCCGCCTTCACCCTGGGCGCCGACGACGCGCACCATGGCGCCCTTGTTGTCGATGCCCCACACCACCCGGTCGGGAGCCAGGGACATCGGCAGGTACCGCTTGTAGCCGTTGACGGTCGGCGTGGTGAAGACGGTGGCGGCGGGCGCGTGTTCCAGCAGCCCGGCGAGGTAGTGCCGGCCCACCGGGGACAGCGGCTCCCCCGGCGCGGAGTCGGACACCGAGCCGGGCGCCGAGCCGGTTGGCACCGAGCCGGGCGCCGGATCGGGCGTCGGGTCGAAGGCGGCCTCTCCGTTCGCCCGGGAGCGCAGCGACTGGTGCAGGTGCCATCCGCTCGACGCGGTCTCCACCGTGGCGGGACGCGACATGAACGTCGCGTGGTAACCGTTCCTGCGGCAGATCTGCCGCACCGCCGAACGAGCCAGCAGCGCGTCGTCCGCGGCCTGCGCCGCGTCCCGCGCGTCCAGGGTCAGCTCCAGCTGGCTGGGCCCGAACTCCAACTCCACGGAACGCAACGGCAGATCGAGCCCGGTGAGCCCGCGGTACAGCAGATCCACCAGGTCGTCGAGCCGGTCCAGGCCCTCCTCGTGCAGCAGTTGCGAGCCGCTGCTCAGCGGCTCCACCTCCGGTGCCGGGCCGGGTGCGCCCGGCCGACCCGGGGCCACCGGTACGGACCCGTCCGCGGCGGGACGGTACACATGGAACTCCAGCTCCACACCGACCGTGAGGTCGTACCCCGCGTCCGCCAGCGCGGCCAGTCTGCCGCGCAGCAGACCGCGCGAGCAGAACGCCGCGGGGGTGCCGTCGGGGTGGTAGAGGTCGCACAGGATCCAGCCGGTCCGCTCGGCCCACGGCAGTACCCGGAACGTCGTCATGTCCGGCACCAGAACGATGTCGCCGGCCCCGGCGAAGCGCCCGTCGGCCAAGCCACCGCCGCCCGAGAAGACGGGGAAGACGGTCCGGCCGGAGGTGTCCTTCAACAGGAGGGAGGACGGCGCGGTGACTCCCGAGCGCAGTGCGCCGGGCACCGCCTCCCGGGTCAGGGTCTTGCCTCGCAGCACCCCGTGCTGGTCGGCGAAGGAGAACCGCACCTTGTCCAGGCCGAGTTCGTCGATCACCCGGCGGACTTGCCCGGCGGCCACGTGCTGCCGCTCGTCCCACAGCCCGTGCCGCTCGACGAACCCGCCGGCTCCGGCGGAGGCCAGCGGGCGGGCGCCGGGTCCGTCGCCGCCCTGCGCCCGGGGCCGCTCGTCAGCGCTGCGCACCGGTCACCTCCCGCCCGGCCCACGGCGATCGCGCGCGTCGCTCCGACTCCCGTTGCCGCCAGGCCTCTTCCCAGCCGTCCGTGGGCGTGATGGTGTCGATGGCCAGGGGCCCGGTCAGCTCCTCGGCCTCCCGCGCGTCGAGCGGCAGCCCGGGCACCGGATTTCCGCTCTCGAACGAGGTGATCGCCTTGAGCAGGAGTCTGCGGTTGGCGGTCACGGCACGGTCCGAGACACCGAGCCGCTCGACGGTCCGGTCCTGCACGGGCCCCATGCTCTCCACCGCCCACTGGTCATGGACGTTGATGTCCAACCCCATGCCGGTGTACGTGAGTTCCCGCTGCTCCTTGGGATCGAAGCCCCAGTCGTTCGAGCGGTTGCGCAGCGGCCTGTAGTCGGGGAGCGAGACCTCCGCGAGGCGCTGCGCCAGCAACGTGTCCTTGTCGGTGACCTCTTCGAAGTCGTAGAGGATCATGAACCAGTAGTGGTTCTCGTCGTCGATCGGGACGTGCCACTGACAGAAGACCTTGCCGTTGCCGAAGGGCACCACGAAGGCGTTGGGGAACACCAGGTTGGTGATCCGTACGTGCCTGACGTCCTCGGTGAGTTCACGCAGCGCGAAGACCCGCAGGCCGTGCTCGGCGCTCTCCACCTCGATGTCCGGCCGGAAGTTGTCGCCGACCAGTTCGGAGAGCTTCTTCCCGGTGCCCTCCACCTCCTCGCTGAACTGCTGCCCGTACACCTCGCGCGGGTCCTCGCCGACGAAGCGGTGCAGGAAGGAGACGTGGCTCGGATCGATCCCGCCTTCCACGCCCTGCAGCCAGTTGCACTCCCACCAGCCCTTGAAGGCGAAGGTGTACTCCTCGGGAGCGCGGAAGCAGTCGTACGCCGGGAAGGGCGGCGGGTCGCCGGTGCCGAGGTAGGCGAAGACGATGCCGTTGCGCTCCACGCAGGGGTAGCTCGGGATACGCACCTTGGCGGCGAAGTTGCTGTGCTCGGGTTCCGCGGGCTGCTCCAGGCAGCGGCCGTCCGGGCCGTACAGCCACCCGTGGTAGAGGCATCGCAGTCCGCCGTTCTCCCGGCGTCCGTAGGAGAGGTCGACGCCCCGGTGCGCGCAGTACCGGCCGACCAGGCCCCACGCGCCGGACCCGGGCCCGGCCTCGGCTGAGCCCTGAGGGCGTTCCATCCTGTCGGCGTCCGGTACGGGGAGGCCGGGTGCGGAGTCGTCGTCCCGCCGGAAGAGGACCAGGTCCTCGCTCATGATCCGGATCGCCTTGACCGGTCGTTCGTCGGACATCTCCGAGACGAGGGCGACGGGCTGCCAGTAGGCGCGCATGAGTTGTCCGAGGGGGGTGCCCGGGCCGGTGCGCGTAGCGCGCTCGTTGTCCTCGCGTCTCAGCATCGCTACCTCATGCATCCGATTCAGTGTTACTTGGATCCAATCTGTGGATCCAATCCTTACACATCGAGATCCAAAGCAACAGGGCCGAATCCCTCGGGGCCGCAGTGCGGGCTTCCCCGACCGGGGCCCTCCTCCCTCAACTCCGCCTCGGCGCCCGTGACTTCAGGGCGGACGCACTTCCCGCACCGTCAGGGCCGTCAGGGCAGGCCGAGCATGACGGCCATGGCGGTGACCATGAGCCCGCCGCCCACCTCTCCGAGCAGGAGCGCACGCCTGCCCGGAGAATGTGCGGCGGTCCGGGGTGGCCACGCCTGCCGGACGAGCGCCACACCAGCCCGGGCCACGCTCCAGCACGCGACGGAGAACAACACCTGCCACAACGCGACTTGGGCCGACGCGAGGCCGACGGAACCGTCCCTGCCGTGGTGGCTTTGTTCTACGACCGCCGCAGCCGCCGTCAGCAGTGCCATCGCGGCCAGGTTCACCGACTCGACGGACCTGCGGCACGCACACCCCGCTCGCAGCTGCCACAGACAGGCAACGACGAGCGCGGCGGTCCCGGCCACCAATGGCGCCCGGCCTCCCGCTCCAGGAGCCATCGCCAGCATGGCCGCCGGCGCGACGGCCTGCGGCAGCCACTGCCGCACGGGAGACGGGAGATGACTGGTGAGGCACAGCACTCCTCCCACCAGCCCCGTCACCCACAGCACCTCATGCACGGGGCAGACACCGGGCGGACCGGTCCACCCGCACGGGAGCCCTGCCGGATGGCGATCGACGGACGCGAGCTGGAGCGCGGCGCCCACGCGGACGTCCGGTGCCGGGCAGGAGAGCCGATGAATGGGGTGCCACGCTCACGGCCCTCCCGATGTCACGCGCAGGACGACGCCCTCGCAGATACGGACAAACCTGAGCGATACATGTTTCGTGCCCAACCGGCTTCTGTTTCCCGCCAGTAACGGCTCTCGCCGACAACGGGACGGATCGTCAGGAGCCGGCGCGGTGAGGCTGCGGTGTCCTCATGGTGCTCGCACGCACTTCTTCACGCAGAACTATGGTGCCGAACAAAGCTAGGACCTGGGGTTTTCGCTGATCTCGCGCGTTCGAGTCGGCACCGGAATCTCCGCGTGCCGGTAGAGACCCACCCGGCGATCCCGTGCGCACCCTGCGACGCTCCAGCCAGGCTCGGCCAACGGGCACAGACCGTATTCACATCGCGGAAGTCGCCGATGCAGCCAGCCCCCCCTTGGGCATCTCCAACGCGCTGCCGCTCTACCTAACCGGCCAGTCGGTCGTCGAGCCGCTCACCGGCCATGCAGACGGCATCACCCACGCAGCGTTCCACCCCGACGGACATCTGCTCCCCACATCCAGCGACGACTGCACCACGCGGCTCTGGGCACAGCCAGGACTGCCGGCCGGCCACTCGCGTAGCGTGGGAGCGCGAGCGCGACTCTCCGGACAGATCAGCAACGGACGACTGTTTGTGGCCAGTTGTGATTCGCCGCCGGCGGCCTCTCGACGGGGAGCCGTCTGGCCGCCAGCGGTGACACTGCGTTGATGTTCCGGGATACCAGGCCGATAGTCGCCTCGGCCGACCCGAGCTACGGGCGGAGCACGATCTTGCCGTGGGTGTGTCCCCGTTCCAGCTCACGGAACGCGTCTCGCACCCGCTCCAGCGGGTAGGTGCGGGCGATCGACACCTCCAGCTCACCGCGTGTGGCAAGCCGGGCCAGCTCGCCGAGCACTACCGCGCATGCCGCCGCGCCTTCTCCGTAGGTTTGCGCCCCAACCCTGGCCGCGGCCTGCCAATCGCGGATGGTGTTGATCCGCTCGGGCCGCACACCCAACTCCACTGCCAGCTCCACGTAGCCGTCGCCGAACGTATCGATGAACGCGTCGACGTTCCCACCGGAAGCCTCCCGGATCCGTTCGGCCACGCCCTCCCCGTACGCGACCGGGACGACACCGCGCTGCTTCAACCAGGCATGGTTCCCCTCGCTCGCCAGCCCGATCACCGTGGCTCCGCGCCGGCGCGCGAGCTGCACGGCGAAAGACCCGACGCCGCCCGCCGCACCGGACACCACGACTGTGTCCGCCGGCCCGGGATCCACCGCGAACACGCAGGCGTATGCAGTTGTGCCGGCCACGTACAACGAACCCGCCACATCCCAGGACAGCCCCGGCGGACGCGAAACCACGTCCACGTCGTCGACCGCGACGAACTCCGCATGGCTCGCCCTATCGTGGGTGAACCCCAATACCTCATCGCCCACCGCGAAGCCGCGCACCTGCGGGCCGACCTCCACCACGACACCGGCCAGATCACTGCCCTGCCCGGAGGGGAACGTAGCCGGCCAGCGTCCGTGACGCGCGCCCTCGCGGATCATCACCTCGCCCGGCTGGATCCCGGCCGCGCGGACCTCGACCAGCACCTGTCCGGGGCCGGGCGTCGGCCGCTCCACCTCCTCCACCCTCAGCACATCAATCCCGCCGTACTCGTGGAACCGCACCGCCTTCATCGCGTGATCACCGCATTCCCTCGTTCGGACAAGCCTTGGACGGGCCACACGCCGGATGTCACACACCGACCGTGCCATCGCATTCAACGGCTCAGGGACGGGGTTGTCTTCCCAACACTGCCGCCACCCTCGTCGCTTCACCTCCGCTCAAGCGGAGGCAACTTCAGTTGGGACAGCGGGCCGTTTAGGCGAAAGAGCACTTTCCGCGCCCTGGGGTGCAGGTACACGGCCACACTCCGGGCCATTTCCAGGCCAAGTCGCTGCCCGAAGGCACCAACAGGCCTGTTTCCGCAGGTCAGACCAGATGCCTCGCATGTACCACCAGCAGGCGATGAACCTGCTGGTACCAGCTGACGCCACCGTCGCCCCATGGCAGACCCGTTGCTAAGCCCAAATCCGGGGCAGCCGTCCACTTCGGAGAAGCGCTCTGCATACGGCGAGGTGCGCCCGAACAGTACAACTTGGACATCCCACTTCGTGGCCCAGACGTAGCCCCTGGCAGAGTCCCCATGGTGGCCACACTCATGCCCACACCCAGAACTATGGTGTCCCACCACATGTGCCGCTGACCTGCGCCTTCCTACGGTGTGGCGACACGAAAACGTCCCCGCCGACCACTTGGAAGTGGTGCCGATGTCCTCCCCCGCAACCGCTCCCCCACCCACCGCCAGCCTCAAGCGCATCGTCGCCGCGAGCCTCATCGGCACCACCATCGAGTGGTACGACTTCTTCCTGTACGGATCCGCCGCCGCGCTCGTCTTCAACAAGGTCTTCTTCCCGGACTCCGACCCGCTCGTCGGCACGCTGCTGTCGTTCCTGACGTACGCGGTGGGCTTCGCCGCGAGGCCGCTCGGGGCGCTTGTCTTCGGGCACTACGGCGACCGGCTCGGGCGCAAGAAGCTGCTGGTCCTGAGTCTGCTGCTGATGGGCGGGGCGACCTTCGCGATCGGGCTGCTGCCCACGCACGCGACCGTCGGCACGGCGGCGCCGGTGCTGCTGACCGTGCTGCGCCTGGTGCAGGGCTTCGCGCTGGGCGGGGAGTGGGGCGGCGCGGTGCTGCTCGTGTCGGAGCACGGGGACGCGCGGCGGCGGGGGTTCTGGGCCTCGTGGCCGCAGACCGGGGCGCCCGCCGGGCAGTTGCTGGCGACGGGCGTGCTGTCGCTGCTGACCGCCGTGCTGTCGGACGCCGCCTTCACCTCCTGGGGCTGGCGCATTCCGTTCCTGCTGTCGGGTGTGCTGGTGATCGTCGGTTTGTGGATTCGTCTGTCTGTCGATGAATCACCCGTCTTCAAGGCGGCCCTCGCCCAGGCCGAGGCACGCAAGGCGACCCAGGGCGGTGCCGCCGAGAAGCTGCCGCTGGTGTCCGTGCTTCGCCACCACTGGCGGGACGTCCTGATCGCCATGGGCGCGCGCATGGCGGAGAACATCAGCTACTACGTGATCACCGCCTTCATCCTCGTGTACGCCACCACCTCGGCCGGTCTGTCCAAGCAGACCGCGCTGAACGCGGTGCTCATCGCGTCCGCCGTCCACTTCGCCGTCATCCCGCTGTGGGGCGCCCTGTCCGACCGCGTGGGCCGTCGGCCGGTGTATCTGCTGGGCGCGGCCGGTATCGGTCTGTGGATGTTCCCGTTCTTCTCGCTCATCGACACCGGGACCTTCGGGAACCTGATCCTCGCCGTGACCGTGGGCCTGGTCCTGCACGGAGCCATGTACGCGCCGCAGGCCGCCTTCTTCTCGGAGATGTTCGCGACCCGCATGCGCTACTCCGGCGCTTCGATCGGCGCGCAGTTCGCGTCGGTCGCCGCGGGCGCGCCCGCACCGCTCATCGCGACCGCGCTCCTCGCGGACTACGACAGCTCCACACCCATCGCCCTGTACGTGATCGGGGCGGTCGTGCTGACACTGATCGCGGTGGGCGTGGCGAAGGAGACCCGGCACCGCGACCTCGCGGACGTGGAGGGAACCGACGGTGCCGAGGCAGCCGACGCGAAGGCGTCCGCCCGCGCCGAGGACGCCCATACCGTCTGAGCCGGTGGCCCCGGACCGACCCCCGTGCGCCCGCGCGTACGGGGGTCACCCGCGCGTACGGAAGTCAGTGCTGTCCGGTGGACGTCAACCGGTGCAGCCGCAGGGCGAGTTGGATCTCCAGCGTCCGGGCAGGGCTCTGCCAGTCGGGGCCGAGCAGGCGGCCCACCCGTTCCAGGCGCTGCGCGACCGTGTTGACGTGGACGTGCAGCTCGCCCTTGGTGCGTGCGGGGCTCATGCCGCAGGCGAAGTACGCGTCGAGGGTGTGCAGGAGGTCGGTGCCGCGCTTCTCGTCGTACGTGACGACCTGGCCGATGGTGCGCTCCACGAAGCCGGAGATGTCCCTGCTCCCGGCGAGCAGCAGCCCCAGGAACCCGAAGTCCTCAGCGGCGGCGCCGTCCCCGGCACGGCCGAGCAGCCGCAGCGCTTCGAGGCATCGCTGCCCTTCGGTGTACGCCTCGGCCACGGTGTCCGGGCGGGCGGCGAGGTCCTGGACCGGTGCCGAGGCGCCGACGGTGACCGCCTCGTGCACGGCGGTGCCCAGCTCCATGGCCGTGCGACGGGCCAGCTCCGTCGCGGTGTCGCCGGGGCTCAGGGGCAGCAGCAGGACAGTGCCGCCGTCGCGTGCGGCGGCCAGTCCGTGCCGGGTGGCGGCGAGGTGGGACGCGGCGGACCACAGTCTGCGGCGGGCGGCGGCCTCGTGGTCCGCGTCGGCTGCCGTGGCGTCCAGGCGGGAGGCCAGCACCACGTGGGTGGCGTCCAGGTCGGCGTCCAGCCGGGCGGCGCGCTCGCGCAGCAGCCGGGGATCGCGGTCCCGCGCGTCGAGCAGATCGTCCAGCAGCTCGCCGCGGACGCGTTGTTCGGCCTCGGAGGCCGAGCGCCGGGCCAGCAGCAGGAGCGAGGTGACCATGGCCGCCCGCTCCAGAGTGCGCTGGTCGACGGGGTCGAGCCCCGGATGGCCGCGCAGCACCAGCGCGCCGAGCAGCTCGCCGCCGGCGGTAACGGCCGCGACCCAGTCGTCCCCGTGCCGGACCGCGTGTCCCTCGGCCCGCGACACCTCCAGGGCGTCACCGGGCGCGGTGCCGGCGTCCGTGAACTGCACACTGCCGTCGAGGATCTCGGAGACCGCGGCGGACACGTCGTGGACCCCACCGCCCCGCAGGACCAGCTCGGCCAGCCGGTCGTGGACGCCGGAGGCCCGCTCGATGACCCCGCTGCGGTCGCGGATGATCTCGTTGGCCCGCTCCAGGTCGGCCAGTGCCTCGCGGGTCTCGGTGAGCAGGTTCGCGGTGTCGATGGCGGCGGCGGCCAGAGCGGCGAACGAGCCGAGCAGGGCGATCTGTTCCCGCTCGAAGACCCGCGCCCGGCGGTCGGCGGCGAAGAGGACGCCGATGACGTGCGGCCCGAGCATGAGGGGCACGCCGAGGATCGCCACCAGGCCCTCGTCCCGTACGCCCGCGTCGATGGTCGGGGTGTGCTGGAAGCGGTCGTCCTGGAAGTAGTCGTCGGTGACATAGGGGCGGGCCGTCTGGGCGACGAGTCCGCCGAGGCCCTCCCCCATGCCGAGCCGCAGCTGCTGGAAGCGCGCCGCGACCGACCCCTCGGTGACCCGCATGTACGTGTCGCCCTCCGCCGGGTCGTTCAGGCTCAGATACGCGATGTCCGTGCCCAGCAGGGAGCGGGCGCGCTGCACGATCGCCTGGAGCACGGCGTCGAGGTCGCGCAGTCCCGCCAGGTCGTGGGCCGTCTCGAAGAGCGCGGACAGTTCGGCCTCGCGTCTGCGGCGCCCCTCCATCTCCGAGCGCACGCGCAGGGCGAGGAGCTTGGCGCGCTCCAGGGCGGAGATCCGGTCGGGCGGCAGCCCGTCCGCGCGGGCGAGCAGCACCGGCTGCTCGTAGGCGTCGGCGGACGCGCCCCGGGCCAGCAGCTCCAGGAACGGCGCTTCGGCGCTCGCCTCGGAGCGCTCGGCGGACTGCAATTGATCGCGAGACATGTCCACCAGGATTACCCGTCGCACCGACAGCCTGACCAGCCCTGTGGACAACTCGTGCTCAGTGCGCGGTCCAGCCGCCGTCGAGGACCAGTGAGGTCCCGGTGACGAAGGACGCGGCAGGGCCGCACAGGTATGCCACGGCCTCGGCGACCTCGTCCGGTTCGATAAGGCGCTTGACCGCGCTGTCCTGAAGCAGGATCTCGCCGAGCACCCGCTCCCGGGGGATGCCGTGGGCGGCGGCCTGGTCGGCGAGCTGCTTCTCCACCAGTGGAGTGCGCACATAGGCGGGGTTCACACAGTTCGAGGTGACTCCGTGGGGAGCGCCTTCCAGGGCCGCGGTCTTGGAGAGGCCCTCCAGACCGTGTTTCGCCGCCACATACGCCGACTTGAAGGCGGAGGCGCGGAGACCATGTACGGACGACACATTGACGATCCGGCCCCACCCCTGCCCGTACATGTGCGGCAGTGCCCCGCGGATCAGCCGGAACGGGGCCTCCAGCATCACGGTCAGCACGGTGTGGAAGGTGTCGGGCGGGAACTCCTCGATGGGGCGCACCAGTTGGAGCCCGGCGTTGTTGACGAGGATGTCGGTGCCGGCCGCGGCGGACTCCGCGGCGTCCAGGTCGATGAGGTCGAGGACGTGCGCTTCGACCGTGCCCGCGAGGCCGTTGGCCTGTTCGGTGAGGGTGTCCAGTCCCCCGGCGTCCCGGTCGACCGCCCGTACCTTGGCCCCGGCCGCGGCGAGCCGCAGTGCGCAGGCGCGGCCGATGCCGCCCGCGGCGCCGGTGACGAGGGCGGTACGGCCGCCGAGGCCGAGGGACGGGGCGTGGGGGCCTGCGAGGGCGCTGGGCGCGGTCATGCCCCGACCCTAGGCAGCGGCCACGCCCCGACCGATGTGGCCGCAACCCACACTTCGCGCTCAGGGCATGGGTTCGAACCACGTGGGCTCGTCGGACAACGCCTGCTTGATCCGGAACAGTCCGTGCTCGGTCAGCTCCGGCAGCGCGTCCACGTCGAACCAGCCGACCTCCAGCGATTCGTCGTCGTTGACACGGGCCTCACCGCCGACGGCCCGGCACCGGATGGTGATGTCCATGAACTGGCAGATGTCGCCGTTCGGGTACGTGGTCGGCGTCAGGGCCTGTACGAGCACGACGCGCTCGGCGACACACCGGACGCCCGTCTCCTCGTACACCTCCCGCACGGCGCAGGCCGCGGGCTGCTCCCCCGGGTCCGACATTCCGGCGATGACGGCCCACTTGCCGGTGTCGGCCCGGCGCCCCAGCAGCACTCTGCCCGCGTCGTCGAAGACGACGGCGGTGACTCCGGGGAGCCAGAGGAGTTGTTGGCCGGCGGTGGCCCGGATCGTACGAATGAAGTCAGGAGTAGCCATGGGCCGACCCTAACGGCCCGGTTTCGCCGGCTCGGCGCATTCCGGACGCGTACGAGCAGCACACTGCCGGCGTACGGCTACGCGTCTCCGGCGCGCCGTCCGCGTACCGCGGCCGTCACGGCCCAGCCGAGGCCGCCCACGGCGATCAGCACCAAGAACATTTCCGGCGCGATTCCGACCCGCGTGGCGGGCGTCTCGGAAGAGCGCAGCGGCACCTTCTGGACCAGGGAGTCCGCCACGAACATGCCGGTCCGCTGGGTGATCTTCCCGTCCGGCATGATCACGGCGCTGACGCCGCTGGTCACCGGGACGGTGACGGTGCGGCTGTGCTCGACGGCGCGGATCCGGGACATCGCGAGCTGCTGGTAGGTCATCTCGCTGCGGTCGAACGTGGCGTTGTTGCTCGGCACGGAGATCATCTGTGCGCCGTGGGTGACGGTGTCGCGGACAGCCCAGTCGAAGGCGGCTTCGTAGCAGGTCGCGAGGCCGACCTGGGTGCCCGCCATGGTGAAGACTCCCGGCTCGGTGCCGCGGCTGAAGTCCTGGCGGACCATGGAGGTCCAGTTGTCGTTGATGGCTCCGATGAGCGACCGCATCGGGAGGTACTCACCGAACGGCTGGACCTGCCGCTTGTCGTACGTGGCGCCGGGCCCCTTCTGCGGGTCCCAGAGGATCTGCTCGTTGTAGAGCTTGCCGTTCTTCTCGACGACGCCGCCGACCGAGATGGGCGCGCCGATCGCCTTGGCCGCCTTGTCGATCACGGCGTAGGCGTCGGGGTTGCGGAACGGGTCGATGTCGGAGGAGTTCTCCGGCCACAGCACGAAGTCGGGCTGGGCCGCCTTGCCCGCCTTGATCCGCGCGGCGAGGCGCTCGGTCTCCCGGGCGTGGTAGTCGAGGACCGCGCGCCGCTGGGAGTTGAAGTCGAGGCCCGCGCGCGGCACGTTGCCCTGGATGACGGCGACGGTCGCGGTGCCGTTCTCGGCCTTGTCGCTGACCAGGGGCCGCGCGGCGAAGGCGCCGAGCACGGGGAGGAGGAAGCTGAGGAGGGCCACCGCGGCGGCTCCGCGTCGTACGGCACGGGTGCGCCGCGTCTCGACGGCCAGGCGGACGATCTCGTACAGGCCGAAGCCGCACAGGACGACCGCGAATCCGAGCACCGGGGTGCCGCCCAGCGCGGCGAGCGGCAGGAAGACGCCGTCCGCCTGGCCGAAGGCGATCTTTCCCCAGGGGAAGCCGCCGAACGGGGCACGCGCGCGTGCCGCCTCGCCCGCGATCCACAGGGCGGCGGCCCACAGGGGCCAGCCCGGCAGCTTCGACACGGCCGCGATACCGGCGCCGACGAGCGCCACATACACCGCCTCGATGACGACCAGCGCGATCCACGGCCCGGGCCCGACCTCCACGCCGGTCCACACGAGCAGGGGCAGCAGGAAGCCGAGGCCGAAGAGGTAGCCGAGACCGAGGCCCGCCTTCCAGGTGCGGCCCCGCAGCAACCAGCCGAAGACCGCGAAGGCCGGCAGGGCCAGCCACCACAGCGTGCGCGGCGGGAAGCTGACGTAGAGCAGCACTCCGGAGAGTGCCGCGGTGGCGGCCGGAGCGAGCCGCCGCATCAGCCGGATCACCCGCGAAACGGGCCGGGCCTGCGGTTCGAGCTGTTCCGGCTCGTCTACGGAGGTTGCTGTGACGGTCACCCCCGGAGTGTACGGCGGGTGGTCACGGCGCCGACAGCGCGGCCCTGATCACCTGCCCGGGCACTCCCCTCCCACCTGCTGCATCGTTTCTGCGCAACTCGTCCACAAACCGGCGCATCACCCGTTACGGTGTGCCGGAGCCTCTGACGTACGGGCCGTGGCAGGCCGGCCGGGCGGTCGGGGCCCTTCACAGGCCGGGGGCGACGGGGTGGGGTCCACAGGAATGGCGTCGGCGGCCGGTCCGGCGTCGGCGCACGAGAGACGCAGCGCGTCGGACGCGACGGGCGTGGTCGTGCTGGGGGCCTGCGCGGCCTGGTCCCTGATCACGGCGGCAGCTCATGGCGGGCGCCCCGAAGGCGTGCTCCTCGCGGTGCTCGCCGTCGCCGCCGGTTACGCCTCGGGTCGGATCTGCGGAGAGCTCCTGCCGGTCGCCGCACCCTGTGCGGGCGCGCTCGCCGGACTCGGTCTGGCGGTGGCCTCCCCGCACACCACTCAGGGAACGCAGGTGATCTCGCCGCTCGGGCAGACCGGCGCCACCGCCGCGCTGCTGGCCGTCTCCGCGGGGTCCGCGTGCTGCGCGGCCTGGGCAGCCCGTCCGCCGGGACTGCGGCTCGTGCTCCGTCTGCTGGCCGCCGGCATCGCGGCGACCGCGGCCGTCCTGGGGTCGACGTCGGGCTTCGCGGCCTGTCTGGCGGTGCTGCTGTGCTCCCTGGCCGCCGACCGTATGCAACACCGCGGCCTGGGGCTCGGCGGTCTCGCCCTGGCCGCGGTCCTGGTGACCGGGGCGACCTGGGCGGTGGCCGAGAACGTACTGCCGGACGGACTCACCACGTCGCTCGAAGGGCAGCTCACCCAGCACCGCGTACTGCTGTGGCAGGACGCGCTCGACATGGCCGGCCGGGAGCCGGGGCTGGGCGTGGGACCCGGCCGGTTCTCCGAACTGAGCCCGACCGTCACGCAGTCGCTGCTGCCCGACGGCAAACCCCACTCGGCACCCTTCCAGCAGGCGGCCGAACAGGGCGTGGTCGGCGTGGCGCTGCTGGCCGCGGTGTTCTGCTGGGTCCTGTACGCCCTGTGGCGGTCGCCGCGCCCGACACCGGTCGTGCTCACCGCGGGTGCGGCCCTGACGGCTCTGGCCGCGATCGCCGCGGTCGGCAACGCGCTGAGCTTCACCTCGGTGACGGCGGGCGCGGGCCTGCTCGCGGGCCTCGCCACGGCACGTCCCATGCTCGAAGAGGCGCCGCGGAACGCGATGGAGCCCGGTGGACGCGCCCGGAAGGACCCGCTGTCCCCGTGAGAGCCGCGGGAAGCCGAACCTCTTGCGCGGGACGCCGCGGGACGCCGAACCCTTCTCGCAGTCAGCAGGGCGGGATCTGTTCCGCGGTCAGCGGGTCGTGCCCGAGGCTGCCGCCTTCAGCCGACGGCGGATGTCCCGTACGGCCGCCTCCGCGTTGTCCACCGTGATCGTGAACGTATGGCCGTCGCCGAGCCGGAGCACCAGGCCCTCGCCGCGCCGGACCACCACGGCGGTCCCCTGTTCGGGCCGCCAGCGGTAGCCCCAGCCGCCCCACTGCCGGGGCGTCACCCGGGGCGCGAAGTCGGCGCCGATGATGTGCGACAGCGGGATGCGGCGACGCGGGAGACCCATGTGGCCGCAGCGCACCTCAAGGCAGTCCTTGTCGACCTTCACGGCGACATGCACGAACGCGAGGGTGCCGAAGAGCACCAGGAGTCCCGCGGCGATGCAGCCGACCACGGACATGACGAGAGGGGCTACGCCGGACGTCCAGGTCGAGTCGACGGCCAGCTCGATACCGAGCGCCAGACAAGCGGCACCACCGCTCGCGAGCAGCCACTGCACACGATTGGAAGCGCGGCCGTGCCATACCTCGGGGTGCGGGGCGTCGGCAGCGCCCGGTTCGCCGTGGGGGTGGTCCCTCATGCCAGAGAGCGTACTCAGGTTCCGCGATGCGGGCACCAGGTTGCGGGCTGTTACTGCTCCGGGTGGACGCGAGGTTTCCGCTTCGTGGCCGGAGGCTCAGCGGGCGGGGCTCATGGCCTGCAGCAGACGGCCCTCTTCGTACGTCAACGCGGTCTCGGTCAGCGTCCCCTCGCGTCCGCCGAGCAACACGGTGAGGCTGCCGTGTGCAGGCGCCTCGGGGGCCGGGTGCTCACCGATCCGGCGCAAGGCCTGGGCGGCCACCGCGCCTGCGGAGCCGTGCAGGACGAGCGGGGCGGCACCCGGCCGTTGCACCGCCGCGCGGATCCGTTCGGCGACCAGTTCGTAATGGGTGCAGCCCAGGACGACGGCCCTTACATCGTCGGGGGTACGTGCCGCGGCAGCGGCGATCGCGGCGTCGATGCCGGACTGGTCCGCGTGCTCCACCGCGTCGGCAAGGCCGGGGCAGGGCACTTCGGTGACGGACACCCCGTCGGCGAACTCCCGGATGAGGCCGCGCTGGTAGGGGCTGCCGGTGGTGGCGGGCGTCGCCCAGATCGCGACGGGTCCGCCGCCCGCGGCGGCCGGCTTGATCGCGGGGACCGTGCCGATGACGGGCACCCCCGGCTCAAGGCGGGCGCGCAGCGCGGGCAGGGCGCGCACGGAGGCGGTGTTGCAGGCGACGATCAGGGCGTCGGGCCGGTGCGCGGCAGCCGCCTCGGCGACGGCGAGGGCGCGGGCGGTCACGTCCTCGGGTGTGCGGGGTCCCCACGGCATGCTGCCCGGGTCCGAGGAGAGAACGAGCTCCGCGTCGGGCCGCAGACGACGTACCGCGGTGGCCGCCGCGAGCAGTCCGATTCCGGAGTCCATGAGCGCGATCTTCACCCGGTCACCATAGACGATCCGCCTCGACGGGCCTCCGGGGTGGGGCAGACTGCGACGGGTGAGCGCCCTTGTGTGGACCGCCGTCGGATCACTCGCCGCCTGGCTGTGGCTGCTCCTGGGCCAGGGCTTCTTCTGGCGTACGGACATGCGGCTGCCGCCGCGCCGGGAGCCGGACGACTGGCCGTCCGTGTGTGTCGTCGTACCGGCGCGGGACGAGGCCGCCGTGCTGCCGGACAGCCTGCCCTCGCTCCTCGCGCAGGACTATCCGGGACGGGCCGAGATCTTCCTCGTGGACGACGGCAGTTCGGACGGCACCGGGGAGCTGGCCCGTGAACTGGCTCGGCGGCACGGCGGGCTGCCACTCACCGTCGGCTCGCCCGGGGAGCCGCCCGCGGGCTGGACCGGCAAGCTCTGGGCGGTGCGCCACGGCATCGGTCTGGCACGCGCGCGTGCACCCGAGTATCTGCTGCTGACGGACGCCGACATCGCGCACGCGCCGGACAGCCTGCGGGAGTTGGTGGCCGCGGCCCGTGGCGGGGGCTTCGATCTCGTGTCCCAGATGGCCCGGCTGCGGGTGGAGAGCGTCTGGGAGCGGCTCGTGGTGCCCGCGTTCGTGTACTTCTTCGCCCAGCTGTATCCGTTCCGGTGGATCGCCGTGAAGGGGTCGCGGACCGCGGCCGCGGCGGGCGGCTGTGTCCTGCTGCGTACCGAGGCCGCCGAGCGGGCGAGGATCCCGGACGCCGTCCGGCACGCGGTGATCGACGACGTCGCGGTGGCGCGGGCGGTGAAGGGCTCCGGAGGGCACATCTGGCTGGGGCTCGCGGAACACGTCGACAGCGTGCGCCCCTACCCGCGGCTGCACGATCTGTGGCGGATGGTCTCCCGCAGCGCGTACGCCCAGCTGCGGCACAACCCGCTGGTGCTGGCCGGGACGGTGGCCGGTCTCGCCGTCGTCTACCTGGTGCCGCCCGTGGCGCTGTGCGTGGGCCTCGCGGCCGGCAACTCCGCTGCGGCGGTGGCGGGCGGGCTGGCGTGGCTGCTGATGACCATGACGTACCTGCCGATGCTCCGGTACTACCGCCAGCCGCTCTGGATCGCCCCGTCGCTCCCGGTCACCGCGCTCCTGTACCTCCTCATGACGGTGGATTCCGCGGTGCAGCACTACAGGGGGCGCGGTGCGGCCTGGAAGGGCCGCACCTACGCCCGCCCCGACGCGGCGCCCGAGCAGCCCTGAACTGTCATGCCCGGCCCGGACGGCTCCCGCCGGTCACTTCCTGCCGGGCGTCCAGTTCATGCCCCACCCGTACGCGTAGTCGACGGTGCGCTGCGGGCTCACTCCGCGATCGGGGACGAGGAAGCGGGCCTCGCGCTGGACGACGAGGTCGCTGCCGGTGTTGGTGATGAGGGCGAGCGCGCACACCGTCGAGGGGACGGTGCACTCGCCGAGCGAGAAGTCGACGGGCGCCCCGTGCAGCGGCTGCAGGGTGACCGTCGCGTCCAGGTCCGCGAAGGAACGTGCCCCTTCGTAGATGGTCACGAAGATGAGAATGCGGCGGAAGTTGCGTGTGTGGTCGAGGTTGATGCTGAGGTTCTCGCCGCTCGTCGAGGCCCCGGTGCGGTCGTCGCCGTCGAGATGGATGAACGGCGGCTGATGCAGTGCCCCGAAGGCGTTGCCCAGGGCCTGGACGACACCCTTGCTGCCGTCGGAGAGCTCGTACAGGGCGCACAGGTCGAGGTCGAGGTCCGCGTGCATGGCGACGGCCCGGCCCAGCTTGGCCTGCCACCCCGAGAACTGCTTGCGCACCTGCCAGTTGAGGTTCACTCGCATCACACCGGAGGTGCCGCCCTGCTTGGTCAGCGAGACGGACGGGGCCTCCTTGGTGAGCGTGACCTTGGTCAGGCGTACCGGGGCCGTGGGAGGAGCGGGCGGTGCGGGTGGGGCGGGCGGCGGTGTCACCGGCGCGGCCGTGACCGGCGGGACGGTGACCGGCGGCGCCACGGGAGCGGGCGGGGCCACGGGAGCCGGCGCCGCCTGCTGCGGTTCGTCCACCGAGATCCCGAAGTCGGTGGCCAGTCCAGCGAGACCGCTGCTGTAGCCCTGCCCCACCGCACGGAACTTCCAGGCGCCCTGGCGGCGGTAGAACTCCCCGAGCACGAAGGCCGTCTCGACACTCGCGCCCTCGCTGTCGAACCGCGCGATCTCCGTGCCCTGCTGTGCGTCGACGACCCGGATGTAGAGCCCGGGCACCTGCCCGAACGTGCCGCCGTCGGAGGACGCGGCGAGTACCACCGTCTCGATCGCGGGCTCCACGCGCGCGAGGTCGACGAACAACGTGTCGTTCACCTGGCCGCCGGCATTCTGCTTGCCCTCGTGCCGCACCGCGCCGGAGGAGTGGTTCGCCTGGTTGTAGAAGACGAAGTCCCCGTCGGAGCGGACCTTCCCGGAAGCCAGTAGCAGAGCCGAGGCATCGGCGTCCGGCACGCCCGGGCCCGCCTGCCATCCCAGCTCGACTCGCAGTCCCGTCGTCGGCACCGGAACGTTCGATCCCTTAGGCATTGACATGTCCGCCCCCATCGGGTGTCTCCGCGCACGACCGCGCCTCGTCAGGTTCAGTTCAACCGGCTCGTTCAGCCGTTCTGCGCCAACCTAATCCCCCGAGCGGCGAACGCCCATCACCCGGTGCGGGAGATCAACGGCCAACCCACGAGTAACCCGCCTGGAACTCGGCTTTTACATGAACTGAGTACCGGCCGCCGCCCCTTTTCGCCAAGTTCGCTCGCATTGACGATCCCACGTCACGGCCGACACGGAAAACAACCCTCTTATCGGTCTCCCCAACCAGCACATCGTGGGCTTAACTTATGTGCCATGACCTCCCCCCGCTCCACCTATGGCGGCGGTTACTACTCCGCCTCCTTCCCGGACACTCCGATCTACGACTCTCTCGTGGCCGAGCGGGGAACCCCGCAGATCGCCCCGATCCGGGTCCCCGCGGCCTATGACACGGGCAGTCACCTGCCCGCGCTGCCGTCAGCACTGCCCGCACTGCCTGCCGCGCCCTCCCAGCAGGCTCCGTCGTACGCCTACCCGCAGGCCCAACAGCCCTCGCCGCTGCAACAGGCCGCGCCGTACATCCCTCAGCAGGCCGGTGCGCCGCGCGGCTACCCGGGCCCGCAGGCTCCCCAGCCGCAGCGTCCGATGGCGGGCGGTACGGGCTACGAGGCGATGCGTCCCGCCGCGCCGCGTCCCGCCCCGGCCCCGTACCAGGAGCCCTACAACAATCAGCAGTACCGCGGTTACTGAGGAAAATCGGCCGAGGTCGTCCGTGTCCGCTGGCACGATGACCTCATGTCGAAGCCGGTGCTGCACTCGATTCACGTCTATCCGCTGAAGGCGGCCGGGGGTCACGCCCTGCGCGAGGCCGTCGTGGAGCCGTGGGGTCTGGCGGGTGACCGGCGCTGGGTGCTGATCGACAAGAACGACAAGGTCGTCACCCAACGTCCACAGCCGCGCATGGCGTTGTCCGCCGTCGAGCAAGGGCCCGACGGCGGCATTTTGCTGTCCGCGCCCGGCCGCGAGCCACTCGCCGTCCGCGTGCCCGAGCCGACCGGCACGACGACGGTGGAGATCTGGAACGACAAGGTGGAGGGGGTCGCCGCCGACGCCTCGGCGCACTCCTGGTTCAGCGACTATCTCGGCATCGGCGTGCGTCTCGTACACCTCGACGACCCTGCCGTGCGCAGGCCCATCGACCCGGAGTTCGCCCGGCCCGGCGAGACGGTCAGTTTCGCCGACGGCTATCCCCTGCTGCTCACCACGCTCGGCTCGCTCGACGCCCTCAACGCGCTGATCGCGCGGGGTGACCGGCCCGGAGAGGGCCCGCTGCCCATGAACCGCTTCCGGCCGAACGTCGTGATCGAGGGGACCGCTCCCTGGGCCGAGGACGACTGGTCCCGGATCGCCGTCGGAGAGGTCACCTTCCGGGTCGCGAAGATGTGCGGGCGCTGTGTCGTGACCACCACCGACCAGAGCACCGCCGAGCGCGGCAGGGAGCCGCTGCGCACCCTCGCCCGCCACCGCCGATTCGGCGACAAGCTCGTCTTCGGGCAGAATCTCGTGCCGGAGTCCCCCGGCTCGGTCCGCGTGGGCGATCCGGTCAGGCTCCTCGAATAGGCAACTCGAATAGGCCCTCGCCGTGGGAACACCGACGCCCGGCATGCCCGTTGAGCCTGTGTGAGAAGTTCATGAGAGGCCGGGCGCGAGGGGTGACTTCGCTCTCTCTTCGCCGGCACCGCGCGTGAACGACTCCGGTGGGGGTTATCACCGACGCGGAAGGGGGTCGGAACGTTGCGGGCCATCAGGGGACTCTGGCGCTGGCGGCACAACCCGCTGCGGCGTACGACGGATCTCGCCGAGGCGTGGCTTGCGCTGGGGGCGCTGCTGCTGATCCTCGTCGCGGCACCCCTGGCCGGTGTCCTGATCGGCGGGCTCGCCGAGGACGCCCTGCAGCAGTCCGTGCGCGAGCAGCGCCTGGACCGCCATCCGGTGGTGGCGACCGTCGTCAAGAAGGCGGACCGCACGCCGCTCGACCCCGATCCGGAGACGTCCTCGGGGCGTGACTCGCACACCCGTGTCATCGCCGACTGGAAGGCCCCCGACGGCACCGCGCGGCGGGACACGGTCATGGCCGCCCTGAACTCCCCGCGGCGCGGCGACCACTTCACTGTCTGGACGGACCTGCACGGCCGAATAGTCAGCCGTCCGCTGGACACCGCGACGGCGGCGACGCATGCGGTCCTGGCCGGGTTCGGCACGGCCGTCGCCTGCGCGGGGCTCGTCGAGGGTTCCCGGCGGCTGGTGGTGTGGCGCATGGTGCGGCGCAGGTACGACCGTCTGGACCAGGCATGGTCGCAGGCAGGCCCGGACTGGGGCAGGACGGGCACGGGCAGCTGACGGCCTCGCAGCTCCGGTCAACCGGCCGGCTCCGCGCACGCTACGGTGGACCGGCCGAGATGTTCGGCACCGTCGTGAGAGGCTGTTCTCGTTCCCCGTGCGCGGAGTTGACGCGGCCGGGTGTCGGGAAGAGCCTCTCAGGACCCGCGTACGACGAGGTGGGGGCACAGCAGCGCCATGGCACAGGGCACGGTCCAGGTGACGCACACCGGTACGTCGAGGTGGCGGCGCCGCACGGGTGAGTACGCATCGCTCGCCGCCGCCCTGGAGGCCGCGGCCGACGGTGATGTCCTCACCGTCGCCGCCGGAACCTACCGGGAGAACCTCGTCGTCCAGCGGGCGGTGACGCTGCGCGGCCCCGAGGGCTCCCCCGGTTCCGTGCGCATCGCTCCCGTCGACGGGGTACCGCTCACCGTGCGCGCCTCCGCCGTGGTCCAGGACCTGCTCGTGGAGGGCCAGGACTCGGCCGCGCCCGCCCTGCTCGTCGAGGAGGGCACACCGGAGCTGATGGACATCCGGATCGTCACCAGGTCCGCGGCCGGTATCGAGGTGCGCGGCGGCGCTCGTCCGACGGTGCGGCGCTGCACCGTCGACAACCCCGCGGGTGTCGGTATCGCCGTACTGGACGGCGGGGGCGGGGTGTTCGAGGAGTGCGAGGTCGTCGCGGCCGGCCAGTCGGGCGTCTCCGTGCGCGGCGGCGCCCATCCGCGTCTGGAGCGGTGCCGGATCCACCACACCTCTGGCGCGGGCCTGTCGGCGACCGGCGAGCAGTCCGCACTGGAGGCCATCGGCTGCGAGGTGTACGAGGTCAGGGGCAGCGGAGTACAGGTCACCGCGCGGGCCACGGCACATCTGACCGACTGCGATGTGCACCGTACGACCGCGGACGGCATCACGCTCGACACGGATGCCGTCCTCACCCTCGCCGACTGCCGCATCCACGACATCCCGGAGAACGCGGTCGACCTGCGGTCCCGCTCGGTCCTCACCATGACCCGTTCCACCGTGCGGCAGTTCGGGCGCAACGGCCTGTCGGTCTGGGACCCGGGCACGCGCGTGGACGCCAACCAGTGCGAGATCCACGACAGTACGGGCGACTACCCCGCGGTGTGGGTCAGCGACGGCGCGACGGTCGTACTCGACTCGTGCCGGGTGCACGACGTGCCGGACGCCCTGTTCGTCCTGGACCGCGGCTCGCGCGCGGACGTCGTCGACAGCGACATCTCTCAGGTCCGCAACACCGCCGTGTCGGTGAGCGACGGCGCGACCGCGCAGCTCGACGACTGCCGGATCCGGGACGCGGCGACGGGCGCCTGGTTCCGTGACCACGGCAGCGGCGGCACGCTGAACGGCTGCACCGTGGACGGCACTCAGACGGGCGTGATCGTCACCAAGGGCGCCGACCCCACCATCGAGCGGTGCACGGTCACCTCGCCCGCGGAGGCCGGCTTCTACGTGTCGGCGGGCGGGCGCGGCACCTTCAACGGCTGCCGGGTCACGGGCAGCGAGGGATACGGCTTCCATGTGCTCGACGGTTGCCGTACGACGCTGAAGAAGTGCCGTACGGAGCGGTGTGCGCGCGGTGGTTACGAGTTCGCGGACGCGGGCGGCGACCAGGCGTCCGGCACGGGCCCCGTGGTCGAGGACTGCACGAGCGACGAGAGCGCGAGTGTGCGGCCCCCGGTGCCGGAGACCGCCGTACAGACCACGAGCCAGTCCCCCGGCCTGCTGGGAGCGATCCCGGGACAGCGCGTCACCGAGCCGGAGCCGCTCGTCGCTCCCCAGGAACCCGAGCAGCCCGCGCGCTCGTCGACGGCCGTGCTCGGTGAACTGGACGCGCTGGTGGGCCTGGAGAGCGTCAAGCGCGAGGTGCGGGCCCTCACCGACATGATCGAGGTGGGCCGCCGTCGCCAGCAGGCGGGTCTCAAGGCGGCCTCGGCGCGACGCCATCTGGTCTTCACGGGCTCTCCCGGCACCGGCAAGACGACGGTCGGCCGACTGTACGGCGAGATCCTCGCCTCGCTCGGGGTCCTGGAGAAGGGGCATCTCGTCGAGGTGTCCCGGGTGGACCTGGTCGGCGAGCACATCGGCTCCACGGCCATCCGTACGCAGGAGGCCTTCGACCGGGCCCGCGGCGGAGTGCTGTTCATCGACGAGGCGTACGCGCTCTCGCCGGAGGACTCGGGGCGCGACTTCGGCCGCGAGGCCATCGACACGCTCGTGAAGCTGATGGAGGACCACCGGGAGGCGGTGGTGGTGATCGTCGCGGGCTACACGGCCGAGATGGAGCGCTTCCTGACCGTCAACCCCGGTGTGGCGTCCCGGTTCTCACGGACCATCACCTTCGGCGACTACGACCCCGAGGAGTTGCTGCGGATCGTGGAGCAGCAGGCCGAGGAGCACGAGTACCGGATCGCGCCGGGTGCGGGCGAGGCGCTGATCAAGTACTTCACGGCGATCCCGAAGGGGCCCGCGTTCGGCAACGGCCGCACGGCGCGGCAGACCTTCGAGGCGATGGTGGAGCGGCACGCGGGGCGGGTCGCCCAGCTCCCCGAGCCGAGCAAGGACGACCTCACCCTCCTGTACGCGGAGGACCTGCCGGAGCTGCCCTGAGGCCCTGCGCATCGCCCGGCTCGCACGGGCGATGCGCGCCTCGGCGTCGAGCCTCACATGGGCGTCGGCTCCAGCCGGGGCTCCTGGGACTCCTCGGGTCCGCTGTCCTCCCGTGGCCCCGGCACCTCCGGCCTGAGCCGTGCGAGCAGCTTCTCCCGCTCCTCGGCGAAAGCGGGGTCCGCCTGGTAGTCGGAGTGGCCGAGGATCGGCGCGGGGAGCGGGTGGTCCTTGGTGCGGCCGTACGCGAGAGGGTCCTTCAGGGCCTCCCGGTCGACCTGGGGGCCGCAGTCGCCGGGCAGGCGCATGGGTCCGCCTATGGGGTCGGTGGCCCGGTGCAGGTTGCGCCAGCAGTCGACCTCGCGGTGCAGCCCGCTGAGCGCGTCGGGCCCGAAGTGGGCCGGGAACCAGCGCCCGTAGAGCCGCTCCAGTGGCGAGCCGTAGGTCAGCAGCGCGACCCGCTTGCGCACCGAAGGCTTGAGCTGCCAGGCCGCGGCCGCCGCGAGGACGCTGCCCTGGGAGTGACCGGAGAGGACGAGCCGCCGGCCCTCGGTGGCACTGGTCCAGGTCGCCATGCGCCAGGTCAGGTCCGGCACGGCGCGCTCGGCGTAGCAAGGGGGCGCGAAGGGGTGTGCCGCGCGCGGCCAGAACGTACCGACGTCCCACAGGATGCCGATCGTGCGTCGGGCAGAGGGGTCCTTGTAGGCGCGGCGTCCCCAGGTGACGAACAGTATGAAGCCGACGCCGATCAGCCAGGAACCGAGCGCCTGCGCGGCCTCCGCAGCTCCCTCCACGACGGCGTACGTACCGTGCGCGGCCTCGCCGGGCGTCTCGTCGGTGGTCATCGCGCCCACCAGGGCCAGCGCGCCCAGGAGCAGGGTCACGATGGAGGTGATGCCGATGATCCGGGGCGCCCGGTCGGTGAGAGCGGCCATGGCGCGCATACGGGCGATGCGGTGGGTGCGCCCGGTGTCGGCGGGCTCGTCCTCGTAGTCCTGATCCACCGCGGCCGTCTCGATGCGGCGCAGTTGTACGGTGCGCCTGGCCAGCCAGCCGACGAGGGCGAGCAGGACGATGAGCAGCGACGGGATGACGGAGGCCTGCCAGGTCAGCAGGACGGGCGGGCCCTCGATCGTTCCTCCGGTGCCGTCCAGCCAGTCGGCGACTCGCTGGGCCACCCCGCCGGACATGACGCCGCCCAGGGCGCAGGCCAGCATCGCGACGGCGGGCCCGGCCAGACCGCGCATCGCGGTACGGGGGTCCGGGTGGGCGCGGTACAGGAGGTGGGCCACCACGCCGAGCACGATCACGAGCAGGCACTGGACGAGTGCGATGCCGCCGAAGATCGCGGCGCCACCGGGCAGTTGGCCGCCCGACACCCACTGGGGGCGCGACCAGCCGGCGTACACAAGGGTGAGGGCGAGCAGGACGAGCGAGCCGATGGGCAGCCAGCGCACCAGGGCGGCGTCGAGGTGCCGGTCGAGCCGGTGCTCGCTGCGGCCACGGCGGCAGACCACCCACACCACGACGACCCCGCCCACCACGAGCGACGCCTCCACGATCCGGCCGAGCGCCTCCAGGACGGGCGGTCCGCCGGGCTCGCGGTCGTAGCGGGCGGCGGAGGTGCCGACCGCCGCGACGATCGTCAGCAGGCCCGCGGCGGTGTGCGCCGCGCGGAGCCGGGCGACCAGTCGGCGTCCGTACCAGAAGCCCGGGCGGCCGAGTCCGGCCCGGCCGGTCTCGTCGTCGGACTCGGACCCGTACTCGATCGGCGGCTGGGACTCGTACGCGCTCCAGGTGCGGTGCGAGAGATACCAGAGGAGGACGGTGAGAGCGGCGGGCACGAGGGCGGCGAGGGCGAGTCGGCGGCCCGGCAGGCTCCACCAGCCGGCGTCGGGGCCGGCCGGGGAGAGGAAGCCCAGCCAGGAGTGCTCCTGGGCGCACCCGCCGGTGCCCGCGCACTGCCAGGCGGCCAGGTCGAGGGCGACCTCGCAGGCGGCGGCGACCAGCAGCACGGTGAGGGTCAGGCCGGCGAGTCGGACCAGCAGGCCGTAGAGCCGTACCGTGCGCTTCCGGTTGTCCCTGACCGTGGGGCGCATCCAGTGGGCGAGGTTGACCACCATGAACGGCAGGAGCAGCAGCCACAGGGCGCGGGAGCCGTTGCCGGACGTGAGGTTGCACCAGACGTACGCCTCGGGGACCGGTTTGCCCGGGGCCTGGTCGAGCCGCTTCGCCGCCTCCTTCTCCGCTTCGACGTCGTCGGCGCGGCGGAAGACCGCGGCCGTGTCGTCGCCGGTGATCCGGACGGTGCGCGGATCGTTGAGCATCTCCTGGGGCGTCGTACCGCCGACGCCGTGGACCAGGAGTTCGAGAGCGGTGCCGGCCGTCGCGGGCCGCCGCTCGGAGTCGGGAATTTCGTTCGCCTCATGCGGCGAGGCATGCCTCTGTGAACGCTCCACTGTTCTGCTTCCCCCGTGATGCCCGTACGGCACGTGTCATGTTCAGGTACAAGGGTCCCGCCTCCGGGACAGTTGCGCACCACTCGTCACGGAATCTCCCCGATCCGTGTGACAGTGACGCACGGAAGATGGCAGCGTGACGTGTGCGCGTCGCCACAGGCAGTGGCGCGACCTGCGGTGACCCATGCGAGGATGGGGCATCCCATGGACCGGAGGTGAGGGTGAATGTCCTTGTCGGAGGGGGTTCGGGGACCTGCCGGACGTGTCGAGGCGAAGGGAACCGGAGCGGACGTGAGTGAGAATCAGAACCTCCTCGCGGAGCAGCGGCGCGCTCTGATCCTCGACGAGGTCCGGCGGCGCGGCGGGGTCCGCGTCAACGAACTCACCAGGAAACTCGGCGTGTCGGACATGACGGTCCGCCGCGATCTCGACGCGCTCGCCCGTCAGGGCGTGGTGGAGAAGGTGCACGGCGGAGCGGTCCCGGTGGTCGAGGCGAGCACGCACGAGCCGGGCTTCGAGGCCAAATCGGGTCTGGAGCTGTCCGCCAAGGAGGACATCGCGCGGGCCGCCGCGGCGATGGTCGCACCGGGCACGGCGATCGCCCTGTCGGGCGGCACGACGACCTACGCGCTCGCCCATCAGCTGCTCGACGTGCCGGATCTGACGGTCGTGACCAACTCGGTGCGGGTGGCCGATGTCTTCCACGCGGCGCAGCGCACCTCGGGACAGCGGCAGGGAGCGGCGACGGTCGTACTGACCGGTGGCGTGCGCACGCCGTCGGACTCGCTGGTGGGGCCCGTCGCGGACCAGGCGATCGCGGCGCTCCACTTCGACGTGCTGTTCCTGGGTGTGCACGGCATATCGGTGGAGGCCGGCCTGTCCACGCCGAACCTGGCGGAGGCCGAGACCAACCGGCGGCTCGTCCAGTCGGCGCGGCGTGTCGTCGTGGTCGCGGACCACACCAAGTGGGGCACGGTGGGCCTGAGTTCGTTCGCCGCGCTGGAACAGATCGACACGCTGGTCACGGACGACGGACTGCCCGCCGGGGCGCGCGCGGAGATCTCCGAGCATCTGCGGCGCCTGGTGGTGGCGGGCGAGCCCGAGGACGAGAACGAGACGGACGCCTGACGGAGACGGACGCCTGACGGCTGGGGGGCGTCTGACGGCGGCGAACGCCTGACAGCGGCGGACGTCTGACGGCGGCGGGGCATCGGTGGGCGGTACAGACAGCTGACGGGCCGCCAGCTATGGTGACGATGCCTCGTCAACCGCCGTGTTGTGGGGCTGCGTTCGGATTCGTTCCCCGTATGTTCCCGCGAGTTGTTCCCGCGAGGGGGTCCGTACATGGCACACCGACTTCGTCCGGTGGGACTCGACTTCGTCGAGACCGCTCCCCTGCGCCTGGTCTTCGCGAGAGTGATCGCCTCGCCTCCCGAGACCGTCTATCGCGCGCTCGCCGAGGACGTGACCGGCTGGTCCGAGTGGTTCTCGGCGGTGAGAGCGGCCCGCCCGACCGAGGACGGGACCGGGCGGCAGGTCCGGCTGAAGGGCGGAACACGCTTCGAGGAGACGATCCTTGCGGCCGAGCCCTCCGAGGTCTACACGTACCGCGTCGACGTGACGAACGCTCCTGGCACCCGCGCCCTCGTAGAAGAGTGGCGCCTCACCCCGGACGGCACGGGCACAAGAGTCCAGTGGACCTGGGCCGCAGACGGAACGGCACCGTTCCGCTTCGCGATAAAGCTGGGCCGCGCGGACCTGGGCCGGGCGTTCCGGGACGCGGTGACGAAGCTGGACCGGAAACTGAGCTCCACGCACGCGCCCTGAACCTGAAGGGGCACAGGGCGGCTACATCGTGCGGCTCCGCCGCGTGGGCGCGACCGGCCACGACGCACTCGCGGACGCGGTTGCACGCGCGGCGAACTCCTCAGTCCGGCCAGACCCCCGTCGCCAACAGCGACGAGATCGCCGCGGCGTACGGCTCGACGTCCAGCCCCTGACCAGCCACCCACTCGTCCGAGTAGTACTTGTCCAGATACCGATCCCCCGGGTCGCACAACAGCGTGACGACGCTCCCGGTCCGCCCCGCGGCCACCATCTCCGCCACGATCTTCAGCGCACTCCACAATCCCGTACCGGTCGAGCCCCCCGCCTTGCGCCCGATGGCCGCTTCCAGTGCCCGCACGGCGGCCACGCTCGCCGCGTCCGGCACCTTCATCATGCGGTCGATGGCCCCCGGCACGAAGCTCGGTTCCATGCGCGGCCGGCCGATGCCCTCGATGCGCGACCCGCAGTCGGTGGTGACGTTCGCGTCGCCCGTGGTCCAGCCCTCGAAGAAACAGGAGTTCTCCGGATCGGCCACACAGATACGGGTGTTGTGCTGCATGTAGTGCACGTACCGGGCGATGGTCGCCGACGTACCGCCTGTGCCTGCCGTGGCGACGATCCAGGCCGGTTCGGGGTAGCGCTCCAACTCCAGCTGGCGGTAGATCGATTCGGCGATGTTGTTGTTGCCGCGCCAGTCCGTGGCCCGCTCCGCGTAGGTGAACTGGTCCATGTAGTGCCCGCCGGTCTCGGCCGCGAGGGCCGCCGACTCCGCGTACATCGTCCGCGGGTCGTCCACGAAGTGGCACTGTCCGCCGTGGAATTCGATCAGACGGCACTTCTCGGGGCTGGTCGTGCGGGGCATGACGGCGATGAAGGGCACCCCGATCAGCTTCGCGAAGTACGCCTCGGAGACGGCGGTGGAGCCGCTGGACGCCTCGATGACGGGGCGGTCGCGGCGGATCCAGCCGTTGCACAGGCCGTACAGGAACAGCGAGCGGGCCAGGCGGTGCTTGAGGCTGCCGGTGGGGTGGGTGGACTCGTCCTTGAGATAGAGGTCGATGCCCCACTTCTCGGGCAGCGGGAAGCGCAGGAGGTGGGTGTCGGCCGATCTGTTCGAGTCGGCCTGGACCTTCCGTACGGCTTCTTTGAGCCAGTGCCGGTACTCCGCGTCGCTGTGATCGACATCGAGCGTGGCCATCGGCTCATGGGTGCGGGCCTGCTGTGGGGTGGTCACGGCGGGGCTCCTTCGGTTGTGCCGACGCCGGTTCACGCGGCCGGACACCTCGATCATATGCACCTTCCGCACGCTTCTCACCTGCATAAACACACCTTTGAGCACCTCAAAGGAACCCCTGGTGCGGCCCGCTTCGGGCGGTAGGGGGGCGCATTCGCGCGAGTGCGCCGGAGAGCACCCGTGACGTCGTCATGCGCACTGGTGCTCGACACCGAAGGCGGGCAGACTGCACCGCATAGGACGCCGGTCCGGGCGGGGACGCACACTGGAGCGGGATCCACCCGGGTGTCGGCGTGGCCAGACCGAAGCAGGTGTGGCAGGACCGAAGCACACGGGCCGAAGCGCACAAGGGGGCGGGGCACATGGCGGAGCCGGAGTTCACGGCCACGGGCGTGCGGATCGGAAAGAGGCTGCGTTCGCTCACCCGGGCCGGACAGGTCCGGATCAGCGACGGCAGGCTGGAGTTGCTGACCAGTTACGGCAGCGAGATCGACAGCGCACCGGTGCAGGCGGTCCGGGCGTCGAAGCCCTGGTTCGCCCATGACGACCGGGCCTTGGCGGATGTCAACGGCACGCGCTATCTGCTGACGCTGGGGGATCACGACCCGGCTCCGGGGGAACCGGGCCCACCGGCTGCCAGCCGGTTCATCGAGGCCGTGCGCAAGGCGGCGGGACGCGGGCGCTGAAAGCCCTCCCGTTGCCGGTCCGGTTGCCAGGGACATCGCCACGGACACCGCGAGTTGCGAGACCGCACCTCCTGCGTCACGCTGTTCTCACGTCACTCTGGGTTTACCGGCGATAACGCTGCGAACCAGCCCGCCGGGCACCAACCGCGGGCGGTCGTTTGCACTCAGGCCGCCCGCTGGATCCGCACTCCGTCTTCTTCCGGACCTCAATTCGGGGAGTCGCAGCCGTGATCAGCCAGCCAAGCAGGCATTGCACGGTGGAGCTCCAAGCCCTGCCGTCGCGGATCGGCCAGGTCCGCAGAATCGTATCTGCACAATTGCGCTACTGGCATCTGGATCCCTTGATAGACCGGGCCGCGCTCGGCGTCACGGAGCTCCTGACCAACGTCCACCGGCACGCCGTGCCCGACAAGCTGTGCACCGTGGAGATCGAGCTGCTGCTCGACCGGCTCACGGTCTCGGTGCACGACAACGATCCACGCCTTCCCGAGGTGCGGGACGCCGACTGCTCCGCGACCTGCGGACGCGGTCTGGCGATGGTCGCCGCGTTCAGCGAGAGCTGGGGTGTGCGGCCGGACGGCGAGTCGGGCAAGGTCGTGTGGTTCACCCTTCCGGCCGCCTCCGCCATGGCGGGTCTGCCGGCCTGTCCGCCGTACGGCGCAGCCGCCGAGTCGCCCGCGCGCAGTTTCGCGGAGGTGGAGCACGCCGCCGGCACGCTCAGGACCGGACACGCTCCCGCCCGGTCGGCCGTTGCCGGCTGACCGGGCGGTGACCGGGGCCTCCTGCGCCGATCGGTGGCGAAGGTCCGCCGCTCGGTGGCGAAGGCCCGCTGTCCGTTCCACTCAGTGGCGAGGGCGTACGCGTCCGTCCGCTCGGTGGCGGAGGCACGCCCAGCCGTCTACTCGGTGGCGATGGCGCGCAGTACGTCCAGGCGCGCCGCCCGCCGGGCCGGGCGCACGCCCGCGAGGGCTCCGGCCGCGACCCCCACGAGGGCCACCACGGTGAGCTGGAACGGCGGCATCGCGAAGGCGAAGGCGCTGTCGGACGCTCCGTCGGATGCCTTGACGAGCACCCAGCCGAGGAATCCGCCGAGTGCGAGTCCGCCCACCGTGCCGAACGCGGCGACCAGCACCGACTCCCAGCGGACCATGGCGCGCAGTTGCGCCCTGGTCTGCCCGACGGCCCTCAACAGACCGAGTTCGCGGGTGCGTTCGTGGACCGCGAGGGTCAGCGTGTTGGCGATGCCGAGCAGTGCGATGAGCACCGCGAGCGCGAGGAGCGCGTAGACCAGGGTGAGCATCATGTCGATGCCGCCGGCCGAGGACTGCGCGTACTCGTCGCGGGTCTGCACCTCCGGATTGCCGTACGCCGTCGCGACCTTCTCGACCGCCGCCTTGCCGTCGGCCGCGCTCACGCCGTCCTTGAAGGTGACGGCCACGAGCGTGTCGGAGTCCTGGGTGCGGTGCGGGGCCCAGGCGTCGCGGGTGATGACGTAGTCGCCGGCGAGCTCGGACCGGCCGTAGACCGCACGGACCGTGAAGGTCTGCTTCTTGCCGTCGGTGAAGGCCAGTTGGGCGGTGTCACCGGTCTTGAGGCCCAGCTTGTCGGCCTCGCTCCCGGTGATGGCGATGCCGTCGTCGCCCAGGTCGCGCATCGATCCCTGTACGTTGCCGAGGTCGAAGGTGCGCTCCAGCGCGACCGGGTCGGTGACGGTCAACGCCCGCCCCTCGCCGTCGACTTCGGCGACACCGCGGCCGAGTCCCACGGCCGTGTCGATCTCGGGCCGCTCGGAGATCGCGGTGGCGAGCCGCGGGCTCAGTCCGCTTCCGCCCGCGCCGAACGACGGGGTGCTCACCGCGACGTCGCCCGCGAAGGACCGGGACACCGTCTGGTCCATGGTCGCCTTCAGCGAGGCGCCGAAGACGGTGAACAGCGAGACGACGGCGACGCCGATCATCAGCGCGCTCGCGGTGGCGGCGGTCCGCTTGGGGCTCCGCAGGGCGTTGCGCCTGGCCAGGCCGCCGGTGACTCCGCGCAGCTTGTCGAGCGGGCTGCCGAGGACGCGTACGGCGGTGGTCGAGGCGACCGGGCCGAGGACCACGAAGGCGGCGAGCGCCAGGATCGCGCCGCTTCCGGCGAGCCACAGGGACGGGCTGACGATGACGCCGGTCAGTGTGACGGCGACCGCCAGCGCGGCGAGACCGGTGCCCACGACGGCACGGGTGCGGGACGCGCCGGACTGGTCGACGGCCGTCTCCCGCAGGGCGGCCAGTGGTGCGGTGCGTCCGGCGCGTACGGCGGGCAGCAGCGCGGAGCCGAGGCAGACCAGGATGCCGACCGCGAGCGGCAGGATCATGGACAGCCCGCTGATCACCAAGTCGCCCTCGGGGAACGGGAATCCGATGGCCGGGAACAGTGCCTGGAGTCCGGCGGCGATGCCGATGCCGCCCGCGAGACCGGCGGCGGACGCGACCACGGCGACGACGCTCGCCTCGACCAGGGTCGACGCGGTGACCTGCCGGCGTGAGGCACCCAGAGCGCGCAACAGGGCGTTCTCACGGGTGCGTTGGGCGACGACGATCGCGAAGGTGTTGTGGATGGAGAAGGTCGCGACCAGCAGCGCCACACCGGAGAACACCAGCAGGAAGGTGGTGAAGAGCGACAGGAACTGCCCGGAGATCATGTCCGTGTTCTCCTCGGCCAGCTCCTGGCCGGTGATCGCCTCAACCCCCTTGGGCAGTACGGGAGTCAGGGCGTCGACGAGTTCCTGCTGACCGGTGCCGGGCCCGGCCCGCACCAGGATGCTCGCGGCCTCACCGGGCTTCGCGGTCAGGTACTTCTCGGCGTCGGACCGGGTCATGCCGGTGTAGGTCACCTGGGCCATGCCGTCCTCGCCGCCGAAGGTCGCGAGGCCGACGATCGTGACCTTGACCGGGTCGGGGGTCCGCAGGGTCGTCGTGTCGCCGATCCTCAGGTCGCCCTTCTCGGCGGCGCCCCGGTTGACGACGACCTCGCCGGACTTCGACGGGGCGCGGCCTTCGGCCAGTTGGTACGAGTTGAGCTTCGGGTCGTCGATCCAGTTGCCCGCGAGGGTGGGCGGGCCCTGGCCGCCGATGGGCTTGCCGTTGGCGCCGACGAGCTGTCCTGCGCCCTGGATGTCGGGCTCGGCAGCCGCGACACCCGGGGCCTTTTCGACGGCCGACACCAGGCCGGTGTCGACGGGCTGCCGCACGCCCTGGCTCTCGCCCGGCGTGGTGATGGTGCCGGCGCTGCGGACGACGGCGTCGGTGCCGCTCGTGGCGTTGCCGAACATCGTGTCGAAGCTGGCGCGCAGGGTGTCGCCCATGACGAGGGTGCCGGCCAGGAAGGCGACGCCGAGGAGCACCGCCAGGAACGTGCCGGCGAAGCGGCGCTTGTGGGCGCGCAGGGACGAGACGCTGATGCGCACGGAGGCGTTCATGACGACTGCGCTCCCTTCCCGTTGCTGTCGAAGGCGTTCATGACGGCGGCGCTCCCTTGCTGTCGAAGGCCTTCATGCGGTCCAGCACCTTGTCGGCCGTGGGGGCTTCCATCCGGTCGACGAGCCGCCCGTCGGCGAGGAAGACGACTTCGTCGGCGTGTGCGGCGGCTACCGGGTCGTGGGTGACCATGACGACCGTGCGGTCCATCTGGCGTACGGCCCGGCCCAGGAGGTTCAGGACCTCCTCGCCGGAGCGCGAGTCGAGGTTGCCGGTCGGCTCGTCGGCGAACACGACGTCCGGCTGTCCGGCGAACGCCCTTGCCACGGCGACGCGTTGCTGCTGGCCGCCGGAGAGTTCGGAGGGCCGGTGGTGCAGCCGGTCGCGCAGTCCGACGACGTCGACGAGCGCGTCGATCCACTCCTGCGCCGAGGCGTCGCCCCAGCCGCCCGCGAGGTCCATGGGCAGCGTGATGTTCTCCGCGACGGTCAGCGTCGGGACCAGGTTGAAGGCCTGGAAGACGAAGCCGATGCGGTCGCGGCGCAGCAGTGTGAGCCGGCGGTCGTCCAGGCTGCTCAGCTCGGTGTCGCCGATGAACGCGGCGCCCGAGGTGAGGGTGTCCAGGCCGGCCGCGCAGTGCATCAGGGTGGACTTGCCGGAGCCCGAGGGCCCCATGATCGCGGTGAAGCGTCCGGCCCGAAAGGTGACGCTCACCCCGTCCAGGGCCCGGACGGCGGTGTCGCCGCTGCCGTACACCTTCACGGCGTCGGCGACACGTGCCGCGGTCCGCGTGGCCTTCGTGGCGGTCGCGGTGCTCATGCCGCACCGCCCTTGCCCATACCCGTACCCGGACCCGTACGACCGAAGTCGGTGCGTCCGAACTGCTCGTCGAGGACGGAGAGCCGACGCCAGTACTCGTCCTCGTCGATCTCGCCGGAGGCGAAGCGCCGGCCGAGCATCGCGATCGGCGAGTCGCCGGTCGGGCGGACGTCCGCCGCGGTGCGGTCCATGCCGCGCCACGGGCCACGACGACCGCGCCACACGGTACGGCGCAGGACGGTCACGACGCCGATCACGACGGCCGCCCAGATCAGCGGGAAGAGAAGGATCCACGGGCCGGGCCCGCCGTCCCAGTGCGCCAGGGTCTGCATCTGAAGTCATCTCCTCGGTGGGTGTTCCGGTGATGCTTCGAGACTCGCGCCGGGAGGGGGTCCGGGTCGTCGTACGGCCAGCGGCAGTACGCGTACCTCCGCGGGAGTAGGAACGGGGGGCTCCGCTGCTCCCTCGACCACTCCCCTGCTCCCTTACTGCCTTGCTGCATTGCTCCCTCGATTTAATCCGCTTTGCTCCCTCGATTCTGTACCTACTAGTATGTACAGTGATTTCATGAGCACTCCGGAGCGGTTGATCGAGGCCACGCGCGAGCTGTTGTGGGAGCGGGGGTACGTGGGGACGAGCCCGAAGGCGATCCAGCAGCAGGCCGGGGCGGGTCAGGGCAGCATGTACCACCACTTCGCGGGCAAGCCCGATCTGGCGCTCGCCGCGATCCGGCGCACGGCGGAGGAGATGCGCGCTACCGCCGAGGGAGTACTCGGCGGCCCGGGTTCTCCGTACGAGCGTGTCGAGGCGTATCTGCGTCGCGAGCGCGATGTGCTGCGCGGCTGCCCGATCGGGCGGCTGACCATGGACCCAAACGTCGTCGCGAGCGAGGAGCTGCGCGCGCCCGTCGACGAGACGCTGGACTGGCTGCGCGAGCGGCTCGCGGGGCTCGTCGAGGAGGGGCAGGAGCGGGGCGAGTTCGCGCCCTCGCTGGACGGCGAGGAGATCGCCGCGACCATCGTCGCCACGGTCCAGGGCGGGTACGTCCTGGCCCGCGCGTCCGGCTCGACCGCCGCCTTCGACACGGGAGTTCGCGGACTGCTGTCGCTGCTCGCCGTCAACTCCCCCGCGCGTACGGACGCTTAGAGCCGGTCACAGCCGTAGAACCGCAAACCCGTCAGCCGTCAGCCGTGGACCGTCAGCCGTTGGAGGCATCGATGCACGCCATGCAGTACGAGATAACCCTGCCCGCCGACTACGACATGGACATCATCCGCGGCCGGGTGGCCCGCGTCGGACATCTCCTCGACGAATGGGACGGACTCGGCCTCAAGGCCTACTTGCTGCGCGAACGCGGAGTGGACGGCTCACAGGTCAACCAGTACGCGCCGTTCTACCTGTGGCACACGCCCGAAGGCATGAACTCCTTCCTCTGGGGGCCCGGATTCCAGGGGCTCGTGAACGATTTCGGGCGCCCTGAAGTGCAGCACTGGACGGGTCTCGCGTACGAGGACGGGGGCGCCGCCGGTGCCACACCCGAGGTCGCGGTACGTCGGCGCGTGAGCATGCCGGAGGGCGTACCGCTCGCCGAGGTGACGGAGGAGGCAATGCGGGTGACCGGGCGGCTGGCCTCACTGGACGGGGTGGTTGGTGCCGCTGTCGCCGTCGATCCGCGTCACTGGGAGGTCGTGCATTTCTCCCTCTGGGCGCATGACTCGCCCAAGGTGGCCGGTGAGGTGTACCGGGTCCTGCATCTCTCGGCGCCGGAGCGTGACCGCCTCCGGCGGGGGCGCCAGTGGTGAGGGGGGCGCTGCAAGTGCGTTCTCTCAGATCTGGGCCAGCGCCGCGATCGGGTCGTCGAGGACCGGCTGCCAGGCCAACTCGGCCGCTCCCACCAGGCTGTTGTGGTCCAGTGTGCAGGCGAGGATCGGGACGCCGCCGCTCTGGCCCCACAGGCTCCGGTCGGCCACCACGGCGCGCAGCCGCTCGGGGTCCGCGTCGAGGAGGGTGCGGTGCAGTCCGCCGAGGATGATGCGGTCCGGGTTGAGGATGTTGACCAGGCCCGCGAGACCCAGGCCCAGCCGGTCGATCAGGGCCTGGACGGCCGTGCGTACGGTCGGGTCGGCGTACTGATTGCGGATCAGGTCGTTGGACTGCTGGAGCAGCGACACCTCGGGGCCGGGGTCACGGCCCGCCGCCGTCAGGAACGCCAGGGGGTCCGCCTCGACGTCCAGGCAGCCGCGGCTGCCGCAGTGGCAGGGGCGCCCCTCAGGATTGACGGTGAGGTGTCCGACTTCCAGCGCCAGCCCCGAACTGCCCATGTGCAGGCGCCCGTCGAGGACGAGCGCGCCGCCGACTCCGCGGTGTCCGGTCGCCACGCACAGCAGGTCGCGGGAGCCGCGGCCCGCGCCGTGCCGGTGCTCGGCGAGTGCGGCGAGGTTGACGTCGTTGGCCGCGAACGCCGGTCCGGTGATCCCGGCCGCGCGGACGCGCTCCGCGAAGATCTCCCGTACGGGTGCGCCCGCGGGCCAGGCCAGGTGGAGGGGGTTGAGGGCGGTGCCCTCGGGTTCGGCGACGGCCGACGGTACGGCGAGGCCCGCGCCCACGCAGCGGCGTCCCGTCTCCCGGAGCAGCTCGGCGCCCGCCTCGACGACCGAGCCGAGCACCTTGGCCGGGTCGGCATCGACGGTCTCGCAGCCGGGGGCGGTCGCGACGAGACGGCCTCCGAGGCCGACCAGGGCGGCACGGAAGCCGTCGGCGTGCACCTGGGCGGCGAGGGCGACGGGCCCGTCCTCGGCGAGTTCGAGACGGTGCGAGGGGCGGCCCTGCGAGCCGGCTGCCGCACCGGGGCGCGCGTCGACGTGGATCAGTCCGAGCGCTTCGAGTTCCGCGGCGACCGCGCCTGCCGTCGCTCGTGTGACACCGAGCTCGGCGGTGAGTACGGCCCGCGTGGGCGCGCGTCCGGTGTGCACGAGTTCCAGGGCGGGCCCGAGCGCACCCCTTCCTCGGTCCAGGCGTGTCCTGGTGCTTCCTTCTCCCGCCGCGCTGGGGGCCGCATTGCCGCTCATGAGGGCGAGTCTCCCATGATCCGGTCGTTCCGTGGCCAGGGCAACGACCCGAACGAACCGGACGAGCCGGATGAACCCGCCGGCTTAGAGGCCGCTCACCCGCAGCGTGACGTTCAGGCGCCCGGTCAGGCCCAACTCCGGTGGTGCCGTGCCCGCCTGCACGCGCGGCACCCCGTGGTACGCGAGCCGGGCGTCCCCGCCGAACACGAACAGGTCGCCGCTGCGCAGTTCCACATCCGTGTACGGGCGATTGCGCGACTCGGTGTTGCCGAACCGGAAGAGGCAGGCGTCGCCAAGGCTCAGCGACACCACCGGGGCGTCGGACTTCTCGTCGCTGTCGCGGTGCATGCCCATGCGGGCGTCGGCGTCGTAGAAGTTGATCAGGGCGATGTCGTACGCCGCTTCCGTGGCCGCTTCCGGGCCGAGCGTGTCGACGACCGCGCGGCGGCCCAGCTCCCCCAGCCACTCGGGGAACTCCTTCACCGGCGCCCCGTCCCCGTCGACGACCGTGCGCGCATACCCGTACGGGTACCAGTGCCGGCCCAGGCAGACCTGGCGGGACGTCATCGTGCCGCCGCCCGGTGTGCGGACCGTGCGCAGCCCCGCGGGCGGGCGTGCCCAGGCGCGGCAGGCGTCGAGAAGTTCGCTCTGACGATCGGCGGTCAGCCAGTCCGGCAGGTGTACGGCGCCCGGCGCGATCTCCGTACGGGCCCGGGGGAACAGCTCGGCGTCCATGGCTCCCATACTCGCGCACGGCCCCGGATGGACACCGGAAACCCCCTGAGCTGCGCCTCGGATAGCCTGGACCCAATGACCGACCGTATGACGACCCCCTCGGCCGAGCTGCAGCTGGCCCGCTTCCCCGAGGACTCCCGTGACCAGCTCCGTGCGTGGGACGCCTCCGACGAGTATCTGCTGAAGCATCTCGCGGACAGCGACCAGGCACTCGACGGCACGGTGGTCGTGGTCGGCGACCGGTGGGGCGCCCTCACGACGGCTCTCCGGGCCCACCGGCCGGTGCAGATCACCGACTCGTTCCTCACCCGGGAGGCGACCCGCGCGAATCTGGCGCGCAACGGCGCGGACCAGGATTCCGTACGTCTTCTCACCACCCAGGACCCGCCCGTCGAGCGCGTCGACGTGCTGCTGGTGCGGGTGCCGAAGAGCCTCGCGCTCCTGGAGGACCAGCTGCTGCGCCTGGCGCCGGCCGTGCACGAGGGGACGGTCGTCATCGGCACGGGCATGGTGAAGGAGATCCACACCTCGACGCTGAAGCTGTTCGAGCGGATCATCGGCCCCACCCGGACCTCGCTGGCCGAGAAGAAGGCCCGGCTGATCTTCTGCACGCCGAATCCGGGGATCACCAGACCGGCCAACCCGTGGCCGCACAGCTACACGCTGCCAGAGAGAATCGGTCCCGCCTCCGGCCGTACGGTCGTCAACCACGCGGGCGTCTTCTGCGCCGAGCGCCTCGACATCGGCACCAGGTTCTTCCTCCAGCACCTGCCGTACGAGGGCGGGGCCGAGCGCGTCGTGGACCTGGGCTGCGGCAACGGAGTCGTCGGTACGGCGATGGCGCTGGCGCGGCCCCGGGCCGAGACGCTGTTCCTGGACGAGTCGTACCAGGCGGTGACCTCGGCGGAGGCGACGTACTGGGCGAACACCGACGACACGGTGGAGTACGGCAAGGCGGAGTTCCGCGTCGGCGACGGGCTGGAGGGCATTCCGGACGCGAGCGTCGACCTCGTGCTGAACAATCCGCCCTTCCACTCGCACCAGGCGACGTCCGACGCCACCGCCTGGCGGATGTTCACCGGGGCGCGCCGGGCGCTGCGGCCCGGTGGCGAGCTGTGGGTGGTCGGCAACCGTCATCTCGGCTACCACGTGAAGCTGCGGCGTCTCTTCGGCAACAGCCAACTGGTCGCGAGCGACGCGAAGTTCGTGGTTCTGAAGGCCGTCAAGGAGTCCGCGGAGTCCTGAGGGGAGTTCGCAGGCGCCCGACGGCGTTCGCAGGTGCCCGATGGCGTTCGCGCTCAGGCGGCGCTCGTCTCGCCGCGCAGGGCTCGCGGGGACGCTCCCAGTTCGCGTCGGCACGCCTTGTTGAAGGCCTGCAGGTCGGGGATGCCGACCGACGCGGCGACCGCCGGGATCGACAGGGTCGAGGCCCGTAGCAGGTGGTGGGCGCGGTCGAGCCTGCGGCGCCGGATGTACGCGACGACGGTGCCGCCCGTGGTGGCGCGGAAGAGCCGGGTCAGGTGGTTGTGCGAGACGCCGACGGCGTGGGCCACGGCGGGCACGGTGAGCGGGGCGGCGAGGTTCGCCTCGACATAGGCGATCGCGGCGGTGACGGCGGGGTGCGGTCCGGGCCGTTCGGCCGCCGGGGCGAGATGGGCGATGCGCCACAGAGCGGTCCAGATCTCGGCCCGGGTGCGCTCCGGCTCACCCGGTGCGGAGGCGACCGCCTGGAGCAACAAGCCGGTCAGCATGGGGAGTTCGGGTCCGGCGTCCTGCATCACGGGCACGGTGCGCGGCGACCCCGCGGGGGCGATGCGCAGATGCGCGTACAGGTGCTCCGAGCGGCCCCGATAGCGGTAGCGGACCGTCGTGCCGGGCGGTACGAGGCTGACTCGGCCGGGGCGGATGACGTGCGCCGTTCCGTCGACGGTCAGCTCGGCCTCGTACTGGTACAGGTGCAGTTGCCACAGCTCCGGCAGTCGGAAGACGTCCGTACGGCTCGCGACGCCGTGCACGCCGACGCCCGCGTTGGCGACGACGGGCGGCTCCCCGAGGTGGATCTCCGTCTCCCGCATGGTGAAAAACTACCAGCGGTGGTGAAACGGGCCAACGCGCCGGACGGGCCCCGCTCCGTACGTTCGGACCATGACGAATCCCGAGCATCCCCCGCCGCCTCTCCCGCCTCCCCTCCCTCCTTCGGTC
>NZ_LIQZ01000001.1 GCF_001418655.1 Streptomyces phaeochromogenes | reverse complement strand
GCCCGCCCCCGCAGCACCAGCGCACACCCCCACAGCACAGCGAGCGTGAGCGCCATCATCGTGCCCTCGGTCATGGGCCGCATCGCGGTCGCACCGGTCGGCAGGAGGTAGTAGAGGGCCTGCCCGGTCAGCGCCAATCCCACCGGCACGCCCACGGTCCGCAGGACGAGGAACACCAGCACGCCCCCGGCCGCCGCGACGACCACCCCCGCCGCCCACAGCCCCCACGTCACCCCGAGCACCGTCACGAACGGCACGAGCAGCAGCGGATACCCGGGCCGCACCTCGAAGATCCGCATGAACCGTTCGCTCATGAAGGGCGCCGTCCACCCGGACGTCTGGCCGGCCTCCAGACGCCGTCCGACGCTCCAGTCGTAGTAGCCCCGGCACTCGTCCCGGATCTCCGGCCCCGGATCGGGAGCCCGGAAGCGCCGCACGTCCACACTGTGGTTCCGCGACGCGGTCTCGCCCCGGCTCGCGCACACGTACGCGATCGTGCGCCCCGCCGCCTCCTCCTTGTCCGCACCGCCCAGACTCAGGGCGTACGACAGGTAGTTGCGGCTGTCGGGCGTGTCCCGGCCGGTGACGTTGGCGAGCTGGAGACAGCCGAAGAGGGCGGCGAGGAACAGCACCCACGCGGCGGGGCGAGCGCTCACGAGCGGGCCAACTGCCCGCTCGGGACGCCGGGCGCGGGGACCGTGGGCGGCACGGCGGACAGGTCCTCGCCCAGCATCAGCAGCCGTACGACCCGCTCCGACGCCCGCCCGTCGTCGTAGCCGCCGAACCGCTCCCGGAAGGCCTCCCGCAGTCGCGCCGACTCCTCGTCCCGCCACGCGCCCGACGCGAACAGCCGCGCCAACTCGCCCTCGTCTCGCGTCACATGACCCGGCGGTCGCTCGGTCACGTCGAAGTACGTGCCGCGTCCGGCGAGGTAGGTGTCCCAGTCGTAGGCGTGCAGGACGATCGGCCGGTCGAGGTGGGCGTAGTCGAACATCAGGGACGAGTAGTCGGTGACCAGCGCGTCGGAAGCGAGCATCAGGTCCTCGACGCTCGGCTCGTCGGTGACGTCCAGGAGTACGCCTCGCCTTGCCAAGTCCTTGAGTTCCAGGCCGCGTTCGTGGCGCTGGGCCAGTGACGGGTGGAGGCGGACCGCCAGGACGTGGTCGCCGGGCAGCCCGGCCGCGAGGCGTTCCAGGTCGCACGTGGGCGCGTAACCGCCCTGACGGTGGTCGCGGTTGGTCGGCGCGTACAGGATCAGGGCCCGCTCGTCCGGAACACCCAGCCGCTCCCGCACCGCCTCCCGTCGGCCCGCCTCCGGGCGGACCAGGCAGTCGTTGCGCGGGCTGCCCGAGCGCAGGGACACGAAGTCGCAGGGGTACGCGCGGTCCCAGACCAGCTCCGAGTGCGGGTTCGCGACCAGGCTGTAGTCCCAGCGGTCGGCCCGCCGCAGCATCTTCGGGACACTGAAACCCCGTCGCGCGCCCGGGTACTTGAGCAGGTCCGCGCCCATCGACTTGAGCGGGGTGCCCTGGTGGGTGTGGATGTGCACCGCGCCCTCGCGCTTCACCAGGTCGTTCGCCCAATTCATGTTGTTGACCAGGTACTTGGCCCTCGCCGTCACCTTCCGGTACGCGCGGCTGCCCGGCAGGACGTGCTCGACGTCCGGCGGCAGCGTGTCCACGTACTCCTTCCCGACCACCCACACACCCCGGATGTGCGGGGCGATCTCCCGCGCCTTGCGGTGGATCGCGGCCGGATCGCCCAGGACGCCCCGGTGCGAGAAGGCCGAGTACACGGCCAGGTTCGGGTCGAGCGCGCGCCGCAGCACCAGCCGCCGGTGCGTCGCGAGCAGCACCCTGCGCAGCCGTCGGCGCCAGACCCGGTAGCGCCTGCGCAGACCGGCCCGCCGCACGGCGGCCACGCGGTGCAGGCCGTAGAGGGCGTACGGGGTCCGGGCGAGCAGGGTGAATGACACCCGCGGGATGTCCGCGCCGAGCCGGTGTCCGCCCGGGCGGTACGCCCGCAGGTCCCGTGCCGCCCGCCGGTGGAACTCGGGGCGGGCCGACGGCGGTACGCGGTCCTGCTGGCGGAGGATGAAGAGGTAGTGGTCCGCCATGTGGTCGTAGAGAAAGCCGCGCCACCGCTCCAACTCCGGCCGCTCCGCGATGAATCGGAACAGCCGCTCGTACTGCGCGAACACCTCGAAGTGCTCCCGGCTCGGCGTACGCATCGCGTTGCCCTGGCGGCGCTGCCGGTAGTACACGCAGATCCGGTCGACGAGCGTGATCGTGCGGGCCGTCCACAGCGTCTGGTAGACGACCACCGCGTCCTCGTAGAAGCCGGTGGGGAAGGTGAAGCCGCCCTCGCGGAAGAAGTCGAGGCGGTACGCCTTGTTCCAGACGACCGTGAACAGGTCGAGCAGATCGGGGCGTTCGGCGACCGTGAACACCTCGGGGCCCGGCGCCTCGAACACCGCCGCGTCCCGGTTGCGCTTCACCGCGCCGTGCCAGTGCGTGCGCGCGTAGTCGAACAGGACGATGTCCGGCCGCGAGGTCGCGTCGATGCGCTCGGCGATCGCCCGCAGGGTGCCCGGCGTGTAGCTGTCGTCGCTGTCGAGGAACAGCAGGTACTCGCCCCGCGCCAGCTTCGCCCCGTGGTTGCGGGCCGGGCCGATCCCGCCGTTGACGGGCAGATGCACCGGCACGATCCGCTCGTCGCGGGCCGCGAACTCGTCGATGATCGCCGAACTCCCGTCCGGGGAACGGTCGTTGACGACGATCAGCTCGAAGTCGCCGTACGACTGGTCGAGGACCGACTCCAGGCATACGCGCAGATAGCCCTGCACGTTGTGGACGGGCACGACGATGCTGAAGCGGGGCATGGCACCTCCAGGTCCGGGAACCGGCGGGGATTGCGGGGGACGTGACGGCGGCATCAGCGGGCCGCTGTGTGGGTCCGTGGGCCGACGGCGACCGCCGGTCTCGCCGCCGGAACGGGGAGGCGCTCGTGCAACGGCACCACCGGCGGCAGCTCCTCCTCGGCCTGCCCCAGCAGCACCCGCCGTACGACCCGCTCGGCGGCCCGCCCGTCGTCGAACCGGCAGAAGCGCTCCCGGAACCGGTCCCGCAGCCCGGCGGACCGCTCGTCCGCCCACTCACCCGTCGTGAAGACCCGGATCAACTCGTCCTGCGTACGGGCGACATGGCCGGGCGGCTCGGCCAGCAGGTCGAAGTAGACGCCCCGGGTGTCCCGGTAGACGTCCCAGTCGTCGGCGAACGTCACGATCGGCCGGTCCAGGTTGGCGTAGTCGAACATGATCGACGAGTAGTCCGTGATCAGCGCGTCCGAGGCCAGACAGATGTCCTCGGTCTCGCGTGACGCCGTGACGTCGATCAACCGGCCGGAGGCGACGGCCTGTTGGAGATCCGCGTCGCCTTCGAGGAAGTAGTGCGCGCGCAGCAGCACCACGAACTCCGGTCCCAGCTCGGCGCAGAAGCGGGCCAGGTCGAACTGGGCCGACACATCGCGTGGATAGTCGCGGTACGTCGGCGCGTACAGCAGCGCCACCCGGTCCTCGGGGATGCCGAGCCGCTCGCGGATCGCGGTGACCTCGGCCGGATCCGCCGTGTAGAAGCGGTCGTTGCGCGGATAGCCGTACTCCAGGTGCTGGAACGCGCTGGGATAGGCGCCCGACCAGACCTCTGTGGAGTGGGAGTTGGAGGAGAGGGAGTAGTCCCAGCGGTCCGCGCGCTCCATCAGCCGGCCGAAGCTGCCGGTGGCCGCCGCGACCGCCCGGTACTCGACCTGGTCGACGCCCATCCGCTTCAGCGGTGTCCCGTGGTGCGTCTGGACGTGCACGGACCCGGGGCGTTTGACCACGGCCGTCTCGAAGTTGACGTTGTTGAACGTGTACTTGGCCCGCGCCATCACCTCCCAGTACCGCCTGCTCCCGATCACCACGCTCTCCACGTCCTCGGGCATGCTCGCCGCGTCCTGCTCCCGCACCAGGAACACCGACCTGATGTGCGGGGCGAGTTCGCGTGCCTTGCGGTGGACGGCGGCCGGGTTGCAGGCGTAGCCGCGGCCCCAGTACGCCGCGTAGACGGCGAGGTTCTCGTCGAGGGGCCTGCGGAGGTAGCGCCGGTACGGGCCGCGAGGTCGGCCGCGGCGCCATCTGCGGGCGGCGCGGGTCGCGAACGCACGGGCCTGCTCCGACCGTCGCTCGGCACCGAGGAGCGCGCGGAACGTGGCGTACGCGCCGCGGGCCAGCAGCCGGTTGCGCAGCCCCTTCGTGCGGTGGCCGCGCGGGCGGTGGCGGCGGTACAGCCTGCCCGCCCGGCGGAAGAAGGCCCTTCGGCAGGACGTGGCCGCCGTGTCGAGGACCTCGGCGAAGAGATGGTCGAAGAGGGCGCGCGAGGTGTCCTGGTCCAGGTCCTGTTCGGCTGCTCGCCTCAGTACCAGCTCGACCTGGTCGAGGAGTTGGCGCTGGACGTCGGGTGTCGCACGGCTGCCGTTCGGGCGCCGCTCATGACGTCGTACGCAGACGGTGTCCAGCGCGGCCGTCCTCCCGGCCGCGAGGGTCACCAGGCCGGACCAGCCGATGTCCGTGAAGTGGCCTTCGGGGAAGGTGAGTTGGTGATCGGCGAGGAACGCCCTTCGGTAGGCCGTCGCCCAGACCGGTCGCCGTACGTCCGTGGGGTCGCCGTCCTCGCTCCGCTCCGCCACCGGTTCGCCCACCCACCACGGCACGCGCTCGTGGGCGAGGTACAGGACGTCCACGTCGCCGGTTTCCCGGAGCCGGGCGTCCGTCGCGGCGAGTGCTCCCGGCGTCAGCACGTCGGTCGCGTCCAGGAAGAGCAGGTACGTGCCGGTGGCCGCGTGCATGCCCGCGGCGCGTGAACCGGTGGGGTGGGTGACGCGGGGGTCTCCGGCGGCGTATTCGTCCGCGACGGTCGCCGCCGGGGAGCCGGGGGTGTCGCAGGCCGTGATCAGTTCGAAGTCGGTGAAGGACTGGGCCAGGACCGAGTCGAGGGCGGTGGGGAGGCGCCCCGCGAGGCCTTGAGCGGTGACGATGACGCTGAAGCGGGGCATGTGGTGCGGGGCTCTTTCTGTGACGTGGGGGTGGG